>CATYJA010000176.1:0-2531 GCA_958407545.1 uncultured Collinsella sp. | reverse complement strand
TTCTAGGCGATGGCCCTCCCTTGCTTCTTACACCACGACTCTGCGCGCTACCCAGCCCGGTCATCCTGCTTTTCAAAACCGCAGGTAGATAGCTTGTTACAAAACTGCCTGGTCGCCAAAGTTCCAAAAGCCTACTCACTTAGGTTGCAGAGTGCTCCCATTAGCTGCGATTCCAAGGTATTTAGCGCTTTTGGACTCAAATCGTCATACTGAACAAGAATTTGACTTGAGTTTTCAGGGACAGATGCGCCATCGGCACACCAATAACAGTCACTGATATCGACAAAAGGGATACTCGAGCGCGTGAGGGCCCGCACAAAAGAGCTTCCGCCCGCTCCACGCTCCGCAACCACGATACAGTAAAGGCCCGCGTCTGCATGCTCGATCGAGACCTCTCCTGCCGGAAATACCTTCCGCACAAGCGCCATCAGGCCATCACGCGCCTCGCGAGCACGAACGCGCACGCGGTTCACATGTCGCTCGTAATCACCCGATTCCAGCAAACGCGCCAAAGCGACCTGATCAACAGAGCTCACCGACGAGGCGTAGAAACCAAGGTTGCGCCTAAACCGCTCCATTAACTCATCGGGCAACACCATGTACGCCAAACGCAACGCCGATGAAAGGCTCTTCGAAAACGTGTTGGTGTAGATAACCGACTGGGCGGCATCGATCGACGCGAGCGCGGGAATCGGCTTCCCGGCAAGGCGAAACTCACAATCAAAGTCATCTTCGATGAGATACCGACCTGGTCGCTCGGCGGCCCAGCTCAGAAGCGCATAGCGACGCGCAATGCTCGTCACAAGACCGGTCGGATACTGATGGGACGGCATCAGGTGAAGGACATCGGTCCCGCTTTTCTGCAGAGTGCTCAAGTCCACGCCCTCATCATCCAACGGGATATGTCGAACTTTGCAGCCCATAGCCTGATAGATACGCGTCAGACGCAAATAGCCCGGATCCTCAACCGCATACACCTTGTCCGCGCCAAGCAACTGAACCAACATGGTATCGAGCAGCTGGGCGCCCGCACCGATAACGATGTTGTTGGGGTCGACATTCATACCCCTTGTCCCGTGCAGATGGTGAGCAATTGCGCGTCGCAGCCGAGCAGTGCCCTGCGCCGGTGCGGGCGAAAAGATTTCGCGCTCGTCTTCGGATGCCAGCGTCGCCCGTAGCGCGCTTTGCCAAAGCCGCGCCGCCTCCAAAGCAGAAGGAGAAAGCGCATCGAATCGCTCGACCTGTCCGTTGACATCATGCACGCTGGGGCCCACAGAGACGGCATCTCGGTCGATGCCCTCCGCAGCCGAAGCCAAAACCGGTGCATCCGGAAGCTCGCAAGCGTAGTAGCCACGACGTGGTATTGAGCAAATATAGCCCTCAGCGAGTAACTGGCTATATGCATTCTCGATGGTAATAACACTGATTCCCAGATGACTGGCAAAGGAGCGCTTAGACGGCAAATGCTCCCCCGCCACAATGCGTCCAGCTACGATATCATCTCGAATTTGCTGGTAAACATACTCATAGAGCGATGCTTCGCCGCGTTTTTCCAAATTGTAGTCAAGCATGAGCCTATCACCTGACCTTATTAAGTCATTCAATCTGGTATTAGTCTGACCTTGTAATTATCTCGAAAACTGAGTATTTTGTCATACCCAGCTCCCCGATAGGATGTTCCGTCAAGCAATGCACATGCCAACCAAGGGAGCAACCATGGCAGAACAGAACAGCAAGGCCGACCGCGTCAAACTCAATCGCGAGCTCGCGCAGATGCTCAAGGGCGGCGTCATCATGGACGTTACCACGCCCGAGCAGGCACGCATCGCCGAGGAGGCAGGCGCCTGCGCCGTCATGGTCCTCGAGCGCATCCCGGCCGACATCCGTGCCGCAGGCGGCGTCTCGCGCATGAGCGACCCCAAGATGATCAAGGGCATCCAGGAGGCCGTCTCCATCCCCGTCATGGCCAAGTGCCGCATCGGTCACATCGTCGAGGCGCAGGTCCTGCAGGCCATCGAGATCGACTACATCGATGAGTCCGAGGTTCTCTCCCCTGCCGATGACGTCTATCACATCGACAAGACCCAGTTTGACGTGCCGTTTGTCTGCGGCGCCCGTGATCTGGGCGAGGCGCTGCGCCGTGTTGCCGAAGGCGCCACGATGATTCGCACCAAGGGTGAGCCGGGTACGGGCGACGTCGTTCAGGCCGTGCGTCACATGCGCAAGATCCAAAAGCAGATCCGTGACGTTGTTGCCCTGCGCAACGACGAGCTCTTTGAGGCAGCCAAGCAACTGCAGGTTCCGGTCGAGCTGGTGCGCGAGGTCCATGCCACGGGTAAGCTTCCCGTCGTGAACTTTGCCGCCGGCGGCGTAGCGACCCCCGCCGACGCCGCGCTGATGATGCAGCTGGGCGCCGAAGGCGTGTTTGTCGGCTCGGGCATCTTTAAGAGCGGCGACCCCGCCAAGCGCGCAGCCGCCATCGTCAAGGCCGTGGCAAACTTCACCGATGCCAAGCTCATTGCCGAGCTTTC
>CATYJA010000175.1:0-2532 GCA_958407545.1 uncultured Collinsella sp. | reverse complement strand
ACTCGACGTTTGTCAAAGCGCTCGATAAGAAGAGTGTCGACAAGGTCGAGTACAACACGGACGATTATTCGATTTATTACACCAAGAAGGGCGAGGACGAGAACATCGCCTATAAGACGACCGGTGTGCCGAACGATGCGGGCTTTACCGATCGCGTGCTTGAGTCTGGCGCTTCGCTGGAGTCGGTCGTTCCCGATAAAAACTCGGGTTTGATGACCTACTACCTGCTTACGCTCATCCTTCCCATGGCGATTTTCTTCCTGATCGGCTGGTGGCTCAACCGCCGCATGAAGAAGGCCATGGGTGATGACGGTCCTTCGATGAACTTTGGCGGCGGTGGCTTTGGCGGCGGTGGACTGGGCAAGTCCGGCGCGCGCGTGATCGCCTCCAAGGACGTGGGCGTGACCTTTAAGGATGTCGCCGGCCAGGAAGAGGCCAAGGAGTCCCTCAAGGAGGTCGTCGACTTTCTGGAGAAGCCCCAGCGCTACGAGGAGATTGGCGCCAAGCTGCCGCGCGGTGCTCTCCTTGTTGGCCCTCCGGGTACCGGTAAGACCCTGCTAGCCAAGGCTGTTGCCGGCGAGGCTGGTGTTCCGTTCTTTAGCATTTCGGGTTCTGAGTTCGTCGAGATGTTCGTCGGCCGTGGCGCCGCCAAGGTGCGCGACCTGTTTAAGCAGGCCAAGGAAAAGGCCCCGTGCATTGTGTTTATCGACGAGATCGATACCATCGGCAAAAAGCGTGACGGCGGCGGCTTTAGCGGCAACGACGAGCGCGAGCAGACGCTCAATCAGTTGCTGACCGAGATGGATGGCTTCGATAACCACAAGGGTATCGTTGTCCTCGCTGCCACCAACCGTCCCGACAGCCTCGATCCGGCCCTGCTGCGCCCCGGTCGTTTTGACCGCCGCATTCCCGTTGAGCTGCCCGATCTGACCGGCCGCAAGAACATTCTCGAGCTGCATGCCAAGAGCGTGAAGACGCAGCCGCCGATCGACCTGACCGCGATTGCCCGCGCCACGCCCGGTGCCTCGGGCGCTGACCTGGCCAATATCATCAACGAGGGCGCCCTGCGTGCCGTCCGTGAGGGCCGCAAGCGCGCTACGCAGGACGATTTTGAGGAGTCGGTGGAGGTCGTCATCGCCGGCCAGCAGCGTAAGTCCACGGTGCTGTCCGACCACGAGAAGCAGGTTGTTTCTTACCACGAGATCGGCCATGCCATCGTTGCCGCCCGCCAGAAGGGCTCTGCACCGGTCACGAAGATCACCATCGTGCCGCGCACGAGCGGTGCTCTGGGCTACACCATGCAGGTCGAGGAGGATGAGCGCTTCCTGACGACGCGCCAGGAGGTCCTGGACAAGCTCGCCGTCTATTGCGGTGGCCGTGCAGCCGAGGAGCTCATCTTTGGTGAGATGACGACCGGCGCCGCCAACGATATCGAGCAGGCCACCAAGCTCGCCCGTAACATGGTGACGCGCTTTGGTATGTCCGATGAGTTTGGCATGATGGCACTCGGTACCGTTCAGAATGCGTACCTTAACCAGGACACGTCGCTCACCTGCGCCCCCGGTACGGCCGAGCGCGTGGACGCGATTGTCGCCAAGCTGATCGAGGATGCGCACGACCGCGCCCTGCAGATCCTGAAGGAGAACAAGTTCAAGCTCCACGAGCTGGCTCGTTATCTGTACAAGAAGGAGACGATCACGGGCGAGGAGTTCATGAATCTCCTCACGCGCGAGAATCCGCTGATGCCCAAGCAGCAGTAAAGCCGCGGCCGAGCCAGTAAACGCCGACGCCCCATTTGAGCAGCTTTCTCAAATGGGGCGTTTTGCTTGAGAGGGATGGAAATGAAGATCGTGGTGAGCGCCTGCTTGATGGGCGAGAGCTGCAAGTATAACGGGCTCGACAACTACCATCGCGAGTTGGTCGAGGCCTGCGAGCGTACAGGGACCGAGGTCCTCTTGGTGTGCCCTGAGGTCTTTGGGGGCCTGCCCACGCCGCGCAAGCCGTCCGAGATTGTGAACGGAGAGGTTCGTACCTGCGAGGGCATATCGGTCGATCGCGAATTTCGCCTGGGTGCCCAACGAGCGCTCGATATGTGCGAGCAGGCGGGCGGGCCGGAAGAGATCGCCGCGTGCATCCTTCAGGACCGCAGCCCCTCGTGCGGTGCGGGTCACATCTACGACGGCACCTTTAGCAGTACGCTCACCGCGGGCAACGGTGTTTTCGTCGACCTGCTCCTGCGCCACGGCTACCGTGTGATCCCGGCAAGCGAGTTCGACCCCAGCATGCTGGAGCAATAAAAAACCACCACAAGGGCACTGCTCCCTTGTGGTGGTTTTGGCCTGGGTCTAGAGCGTGTGGCCGTAGGCGTTGGCGGCCTTGATGGCGGCGGCGAATTTTTCGTCGGTGAAGGGCTCGGGGTTGCCCTGCTTCCACTCGTTGGTGGCGTGCGCGTGCTCGCACAGGGCAGGGATATCGGCCTCGGAAAGCCCGACCTGCTCAAGCGTCACGGGTAGCCCCATCTGCTTGTTAAAG
>CATYJA010000174.1:0-2553 GCA_958407545.1 uncultured Collinsella sp. | reverse complement strand
CGCCCTGTCGGAGCTCAACGCCCTCGTTAACCGTCGCCACGGCAAACATGTCGGCACCGGCCGAATACATGATCTTGGCGCACTCAACAGCTCCATGACCATAAGCATCGGCCTTAACCACGCAGCACAGGCGCTGACGTGGATTCAGTAAATTCTTATAGGCCCTCGTGTTGCGACGGAGCGCCCCGCGGTCGATCTCGACCCAGGACCAGCGCGTCAAATCGGCTTTATTCATGATTAGTCATCCGACCCTTCGTCCATGATTCCCAGATCTTCGAGCGCATCCTTTGCCGCCAGCTCCATGGCAGGACCGATCAAGTCGATAAGATCGGTCGCGATAACGCTCTTCTCACCATACTCCGTCGCCGCGGCAAAACCGGCGTAGCTGTGAAGTGCGACGGCGTACGAATACAGCAACTCCCAACGATCCATCTCGTCGCGCATGGTGGCAAGCGTGCCGGCCAAAATACCCGCGAGAACATCACCCGAACCGGCAGTTGCCAGAGAAGCCGGACCCGAGAGCGGCAGCAGTACACGCTCAACGCCACAGATAGCCGTCGTCGGCCCCTTGGCAATGACCACCAGGTTGTCGGAGCCTGCAGCCCAGACAACCTTCTGCGCGGCTGCAATCGCGGTACCAAGGTCGTTCACCTCGTCTCCGGCAACCAGACGCGAAAGCTCACGATAGTGCGGCGTCATAACCAACGGCTGCTCGCGACGATACATCTCGGGGTTACTATCAATACCGTCAATGGCAATCTTAGCAAGGCAGTTGAGTGCATCGGCGTCCAAAATAAGCGGCACATCAAGCTCGAGCAAGCCCGAAACCACCTGCATAGCGCCGGCAGATGTCGTCATACCAGGACCGCACAGTACGCAGCTGTACTTCTTTGCAATCTCGCACACCGTCATGCGCGCAGCGGCGCCAAAGGAGCCGCGGGAATCAGACGGAATAGCAAAGACGGGAATCGAAGGAAGTGCCATGCGAATAAGATTGGCGCAGGCGTCAGGAGCCGCAACTGCCACGTAACCAGCACCCGCGCGAGCTGCAGACTTGGCCGCCATAATGGCAGCACCAGGATATTGCGCAGATCCGGCGACAATAAGCACAGAGCCACGGGAATACTTATCGATATTCGTAGGTAGTGGAGCAAAGTAATCAACTAAGTCACCGGGCTCGACAATCTCGGCGGCGTGGTCGACATCATCGATGACCTCGTCAAGACGGTCGTAAAGATTGCCGCAGATCAAATCGCCAGCATACTCAGGGCCATCGGCGCTATACAAACCAATCTTGGGCGCAATCATCGTCACCGTATGCTCGGCACGAATGCAGTCGTCATCAACAACGCCCGTCTCGGCATTCAGGCCCGAGGGGACATCAATGGATACGACACAGTCGGCGCATTCATTGACCGTAGGAATCCAGATGGAGAACGGCGCACGCAGATTCCCGTGAAAACCGGTACCAAAAATGGCATCGACAACAACATCGGCCTTATCGATCAAAACCTCGAGTTCATCACGCGAGGGGCCGACGCAAACGTGCACATCGCGGCCGGCAGTACGACGAGCAACATGACGTGCCAGAGCAGCAGGAATCTCATCCGGCTCAACCGGAGAAACGATATCGACGTCCACACCCTTATGGCTCAGAATATCGGCGGCAACCCAACCGTCGCCGCCATTATTACCAAAACCGACCAGAACGAGAACCCGATCGGGATTGAGCTTCAAGATCTCGTTGGCGGCAAACTCACCCGCGAGCTCCATAAGCTCGGCCTTCGAAGTCCCTTCGCGTTCGATGATATCCTCGAGACGAACGACTTCTTCGGTACTCAAAACCGGTTTCATCTATGCTCCTAGCGTATCTTGCGAAGCATCGCCCAGGTGCTCCGTCAATGCTGAATTCTGCAGCTGCTCAAGCTCATCTAAAACAGAGCGAGCCTCTTTAAATGTCTGCGCTACGCGTTTCTTGGTACTCACCTTTTCCTCTTTTGGCTTAGGCCGAGCATCTTCGGTAATCGCGATGGCATTCGCAACGGCTAAGTCTCCTGTAAGCGTAATGGAAAGAGCGACCTCAACAACACCCAGCTCTTGAGCGATCTCGAGAGCACGGCCCGAAAGCAGCGCTTTCGGTTTGCCGAGTTTATCACGCGTAACCGAAACATCCTTGCGACCAACGCCTTGACTAAAACCCGTGCCGAGAGCTTTAAGTACCGCCTCGCGCGAAGCAAAGCGACTGGCATAGTGAGCAGCGGGACGCGATGATGCATCACAATACGCACGCTCTTCTTCGGTAAACACACGCCGAGCAAACGACGGCGTCTTTTCAAGAATTGATTTCATACGGGAAATCTCGACGATATCAACGCCGATACCAGCTTCAGCCATGTTCACCTCCATATCGCACAGACTAAGTTATTGTAGCCCGTTCACAGAAGATGCGACAAACGAGGGTTATAAAACACAGCTACTATGTGAGACAAAAGCCCGTAAACGCAAAAAAGGGGGAGGCCGCGAGGCCTCCCCCTTCCAAGTTCGATGACGGCT
>CATYJA010000173.1:0-2564 GCA_958407545.1 uncultured Collinsella sp. | reverse complement strand
CGGTCCCGGGCTGACAATTTCGACTGTAATGGACGTTCTTGTTTGACTAGTCATTTAAGAACGTCCCCAATGACTAGTTTCGTTTGCGGGGGAGGCGTGGGACAATACCGAGCGAACGTGATTGGTTGTCCGTGGAAAGGGTCGCGATGAAAAAGCTCAGGACGCTTGCTGACGTTTTGCGCCAGGCGGGCTTCGTGCGCATTACGGAGCTGTTCCTCGTCTTCTATCTGCTGTGCTCGACGGCTGTCTGGCTGTCCGAGCCCACGACCCTTACGTTTGGCGATGGTCTCTGGTTTAGCTTTGAGACCGTCTCGACCATCGGCTTTGGCGATATCCCGGCCGAAACGCCGGTCGCCCGCGCGATTACCGTTGTCCTGAGCGTTATCAGCATCTTCTACATTGCCATGCTCACGGGCGTGGCGGTGAACTACTGCAATACGCTCATCAAGATGCGCCAAAAGGATACCATGGCGCGCTTTATGGACGATCTTGAGCATTTGGAAGAGCTCGATCGCGACGAGCTCGCCGACCTGTCGCGCCGTGTGCGCGAGTATCGTCGACGCCAGCGCTAGAACGGGCGCCGCGCGTCACGATAAGGGGGACTGAATATGAACATCACCGTGTACCTGGGTGCCAACACTGGCAATGACCCGGCGTTTCTGCCCGCGGTGCAGGAGCTGGGCAACTGGATTGGCGCCAACGGGCACGCGCTGGTATACGGCGGGTCCAAATCGGGCCTGATGGGTGCGCTCGCCGATAGCGTACTCGATGCTGGCGGTCATGTGACGGGTGTGGAGCCGAGCTTTTTTATCGAGGCCGAGTTTCAACATGACGGTATCGATGACCTTATCGTGACGAGCGATATGGCGGAGCGCAAGGCCAAGATGATTGAGCTCGGCGATGCGTTCATCGCCTTTCCCGGTGGGACGGGCACGCTCGAGGAGATTGCCGAGGTCATGTCCGCTGTGTCGTTGGGGCACCTGAGTGCTCCGTGCATCCTGTATAACCTGGACGGTTACTACAACGACCTTAAGGCGCTGCTCGGACACATGATTGATAAGGGGCTTTCGAGCCCGAGGCGCCAGCAAGGCATCTACTTTGCCGACGATTTGCGCGAGATTGCCTCGATTATCAACGGATAAGTCTTGAGCCTGCCCCACTATGGCTCCCAATGGTGCCGTTTGCAGCGCAGATGGTTGGCTCGTTCGGGCAACGCTCGCTCTACAATAAAACGTAACTATGTCGACTTTGACCGCGGGAGGACCCGATGGATAACCTTGCCAAACCCACAAACCGCGTGCTGTTTTTAGTTAGCGTTGCCGTGACCGGTGCGTTCGCAGGTGCCGCGGTCTGGCTGTTCTTTTTTGCGATGGAGCATGGTATCGACTATCTATGGACCGAGATTCCGAGCGCGCTGGGCGTCGCTTCGCCCGAGCTTGCCAGCGGCCCGTTTGGCTTTCTGCCGTACCCGTTTTTTGTCTGCCTGCTGGGCGGCCTGTTAATCGGTCTGTTCGAAAAGATGACGGGCGCCAAGACCGATGACCTCAACCAGGTGATGGCTAAGGTTAAGCAAGACGGGCGCTACCCGTACGACAACCTGGGCAAGCTTTCGCTCGCGGCATTGCTGCCGCTGCTGTTTGGCGGAAGTATTGGACCGGAGGCCGGCCTGACCGGCGTTATCGCGGGTCTGTGCAGCTGGGTCGGCGACCGCATGCGTCACTTTGGCGCCGAGTTTAGGGAGCTTACGCTGCTGGGCACCCAGGCTGCCCTGACGGCGCTCTTTACCGCGCCCGTCTTTGGCTTTGTGGCGCCGCTTGCCGGTAGCGCCGACGGCCAGGGCGAAGACGCCGATGATGAGTCCGTGTCCGGCGAGATCACCATCAAGCTGCCCAAGGCGCAAAAGACCGTGGTTTACGGCATCGCGATTGCCGGCGGCCTGGGCACCTACCTGCTGCTTGGCCAGCTTGTGGGCGGCGGCATGGGCATGCCCAGGTTCGAGTCCGCCGAGGTGGGCAATCTGGAACTTGTCTGGCTCATTCCGCTGGCGTTGGTTGGCACCGTATGCGGTTGGCTGTACTTTGTCTCCGAGCATGCGAGCGAGGCGCTGTCTCATGCAATAGGGGAGCGTCCTGTCGTCAAGGCCATGCTAGCCGGTCTGGCGCTCGCTATCTGCGGCACGGTCCTGCCCTACACCATGTTTGCCGGCGAGACCCAGGCCGATGTGCTCATGGAAACCTATCTGACCATTCCCGCCGGTGTGCTTATCGCGACCGGTCTTGTTAAGGCCATGCTGACCCCCGCCCTCATCAACCTTGGTTGGCGCGGCGGCCACTTCTTCCCGGTTATCTTCTCGGGCGTAAGCCTGGGCTACGGCCTTGCCATCATCACCGGCGCCGATCCGGTCTTTTGCGTCGCCGTCTGCACGGCATCGACGATGGGCGCCGTCATGCGCCAGCCCGTCATGGTCGTGGGCCTGCTGCTCATGTGCTTCCCGCACAAGGGTATCGTCTGCATGATCATCGCCGCCGTTATCGCCGCCGGCATTCCACTGCCCAAGCCGCTGC
>CATYJA010000172.1:0-2578 GCA_958407545.1 uncultured Collinsella sp. | reverse complement strand
AAGAGAGGAATGTCCATGACCGCACCTGCATCCAAGCTGCTCCAGCCCATTACGGTTGGCCCCCTTGAGCTCAAAAACCGCATTATGTTCCCGCCGCTCACCACCGGCTACGAGGAGCGCGACGGTTCCATTGGCGAGCGTAGCCTGGCTTTTTACGAGCGCCTGGCCCGTGGCGGCGTGAGCTACATCGTCATCGGCGACGTTGCTCCCGTCATGACCGCAAGCCCCACGCCCAAGCTGGCGACCGACGCCCAGATCCCCACGTTTAAGGCCCTGGCCGACGCCGTCCACAAGCACGGCGCCAAGGTCGCGCTGCAGCTGTTCCACCCCGAGTACGACGTGCCCGGTGTCGGCCGCATGGTCATGGGATCCATGGCTGCCGCCAAGGCCGCGCAGGAGGCCAAGGCCGCCGGTGACGAGGAGACCTTTGCCGCCAAGATGGCCGAGTCCAACGAGATTCGCAACCAGGCCTACGCCAAGCTGCACCACGATATGCAGCACTTTGTGAACGAGGCGAGCGTAGAGCAGCTCACCCAGATCAAGGAGGCCATTGCTGCCTCGGCCGCTCGCGCGCAGCAGGCCGGCATCGATGCCATCGAGGTCCACGGCGACCGCTTGGTGGGTTCGCTGTGCTCGGCCATCCTCAACCAGCGCACCGACGAGTACGGTGGTTCGTTCGAGAACCGCGTCCGCTACGCGCTGGAGGTTGTCGCTGCCATTAAGGAAGCCGCGCCGCAGCTGATGGTGGAGTACAAGCTCCCCGTGATCATGGAGAACCCCGACGGCACGCCGCGCGGCAAGGGCGGCCTGCGGCCCGACGAGGCCTGCGAGTTCGCCAAGCTGCTCGAGGGCGCGGGCATCGATATGATCCAGATCGCACAGGCCAACCACACCGGCAACATGGGCGACACCATTCCGCCCATGGGCGCCATGCCCTACAACTGGACGCTGCCCGTGGCCGAGCGCGTCAAGGCCTTGGTCTCCGTGCCGGTGGCAACCGTGGGCCGCGTTGTCTCGGTCGAGGCCGGCGAGAAGATTCTGGAAGACGGCGCGGCCGACATCATCGCGTACGGCCGTTCGCTCATGTGCGACCCCGACATTGCGCTGAAAGCTGCCACGGGTGAGCCCATCCGCGAGTGCCTTAACTGCAACAAGGGCTGCGTCGACGCGATTCAAAACCGCAAGTACATCTCGTGCGTGCTCAACGCCGAGAACGGCGACGAGGCGACCATCGCCATCAAGCCGGGCGAGGGCGACAAGAAGATCGCCGTGGTGGGCGGCGGTATTGCTGGCTTGGAGGCCGCGCGCGTGGCGGCCAAGCGCGGCTACGATGTGACCGTTTACGAGGCGAGCGATCACTTGGGAGGCCAGATTGTGCTGGCGGCCGCGCCTCCGCGCAAGGACGAGATCATGCGCTCGGTCGAGTACTACGAGAAGATTCTGCCTGGCCTGGGCGTGAAGGTTGAGCTCAATCATGCCGCTACCGCTGAGGACCTCAACGCCGCCGATGCCGCGATTGTGGCTGTGGGCGCACACGACGTGGTCATCCCCGTTCCGGGTGCCGATTCGGACAAGGTCGTCTCGAGCTGGGACGTGCTGGCCGGCAAGGTGGAGCTCAGCGGGCGCGTCGCCGTCATTGGCGGCGGCCTGGTGGGCACCGAGACTGCCGAGTACCTGCTGCAGCACGGCTGCGAGGTGGCGATTGTGGAGATGCTCGACAAGATTGCCGCGGGCGAGTCCGAGACCATTCTGCCGCTGATTATGAGCGACTTTGCCGAGCACAACGTGGAGCAGCACGTGAAGACCCGCCTGACCGCCATTACCGACGAGGGCGTGGAGGCAATTCGCACCACCGAGGACGGCGCCGAGGAGCCGGTAAAGATCGCCTGCGATTATGTGGTGATGGCCGTGGGCTCCAAGGCCAACGCGTTTGACCTGGACGGCGTGACGGTGCCCGTGACCTGCGCGGGCGACTGCTCGGGCGAGCGCACCGCCGACATTGCGAGCGCCATCCGCACGGCGTATCACGCGGCCAACGAGCTGTAGTTGAGCATCGCGGCCAGGCGGGGCGGTAGCACGGATTCGTCTCGCCCGGCTGTGTCCCGTCGGGTGTCAACCGGTGCGGGGCCTGCAAGCGCAGCAGGTCCCGCCCTTTTTGTTTTGCTCCGGTGGATGGCAATGAGCGGTAATCATGAGGAGTGAGGGCGTCTACTACCTTGCAGATCACTCAAAATTATTGGGGGAGGGGTTAATAACTATATCCTCTATACCAAAGGACATAAAGAGATGCCAATTTTGTTGACAAGCGAATGACGATTAGCTGTGAGTCAGCTACCAGCGTAAATAATCGATAAAGATATGTCGTAATTTGGTGCCAAATGCCCAGATAATGCCGCGTCTATTTTAATTAACTGCTTTGAGCAAACAGTAAAATGCTACTATCTAACTTGCACGTAAGAAAGCAGATTAACGGTTAAGGCTAAGAAGTGGCAGGTATGTCGGAAGCAACTAGGACTCGCACGCATGCGCCCGAGGTTAGGCAGCGCGCCGTCGAGATCCTCCAAGAGGGGGTCGGTCA
>CATYJA010000171.1:0-2595 GCA_958407545.1 uncultured Collinsella sp. | reverse complement strand
GCCCTGCCGGACGTGCGCGACGGCTTAAAGCCGGTGCACCGCCGCATCCTGTACGCGATGAACGAGAGCGGCATCTACCCCAACCGCCCGCACAAGAAGTCAGCTTGGACGGTCGGCGAAGTTATCGGTAAGTACCACCCGCATGGCGACTCCGCGGTCTATGAGGCCATGGTCCGCCTGGCGCAGTGGTTCTCCATGCGCACGCCGCTCATCGACGGTCACGGCAACTTCGGCAACATCGACGGCGACGGCGCGGCAGCCATGCGTTACACCGAGAGCCGCTTGGCAAAGCCCGCCATGGAACTGCTGCGTGACTTGCAGAAGGATACCGTCGACTGGCAGCCCAACTACGACGAATCGCTCGCCGAGCCCGTGGCGCTGCCTGCGCGCTTCCCCAACCTGCTGGTCAACGGCAGCCAGGGCATCGCCGTCGGCATGGCCACCAACATCGCCCCGCATAACCTCACCGAGGCGATCGAGGCCACCTGCTACCTGATCGACAACCCCGACGCCACCGTCGACGAGCTCATGCAGATCATGCCCGGTCCGGACTTCCCCACCGGCGCCATCATCATGGGCAGCGCCGGCATTAAGCAGAGCTACGAGACCGGCCGCGGCTCCATTACCGTGCGTGCCAAGGCACATGTGGAGTCCACCAAGACCGGCCGCAGCCGCCTGGTCTTTACCGAGATTCCCTACATGGTCAACAAGGGCACCCTGCAGGAGAAGATCGCCCAACTCGTCAACGACAAGCGCATCGAGGGCATCTCGGATATGCGCGATGAGTCCAACCAGAAGGGCATCCGTCTGGTCATCGAGCTCAAGAAGGGCGTCATTCCGCAGGTCGTGCTCAACAACCTGTATAAGTACACCTCGCTGCAGACGACCTTTGGCGCCAACAACCTGGCGCTCGTCAACGGCGTTCCCAAATGCCTGAGCCTGCGCGAGATGCTGCAGCACTACATCGACCACCAGGTCGACGTCGTTACCCGCCGCACCCGCTTCGACCTTAAGAAGGCCCAGGCCCGCGCGCATATCCTCGAGGGTTACCTGATGGCCCTTGACCATATCGACGAGGTCATCAGCATCATCCGCTCCTCGCAGACCGACTCCGAGGCCAGCAGCCGCCTGATCGAGCGCTTTGGCTTTACGTCCGAGCAGACCACGGCCATCCTCGAGATGAAGCTGCGCCGCCTGACCGGCCTGGAGCGCGACAAGATTCAGGAAGAGTTGGACGGCCTGCGCCGCGCCATCGCCTACTACGAGGACCTGCTGGCGCATGAGGAGAAGATCCTGGGCGTCATCAAGGAGGAGATGCGCGAGATCTCCAAGAAGTTCGGCGACAAGCGCCGCACCGAGATCAGCCAGGTTGAGAAGGACCTGGATGTCGAGGACCTCATCGCCGACGAGGACATGGTCGTGACCATCACCCACACCGGCTATGTCAAGCGCATTCCGGTGGCCGCCTACCGTGCCCAGAAGCGCGGTGGCAAGGGCGTGTCGGGCGTCAACCTCAAAGAGGACGACGTTATCGACGAGATGTTCATCGCGTCCACGCACGAGTACGTGCTGTTCTTCTCGAGCAAGGGCAAGGTCTATCGCCTGAAGGTGCACGAGCTGCCGGTGGGTACGCGCCAGGCGCGCGGTACCGCGATCGTCAACCTTCTGCCCTTCGAGGAGGGCGAGAAGATCGCGAGCGTCATCAGCTGCCGCGAGTTCCCGGCCGACGAGTACCTGATGTTTGCCACCAAGAGCGGCATGGTCAAGAAGACCGTGATGAGCGCATACGACCGCAGCCGTCGCGACGGCCTGATCGCTATCAACCTGCGTGACGACGACGCGCTGCTGAACGTGCGCCGCGTGCGCGAGGGCGACAAGATTATCCTGGCCACTACCGCGGGCAAGGCGATCATGTTCTCCGAGGAGCAGGTGCGCGCCACCGGCCGCGATACCAGCGGCGTTCGCGGTATCGGCATGAAGGACGGCGTGAGCGTTCTGGGCATGGAAGTCACTAACGGCAACGGCGATCTGTTCGTCATCACCGAGCGCGGCTACGGCAAGCGCACGCCGGTTGCGGACTACCCGGAGCAGAATCGCGGCGGCCAGGGCGTCTACACCATTCAAATGACCGAACGTAAGGGTAACCTCGCGGCCATGAAGACGGTGGGCCCGCAGCACGAGCTGTTCATCGTGACGGAGGGTGCGACGGTCATTCGCGTCAAGACCGACGAGATCAGCCAGACTGGTCGCGCCACCCAGGGCGTCAAGATGATGACCGTCGACGACAACGACCGCATCTGCGCCGTGGCCCGCATGACAGCCGCCAAAGAGAAGCCCGAAGGCGAAGCCACAGAAAACGGCTCCGCCCCCGAAGAAACCCCTGTCGATCTAGGCGACGGCAACGACATGCCGGAAGATCTCCTCGACGAGTAAGAGGCCCTAACTGGTAGAAAATATCAGACCCCATATATCGGCGGTCGGCGCACTGCGCGCCGACCGCTTTTTTGAAAACCTTGGGACTCGTGTTCGCCCCGGTCGCGCGGCGGCATGCGAAGTCGATCGCGAGTTCCGCACGAGCCGGAGAGCACTTAATGT
>CATYJA010000170.1:0-2660 GCA_958407545.1 uncultured Collinsella sp. | reverse complement strand
AGCGTTTTTAGCCCGCGGGCGAGGGCGCCGGCAGGCGGCCGAAGCCGGTGCGGATTTGCTTCGCAAATACGCGGATTCTCCGCGCAAAGCCCCAACCCAAAACAGATGCGATGTTTATCGAATCTCAGCCGGCCATGCGCCGCATCAACGGATCCCCCCCCGTACCGCGGAGAATCGAACTCTGTGCAGGGCGCGGGCGTAAAGAAAACATCGCGGCAGCGCAGAGTGGGACGCGCTTTCCCAATGGCGGCCCAGGCGGAAAGTCCATCCCGGAATCCGCGCTCAGACTGGGACGTAGTTTCCGGATGGCGCCTCAAGCGGAAACTGCGACCCGGAATCGAGCCGTAGAGTGGGACATGCTTTCCCAATGGCAGCTCAAGCGGAAAGCGCATCCCGGAATCTAAGCTCGAAATGGGATTCATTTTCCTGATGACGGGCTCAGCGGAAAATGAGACCCGGAATTTGCTCTGAGAACGGGACACACTTTCCGCTTCACCTGCCGCCTCAAAAAACCTGCGCGCTCGCCATCCCAAAACTGGGTAGAAGAAGGCCAAAACGCAATCGCAGGAGGTCAACATGACTGCAGAAGATAAGGCAAAGAACGCCGGCAAGGTCGCGCTCGTCCTGGAGGGCGGCAGCTTCCGCGGGCAGTTTACCGCGGGCGTGCTCGACGTTCTCATGGAGGCTGGCGTCGAGATTCCGGCTGTCTACGGTGTATCGGCCGGCGCCCTCAACGGCGTGAACTACAAGTCGCACCAGATCGGCCGTGCCAACCGCATCAACCTGGCTTTCTGCAACGATAGCCGCTTCATGGGCGCCGCATCGTTTGCGTCCACGGGCTCTATTGTGGGTTACGACTTTATTTTCAACGATGTCCAGGACCGCCTGGATCCCTTTGACAACGAGACGTTCGACGCGAGCCCCATCGAGATGTACGCCGTCGCGACGGACATGCTCTTTGGAACCGCCACGTACCTCCCGGTCAAAAGCGCCGTGCTCGATCTCGACGCTGTGCGCGCATCGACCTCTTTGCCGCTGGTGACGCCGCCGGTCGAGATTGACGGGCACAAATATGTCGACGGCGGCGTGGCCGATTCGGTCCCCATCGAGCACGTGCTGGAGGAGGCGGGCTTCGAC
Source organism: uncultured Collinsella sp. (assembly GCA_958407545.1). Taxonomy (GTDB): domain Bacteria; phylum Actinomycetota; class Coriobacteriia; order Coriobacteriales; family Coriobacteriaceae; genus Collinsella. The sequence continues at coordinate 1,523 of CATYJA010000170.1, read as the reverse complement.
CGTGCGGTTGTCATTGTCACGCAGGACCGCTCGTACGAGAAAAAGCCCTACGAGTTTATGCCTGCCGCGCGTGTGCGTTATGCCGACTACCCCTATCTGCTCGAGGCTATCGAGACGCGCCACGACCGTTACAACATCCAGCGCATGCATCTGTGGAAGTATGAGCGCGAGGGCCGTGCGCTGGTCGTCGCTCCGCAAAAGCCGGTCGAGGTCGGCCATGTCGAGCACGATTCGGCAAAGCTTTTGGACCTGTATATCCAGGGCCGCCAGGAGGCAAAGCGCCTGCTCGCGGAAATCCAAGAGTTCGTTGAGCGCTAACGACGGCGAACCCTCAAAAAATGACAAAAGCTAAAGAGCTGGAAAATCACGGCTCGTGGATGACATGTGCAGAAACTCTGGTCGGAGCCAAAATACCTGTTGACTCGTACGGCGAGCGGGGTAATATGGACGGGTTACTTGCAGAGCCCCGTGAATCTCTGTAACAACACGTACTGTACATGGAGGAGTCTAAGTGATTTCGAAATCGACTCACTACGCCAAGCAGGGCGAGGTCCAGCGCAACTGGGTTCTCGTCGACGCCGATGGTGCTGTCCTGGGCCGTCTTGCCACCCAGATCGCAATGATCCTGCGCGGTAAGAACAAGCCCCAGTTCACGCCCAACAGCGACTGCGGCGACTTCGTTGTCGTCATCAACGCCGATAAGGTCCAGCTTACCGGTAACAAGGCCGACACGAAGACCTATTATCGCCACAGCGGCTACAACGGCGGCCTCAAGGCTGAGAGCTTCCGCCAGGCTATGGAGAAGCACCCGGAGAAGGTCATCGAGCGCGCCGTTCGCGGTATGCTGCCCAAGACCACCCTCGGCCGTGCCCAGATGACCAAGCTTAAGGTCTACGCTGGCGCCGAGCATCCGCATGCTGCCCAGAACCCCACGAAGATTGAGCTGGAGGCTTAAAGATGGCTGAGAACACCGTTGTCTACCAGGGTACCGGCCGTCGTAAGAACGCCGTCGCCCGCGTCCGTCTCGTCCCCGGCACCGGCAAGGTGACCATCAACAAGCGTGACGCCGAGCAGTATTTCGGCCGTCATCAGCTCGTTGAGAACGCCCTTGCTCCCTTCAAGGTGACCGACACCGCCGGTCAGTTCGACGTTATCGCTCTGTGCGATGGCGGCGGCATCTCCGGTCAGTCCGGCGCTCTGCGCCTGGGCATCGCCCGCGCTCTTCTGAACGCTGGCGACTACCGTGCTGACCTCAAGAAGGCCGGTTTCCTTACGCGCGATGCTCGCGTGGTCGAGCGCAAGAAGTACGGCCTCAAGAAGGCCCGCCGCGCTCCCCAGTTCTCCAAGCGCTAAGGTTTTATCTCCTTTCGAGATACAATGTACAAGCGGGGCCTGCCGATTCCTCGGCGGGTCCCGCTTTTCTTTTTCGACTAGGGTGGGCGGTTGTATATCGCCTGCTAGGGAAGGAGCAATCCTATGCCCCAGAACATCTTCGGTACCGATGGCGTCCGTGGCGTCGCCAA
>CATYJA010000169.1:0-2667 GCA_958407545.1 uncultured Collinsella sp. | reverse complement strand
GCCACAAGTTCTAAGCTGCCCGCAACATCAAGTTGCTAGCAAAGGCCCGGATGCCCCACGGCACCCGGGCCTTTTTCTATCCCTACTCATTGGGGACAGACTTAAATGAGTGGCCGTTGGGGGCGTTCTTAAACGACCAGTCGATGGGGACTGTCTTTAGATTTGTTTATCTGGTCATCTGGGATAGGCTTCAACGAAAGCGGCACATAGGGACTGTCTCTAGGTGCCGGCACATAGGGACGTTCCCTTTTTGCCGGCAGTTTGGGACGGTCCTTTGATGTCTGATGCCCTCAGAGGGGTGGAGTATCACGGCCTACTCTGTTCTTTAGGGCTTTGGTGTTCCGCCTCTTTATGTTTCACAAGGATCGTCGCATGCGCATTTATGCGCATAGCTTTGCGCGACAATGCGCATAACTGCGCAAACATCTGCCAACTATGGCTAAATAATGACCGACAAACAAATAAATACGCAAACACGAGCAGATACGCGCGCAATTGTGCGAATATAGGGTTGTTAGAAATGAAGGACTTCCGATGACTCAGGAGGCACATCATGGCAGATTCCAAACAGGCTCCGCTCGACGCCGAGGCAGCCGCAAAGGCGGCGTTTGCCTCGGTCCAGGATCAGCCGTTCCCCGATGATATCTTTACGACCCCCGAGCTCCGCTGGGCCGTGATCGGGTGCGGCGTTATCGCCAACCAAATGGCCCAGTCCCTCGCTCTGGCCGGTCGCAAGCTCGCGGGTGTCGCCAACCGTACGCTGTCCAAGGCCCAGGCTTTTGCCGAGCAGTATGGCGTCGAAAAGGTGTACGAGACGGTTGAGGACCTCTACGCCGATCCGGACATCGACGCCGTCTATATCACCACGCCGCACAACACGCATATCACCTATCTGCGTGCCGCGCTGGCTGCCGGCAAGCACGTGCTCTGCGAGAAGGCCATTACCCTCAACTCTGCCGAGCTCGACGAGGCCCGTGCCATCGCCGACGAGCACAACGTGGTCCTTATGGATGCCACCACGGTGCTCCACATGCCGTTGTATCAGGAGCTGCGCCGTCGCATGGATGCAGGCGACTTTGGCCGCATGAACCTCGCCCAGCTCAACTTTGGCAGCTATAAGGAGTACGGTGACCTGACCAACCGCTTCTACAACCGTAGTCTTGCCGGCGGCGCCATGCTCGACATTGGCGTGTATGCGCTCTCCGTCATGCGCCTATTTATGGCCAGCCAACCCGCCGAGGTCGTGTCTCTGGGCAATACCTGTGAGACCGGTGTCGACGTTGCGGGCGGCATTGTCTGTCGTAACGCCGAGCAGCAGCTGGGCGTCGTGAGCCTTACGCTCCACTCCAAGCAGCCCAAGTGCTCGGTTATCAGCTTCGATAAGTGCTATATCGAGGTCAACGAGTATCCGCGTGCCGACCATGCGACCATTGTGTGGACTGCAGACGGTCACCGTGAGGAGGTCCACGCTGGCACCGAGGCATACGCTCTGTGCTACGAGATGGCCGACCTGGAGAAGGCCGTTGCCGGCGATGATTCGAAGCGCGAGCTTCTGGGCTATGCTTCTGATGTTATGGAGCTGATGACCAAGCTCCGCGCCGATTGGGGAGTCGTGTACCCCGAGGAGGAGTAAGCGATGCTTGCGGAAGATAGGCTCAACGCGATCGTGTCGATGGTGCAGCAGGCCGGCTCGGTTACCGTACCGGAGCTTGCCGAAGCCCTGGGCGTGACATCGTCCACCATTCGCCGTGACTTGCAAACGCTCGACCGCGCGCACCGTATCGCCAAGGTGCACGGAGGCGCGACGAGTCTGGAGCGCGCGCACGTGACGCGCGACCTGACGATCAGCGAGCGCAGCGATCTCCATAACGACGACAAGGAGCGCATCTGCGCCCGTGCCGCGGCCCTGGTGGAGCCTGAGAGCTTTGTGTATATCGATTCGGGCTCCACGACCCTCAAGCTCATCGAACATCTCGCGCATCTCGACGGCGTCACCTATGTGACCGATTCCGTGCTCCATGCTCAGCATCTCGCCCTGCGCGGTATGCGTACCGTGGTGCTGGGCGGCGAGCTCAAGCCCGAGACCGAGGCGCTCGTCGGTCCCGATGCCTTGGCAACCCTAGACCGCTATAACTTCAACTGCGGCTTTTGGGGTTCCAATGGCATCGCCGCCGAGCAAGGTCTCACCACACCGGATATCGAGGAAGCGCAGGTCAAGCGTATCTCGATGCGCCATACCGCCAAACGCTTCGTAATCTCGGACGCCAGTAAATTTGGCATGGTGGCGCCCGTTAAGTTCGCGGACTTCCGCGACGCAACGATTATTACCGCGGGCGAGGTGCCAGCCAAGTACCAGTCGATGGACAACGTCATCACGGTCTAGCGACAGGGCAAGGTCAAAACCATTTAGGTTCCTCAATAGAAAAGCGGCAACACCCTCGATGGGCGATGCCGCTTTTGTTGTCTGCCGTTTTGTCTAAATCTGTAACAACTAGACCGTTAAAAGTGGGCTAGGTGTTACAGATTGAGATACTTCCGAACCTTGCCGTCCCTTTGTCTCGATCTGTAACATCTGGGACCGATTTTGCCGAGTTATTGTTACAGATTGAGATTGGCTCTGTTAGACCAGGATTGACATACATGTGTCCCCACGGTGCCATATCGTTG
>CATYJA010000168.1:0-2709 GCA_958407545.1 uncultured Collinsella sp. | reverse complement strand
TTCCCATGCTGGCCGAGCTGGTAGGGGAGGATCCCGCTTCGGTGACCGTCGAGCTTTAACTTTTTGGATGGTACATGGCTCGTCGTACACCTTCTCAACTGAATATGCTGCTCGCCGTCGATAAGCCGGTGGGCTGCACGTCCCACGATGTGGTCTCGCAGTGCCGACGCGCCCTCCATGAGCGGCGCGTCGGCCATGCCGGCACGCTCGACCCCATGGCGTCGGGTGTCATGGTGGTGGGCGTGGGCCAGGCCACCCGTCTGCTGGGTATGCTAACCCTCGATACCAAAAGCTACGTCGCCGACATCTCGTTTGGTGCCGAGACCAATACCGATGATGCGGAGGGCGAGGCGGTCCGCACGGTGGCTGTTGCCAACGAGCTCCGCGATCCTGCCTATGCCCGTGAGCACTTGGCCGCCATGTTGGGTCCGCAGATGCAGGTGCCGCCGGCGTTTTCGGCTATCTCGGTCAATGGCGTTCGCGCCTACAAGTCTGCTCGCGAGGGCAATGCGGTGGACCTACCTCCGCGTCCCGTCGAGGTCTATGCCGCCGACCTGATCGCCGTGGGCGGCGAAGGTGATACGTGCGTGTGGACCGTGGCGTTCTCGGTGAGCAAGGGAACCTATATCCGAGCGCTCGCTCGCGACCTGGGCCGCGCCTGCGAGAGCGCCGCGCACATTTCCGCGCTGCGCCGCACGGCCTCCGGTGTTGTTTCCATCGGCGCTTGTCATGCGGTCGAGGAGCTTTCTCCCGAGTCCGCGGCTGGCTTTGCCCTGGATCCCATTGCGGCCCTGGGCGCCACACGTGTTGACTTGCCGAGCAATCTTGCCGACGACCTGCTCTGCGGCCGACGCATTCCCGTTGAGCGTGCGCTTGCCGATTTCGATGCCTCTAACGCGCCGTTTGCGTTGGTGCTCGATGGGGGACTCAAGGCGCTCGCCCGCATTGAGGGTGGCCGCTTTGTCATGGAGCACGTATTCCCGCAGGCAATCGGCGGTGTTCGATGATGTTGTCCGCTCGCGAGCTCGCACGTATTTTTTTCGCGGGCGAGTCGGACGAGGCTCGCATCGTTACTGCCGATACGTTTGATGAGTGTGAGCACTTGGGCGCCGCATCGATCGCCATTGGCGTGTTCGATGGCGTTCACCGTGGACACCGGGAACTCATCGAAGCGCTTGTCCGTGATGCCCGCGCCCATGGCTGCAAGGCGGTCGTAGTTACCTTCGATCCCGACCCGGACGTTGTGGTGAGCCCTTCGCCCGCTCAAAAATTGATGACGACGGCCGACCGTCTGCATGCCCTGGCTCAGACCGGGGTCGATGCGGTGGTGGCCGTTCCCTTTACGCCTGAGGTTGCGGCACTCGACCATGTTGGTTTTCTCTCGCTGGTGTCGCGTCTGGTCGACATTCGTTCGATTCGCGTTGGCAGCGACTTTAGGCTGGGTCGCGGTGGTGCATCTGGTGTTGCCGAGATGCGCGCCTGGGGTGCCGAGCGCGGCGTTGACGTATACGGGCACGACTTGCTTTGCGAGGGCGGTGAGGCCATTTGCGCCACCCGTATCCGTCATGAGCTGGGACAGGGCCATGTCGAGCTTGCTGCTGAGTTGCTCGGCCGCCCGTATATGGTGCGCGGCGGTGTTATTAGCGGCCGTCACGAGGGGTCTGGCATGGGCTTTCCCACGGCAAACCTGCAAGTTCCCGATGGTATTCAGGTGCCAGCCGACGGCGTGTATGAGGGTCTGGTGCTCGTCGATGACACCGTGTGGCCCGCTGCCGTGAACGTCGGCCTGCCGCCGACGTATGCCGACGATGCCGCTTCGGCGCATCTTGAGGCTAACTTAATTGGTTATACGGGCGACCTGTACGGCGCTTCCGTTTCGCTGGCGTTTACGCGCTGGCTGCGTCCGTCGCGCGTGTTCCATTCGCTGGATGAGTTGATCGCGACCGTCGAGGGTAATATCGAAGATATTCGTCACAACATGGGCGATCAGGGGGTGAGCATTCGTGATTAGCGATGAGGAAAAAGACCAGGTACGCGCTGCGTCCGACCTGGTTGCTATCGTGCAGGAAACGGTCGAGCTCAAGCCCCGCGGCCATGAGTTTTGGGGATGCTGCCCCTTCCATGGCGAAAAGACGCCGTCCTTCCACATTATCCCCGCCACGCAGGTGTGGCATTGCTTTGGCTGCGGCGAGGGTGGCGACGTCTTCACGTATATCATGAAGCGCGAGAACCTGAGCTTTCCCGAGTCAATCCGTTATTTGGCCGATCGCGCGGGTATTGAGCTGCATGACACCGGAGATCGCCGCGAGCGCGGCACCAAGCGTGCCCGCATCTACGATCTGTGCGCCGAGACCGCCCAGTTCTACCACACTATGCTCATGCGCGGTAAGGACGGCCGTCCGCGCGAGTACTTTGCCAGCCGCGGCATGGGCGGCGACGTCTGCCGCCGCTACTGCCTGGGCTTTGCGCCGGGTCGCAACGCGCTGGTGTCGCACCTGTCCCAGGCGGGTTTTACCCCGCAGGAGATGATCGACGCCAATGTTGCCGTGAGCCGCGGGCGCGGGCAGCTTGCCGACCGCTTCTACGACCGCGTGATGTTTCCCATCTTTGACGAGCAGGGTCACAACATTGCCTTTGGCGGGCGCATCATGGGTGACGGCCAGCCTAAGTACCTCAACACCGCCGAGACGAGCGTGTTCCATAAAAAGC
>CATYJA010000167.1:0-2714 GCA_958407545.1 uncultured Collinsella sp. | reverse complement strand
GCGAGGACGCCAACCTGTTCTTCCGCAACCTGTCGCTGGGCAACCTGCGCGGCGATTACCGCTTCCTGGGCGTGGCGCCGGTCGGACTCAAGCCGCTCATCATGCGCGGCCTAGATCGCGAGATCCAGCGCGCCCTCGCTGGCGAGCCCGCCCGTGTGTTCTTTAAGCTCAACTCGCTGACCGACCGCGAGGTCATCGACAAAATCGCCGAGGCATCGTGTGCCGGCGTGCGCGTGGACATGATCATCCGCGGCATCTCGTGCCTCAAGCCCGGTGTTCCGGGCAAGACCGAGAACGTGCATGTCCGCTCCATCGTCGGACGCTTTTTGGAGCACGCCCGTGTTTACGCTTTTGGCGTGGACTCGGACATGATTTACCTGAGCTCGGCAGACATGATGACACGCAACACCGAGCACCGCGTGGAAATCGCCTTCCCTGTGCTCGACCCCACCTGCCGCGCCCTGGTACACGAGTACATGGGCATGCAGCTGCGGGACAACGTGAAGGCCCGCAGCCTCACGAGCGACGGCACCTGGGTCCCCGTGGAGCGTGCAGAGGGTGAGAAACCCTTCAACTCGCAGGAAGCTCTACTGGAGCGTGCCTATCGCAACGCCGAGGCCGCCGCGCAGCAGCGCGCACAGGAGAAGGAACGTGTGGCCGAGGAGGCCATTCAGGCCGAGGTTGAACACGGGGCAGCTGCCAAACCGGAAGCGGTTGCAGCTCCCCCGGTGAATGAGCCCGAGGCTGCCGCAGAGCCCGCCGTGGAGAAAGCGCCCGAGCCCGCTACTGCGACTCCGGAGCCCGCCGCCGAGGCAAAGCCCGCCCCTGCTCCTGAGCCGCAGCCGGCCACACCCAAGGTCCAAGAGGTCCAGGCGACCGTCATTGAGCCCGAGCCTGCACCTGCACCTCAGCCCGATCCGCAGGTCATCAAGCCCGCACCCGAGACGAGCGCCCGTCGCGATAAGCCCGCCGGCAAGACCAAGGCCATCGAGCGCCATCGCCCCGGCCGCGTGCGCATGGGCCTGGGTCTGATCGGCCTGGGTCTTAAGACGCTCATTACCGGCAAGACGAAATAGTCGTTTGTAGAAGCAGTTTGTAGAAGCGCCCCGCATTTGAGGAAAGCCTCGGATGCGGGGCGCTTTTCCCTGCTACCATGGTGCGAACAACAACGCGAATGACAGGCAGGAATATGAAGCTCACTATAGAATCGATGACCTACGGCGCCGACGGGCTGGCGCACGCCGACAACGGCAAGGCCGTCTTTGTGCAGGGCGCCGTGGCAGGCGACACCGTCGAGGCCGAGGTCGTACAGGACGGCAAGTCGTTCATGCGCGCCCGCACCACCGAGATTCTGGAGCCAAGCCCCGATCGCATTCAGCCTCCCTGCCCCTTCGTGGGCATCTGCGGCGGCTGCTCGTGGGGCAATCTCTCACGCACGGCACAGCTCGCCGCCAAGGAGCAAAACCTGCGCTCCACGCTCGAGCGCATCGGCAAGTTCGCTCCTGAGCAGGTCGATGAGTTGGTGCAGCCCATCTGCCACACCAAGGACGACTGGGGCTACCGCAATAAAATCGAGCTCGAACCGACCGTCGTCAACGGTCGCGTGCGCCTTGGCATGCACGGTGTCGACCCCAGCAAAATCGTGACCGTCGATACATGCCCGCTGTTCGATAAGCGCTTCCCGAAGGCGCTCAAATCGGTCGTCGGCGCACTCAACTATCTAAGCGGCAGCCATGACTTGGGGCTCGAACGCGTGGGCATTCGCGCATCGCGCCGCACCAAGGCACTCGAGGTCGCACTCTGGACGCCCACAGGCTCTTTTCCGCGCTCGCAGGTCTCCCGCGTGCTGGCGGATGCCGCTCATCCCACGAGCATCGTGCGCGTGATGAGCAAGGGCGAAAAGAAGGCCCGCCGTGTCTCCAAGGTCGAAATGCTCGCCGGAGAGGGCTCATGGACCGAGAATATCGCCGAGGGTCAGATGCGCTTGTCTGCCCCGTCTTTTTTCCAGGTCAACACCAAGGGTGCCGAGATTTTGATCGAGCTTGTCATGGAAGCGCTCGACCCGCAGGAAGACGAGCTTGCCGTGGACCTGTACTGCGGTGCCGGCACCTTTACCCTGCCGCTCGCCCGCCGCTGCGACTTTGTCGCCGCCGTCGAGGCCTACGGCCCCGCCGTGCGCGACCTGCGTCGTAACCTCGAGATCAACAAGCTCGATAACGTCGACGTCATTGGCGGAGACGCGGTGCGCGAGTTCCCCGACCAGGATGCCGACGTCTTGGTGGTCGACCCGCCGCGTGCGGGCCTTGCCCCCGAAGCCGTCGACCTTATCGCCAGCACGAGCGCTCGCGATGTCGCCTACGTGAGCTGCGATCCGGCCACCCTGGCGCGCGATCTCAAACGCTTTGTCGAAGAAGGTACTTTCTCTCCCGTAAAGATCACGCCAGTCGACCTGTTCCCACAAACCTTCCACTGCGAGACCGTCGTCCACCTTAGGCGCAACTAGCCACTTAATCATTGCTCAAAAAATCATTGGGAAATCGAGCGTGGCAAGCGGAGGTCTTCGGGGTATAAGACGGCTAATTGTATGCCGCCTATGAAAGGAACCCTCATGCCCAGCGTTGCCGTTCTCGCCGCCGATGGCTTTGAAACTATTGAATGTCTGACCATGGTCGACGTCATGCGTCGCGGCGGCGTGCGTGCCACGCTCGTCTCGA
>CATYJA010000166.1:0-2722 GCA_958407545.1 uncultured Collinsella sp. | reverse complement strand
TTCATTATCCGATCGCTCCTTCCATCTCGAGCTTGATCAGGTTGTTCATCTCGACGGCGTACTCCAGCGGCAGCTCCTTGGAGACCGGGTTGGCAAAGCCGTTGACGATCATGGTGCGGGCCTCTTCCTCCGAGATGCCGCGGCTCATCAGGTAGAACACCTTGTCGTCGCCGATACGACCGATGGTGGCCTCGTGGCCGATGTCGACGTTCTTGGCGCGGATGTCCATGGCCGGAATAGTGTCGGAGCGGCTCTGGTCGTCGAGCATCAGCGACTGGCAGCTCACGGTTGCCTTGGAGCCCTCGGCCTTGGGCGTGGCCACGATAGAGCTGCGGAAGGTCTGGATGCCGCCGCTCTTGGAGATGCCCTTGGTCTCGACGGTCGCCGAGGTCTCGGGCGCGTTGAGTACGACCTTGCAGCCGGTATCGAGGTTCTGGCCGGCGCCGGCAAAGGTGATGCCGGTAAAGCTCGAACGGGCGCGGCGGCCGTTGAGCACGCTCATGGGATAGAGGTAGCCCACGTGGCTGCCGAAGGAGCCACTGATCCACTCGATGTCGCCGTCCTCGTCCACGCGCGCACGCTTGGTGTTGAGGTTGTACATGTTCTTGGACCAGTTCTCGATGGTCGAGTAGCGCAGGTGTGCGCGTTTGCCCACAAAGAGCTCCACAGCGCCGGCGTGGAGGTTGGCCACGTTGTACTTGGGCGCGGAGCAACCCTCGATAAAGTGCAGGTCGGCATCGTCCTCGACGATGATGAGCGTGTGCTCAAACTGACCGGCGCCCTTGGCGTTGAGGCGGAAGTAGCTCTGCAGCGGAAAATCGAGCTTGGTGCCCTTGGGCACGTAGACAAACGAGCCGCCCGACCACACGGCGCCGTGCAGGGCCGCAAACTTGTGGTCGGTGGGCGGGATGAGCGTCATAAACTTCTCGTGGATGAGCGGCTCCCACTGCGAGTCGTGCAGGGCCTCCTCGATGCCGGAGTAGACGATGCCCATCTTGGAGGCGGTGTCCTGCATGTTGTGGTAGACGAGCTCGGAGTCGTACTGCGCGCCGACGCCCGCTAGGTAGCTGCGCTCGGCCTCGGGGATACCTAGGCGCTCAAAGGTGTTCTTGATGTCGTCGGGCACCGACTCCCAGTCGTGCTTTTGGTCGGTGTTGGGCTTGACGTAGGTGACGATGTTGTCCATGTCTAGGCCCTCGATGGAGGGGCCCCACGTCGGATTGGGGAAGCGGTTGAAGATCTCGAGGGACTTGAGGCGCAGGTCGAGCATCCACTGCGGCTCGTTCTTCTTGGCGCTGATCTCGCGCACGATGTCGGGCGTGATGCCGGCGTCGAGGCGCTCGAATCCCTCCTCGCCATAGGTGAAGTCGTAGAGGCTGCGGTCGATGTCCGCGACCTCGGTGCGGTTCTTGGTCATTGCGTCGCCCCTTTACGCCTGCTGCTCGGCAGCGGCGGTCTCGGCCTGGGCGCGCTGTTCGGCGGCCTCGCGCTCGAAGGTCTCAAAGCCGTTCTTGTCGATCCAGGGGATCAGCGAGGCGTCGTCCTCACGCACGATGTGGCCCTTGACCATAACGTGGACGCGATCGACATCCAGGTGCTCCAGGATGCGCGTGTTGTGTGTGATGATGAGCATGGAGCCGTCGCAGCTCTTGCGGTAGGCGTCCATGCCGTGGCTGACGGTGGACAGGGCGTCGACGTCCAGGCCGGAGTCGGTTTCGTCCAGGATGGCGAGCTTGGGCTGCAGCAGCAGGAGCTGGAGCATCTCGACCTTCTTCTTCTCGCCGCCCGAGAAGCCCACGCCCAGCTCGCGGTTGAGGTAGGCGGTGTCCATGTTGAGCTCGGCCGCGAGCTCCTTGACGCGACGGCGGAACTCCTTGCCCTTCATCTCCAGGCCGGGGCGGCCGGCGATGCTGGCGCGCAAAAAGCTCGACAGCGGCACGCCCGGGATCTCGACCGGAGCCTGGAAGCTCAGGAACAGGCCGGCGCGCGAACGCTTGTCGGTGGTGAGCTCGGTGATGTCCTGGCCGTCAAAGACGATGCGGCCGTCGTTGACCGTGTAAACAGGGTCGCCCATGACCAGGTGGCCGAGGGTGGACTTGCCGGCGCCGTTGGGTCCCATCAGCACGTGGGTCTCGCCGGCGGCGACGTTAAGGTTGACGTTGTGGAGGATGGTCTTCTCGTCCACGGAGGCGGTCAGACCTTCGATGGAAAGCAGCGGATTTGCGCTCATGCTGTCCCTCTCTGTATATGGTGTACTCATAGGTGTACTAAACCCTAGGAATCTTCTCGGAATAAAGTTACTATGGGTTCGGCGTTAGTCAAGGGAAAACCCGACTAATCCACTCGACTTTTCAAATTCTGGGACAAAATAACCTGTTGTGTTTGTCCCACTTGCTTTAAATTTGGGACAACAAACCTGGTTATGTTGTCCCAGCAACGATGGGAGGGTAGGTATGCTCATTTCCTCTAAGGGCCGCTATGCCCTCCGACTGATGATCTATATCGCAGCGCTTGGTGATGCCGGGGGCAAGATCGCCCTGCGCGAGGTCGCCGACCGCGAGCATATCTCACAAAAGTATCTGGAGCAGCTGGTTCGTCCGCTTATGAAAGCGGGCCTGCTTAAGAGCGTACGCGGTAAGGGCGGCGGCTACATGATGGCCAAGGATCCGGCCGAGGTGCGCGCCGGCGACATCCTGCGTGCCGTCGAGGGCAGCACGGCTCC
>CATYJA010000165.1:0-2764 GCA_958407545.1 uncultured Collinsella sp. | reverse complement strand
GAGCGAGACGCACCGGCGCCAGGTCGCGATCGGGGATAAAGGCCATCCAGGCACCCAGCAGCAGCGAGAACACACGGGTGTCGGTGCCGTAGTACACGCGGCTGGGGTCGGCGGCAGGGTTATAGAGCACCATCATGGCGATGGCGGAGACAGCAGCTAGGCCCAGAACCACGCGGCGCGTGTTGGGCTTGCTCACATGCATGGATACCATGGCAAACAGCAGTGGCGGCCAAATTAGGTAGAACTGTTCCTCGATGGCAAGCGACCAAAAGTGCGTGAGCGGCGAGGGGTCGCCCAGGGCATTGAAGTACGAGACGTTTTGGGCAATCTGCCACCAGTTGTTGAAGAACAGCAGCGACGGCAGGATGTCGGGGCGCATCTTGGTGAGCATCACGTGGTTAAAGATGGTGCACAGCGCGCAGGTCACGAACACTACCGTTACCACGGCGGGGACTAGGCGACGGATGCGGCGAATCCAGAAGCTCTTAAGGTCGATGCGGCCGGTCTTAGCGACTTCGTTGAGCAGCAAGCGCGTGATCAGATAGCCCGAAAGCACAAAGAAGATCGTGACGCCGAGCAGGCCGCCCTGAGCCCACGTGAGGTTGAGGTGATAGAGCACCACCGCGACGACGGCAAGCGTGCGCAGGCCGTCGAGCGCAGGAATGTAGCGGGACTTGGGACGAGCGGGCGCCTGTTCTTTTGCGGCGCTGTTGGTGTGGGCGCCCTTGTTGGTGGGCGCGCGATGGGGGCCTGCAGCGCGGCACGGTTCGGTGGCTTGTCGGTTAGCGCGCGAACGTTCGTGCGGCGCTTGTTGATCGCTCGCGTGGCGTGAGCTGCGCGAACTCGATCGCGGGAATTGTTCCATAAAACTTCATCCAATAACGAGAATAATCAGCACGCCTTCATTGTAGCCGCCTGCTCCTGTGAATGCTTGCTGCCGGCGCAAGCTCAAGCGCGCGTCCACATCAAAGTGAACTAAAGTTATAGAGGTGCGAGAGCGCATGATTGACGGCCAACAGCGGGTGCAGAGCTCGCGGACGAGGAGGTTTCCATGGCAGATTGCGGCATCGTTGCGGTGTTCGGCAGCATGAACATGGACCTTTCGGTGGCGTGCGAGCGCATGCCGCGTGCGGGCGAGACCGTCGGCGGCAGCGGGTTTATCACTAATGCCGGCGGCAAAGGCGCCAACCAGGCCGTAGCTGCCGTGCGCATGGGCGCGTGCACGCACATGATCGGCGCGGTCGGCTGCGACGCGTTCGGCGCGTCGCTCGTGGCGGGGCTCCAAGACGCCGGCGTGGACTGTGGCCTTATAGCGCGTCGCGATGATGTGGAGACGGGAACGGCGACCATCATTCGCTGCGAGGGCGACAACCGCATCGTGCTGTCACCGGGCGCCAACCATGCGCTTGCGGGCGAGGACGTTGCCTGCGCGCTGAGACGTCTGGTGGCCGATGAACTCGATGGTGACGCCAGCAAGATTGCCCCGGCTGCCGGAAGCGTCTTTATCGCCCAGGGTGAATGTGACCTTGCGGCGACGGCCGAGGCGCTTGTTTGCGCTCACGAGCTCGGGTTCTATACATTCTTTAATCCAGCGCCTGCCTGCGAGTTGCCTGCGGAGGCCTGGCCTGCGGTCGACCTGGTCTGCCCCAACGAGACTGAGTGCCAGATGCTGACGGGCATCTTGCCCGCGGATGATGCGAGCTGCGTCGCGGCACTCAACGCCCTGCTCGCCAAGGGTGCCGGAGCTGCGGTCATCACGTTGGGCGGCGCCGGGTCGGTTACGCTCGGCGACGACGGCGAGCTGCTGCGCATGCCGGCGCTTTCGAGCGCGGTGGTCGATACGACGGCCGCGGGCGATACGTTTATCGGTGCGCTTGCTGCGGCTCGTCTGGAGGGCCTGCCGCTCTTTGAGTGCATGGCGGCGGGTGCACGCGCCTCGGCGGTGACGGTGTCGCGCTTGGGCGCGCAACAGTCGATTCCCACGCGTGCCGAAGTTGATCGTGTGTTTGATTTAGACGATTTAGTACAAGACGGAGAAGCGGAGTAGAACAATGGCAATTAAGAAGCTGATCCTTGATCTGGATATGGGTGTGGACGATGCGATGGCGCTTGCCTATGCCATCGCGAGCCCCGAGGTCGAGCTCGTGGGCATCACCACGTGTTTTGGCAACGTGCGCGTCGACCAGTCGGCGCATAACTGCCTGGCGGTGCTTGACCTGTTGGGTCGCCCCGAGGTGCCGGTGTACCTGGGTGCCGACCGTCCTCTGCAGGCGACTGAGCCTTATACGCCGCCGGCGTCCACCGCGCTCATTCACGGCAAGAACGGCATCGGTGGCGCAAGTGTGCCCGCGTCGCCCTACGAGCCGGTGGGGGCGACATCGGCTGATGGCAACGCTGCGGTCGATTATCTGATCGATGCCGCGCACACCTATGGTCCCGATCTGGTCTACGTAGCGACCGGCCCGCTCTCCAACCTGGCGCTTGCCCTGGAGCGCGATGCGGCGGCGGTGATGTCTATCGGCCGCGTGGTGGTAATGGGCGGCGCCCTGACCGTGCCCGGCAACGTGAGCGCGGGTGCCGAGGCCAACATGGCAAGTGATCCCGAGGCGGCCGATGCCGTGCTGCGCTCGGGTCGCAAGCTCACCATGGTGGGCCTGGACGTGACGCATCGCGTGGTGCTTACGCGCCGCGACATTGCCGGCTGGACGGGCTCGGGCACCATGGCGGGCTGCGCATTTGCGAGCATGGTCGAGCACTACATTGG
>CATYJA010000164.1:0-2816 GCA_958407545.1 uncultured Collinsella sp. | reverse complement strand
AGCGAGCCGCTCGCGCGTACAGTAAAGGCAGGTAATCCATGGGCGGTTACAGATCGAGGAGGACACGACCATGAAAAAGAAGGCCTTTGCGATTCTCACCCTCTGCATCAGTCTCTTTGCCGCAGTTGCCTTGGTGGGTTGCGGTGGCAGCGACGGCGCTACCGGCAGCAGTGGTGGCGGTGGAGCGGAAAAGCCAGCCATGGATATGAGGACTGACTTCATTTGGTTTAAAGTCGAGGTGCCCGAGGGCGTCGAAATCACGGACGTCGCAGGCGATACCGCCGACAGGGCCCAGTTTAAGTTCACCGAGAGCGAGCATGCCAGCGACCGCTTCATCCCCGTCTTCGATCCTGACAAGAACGCCGATGAACTGTTCGACTACGAGGCAAAGTGGAAGGCCAACTCCGGATGGACCGAGAGCGATCCCGTTAAGTACAACGGCAAGACCTGGCGCAGCGCCTACTTTACGCACTCGGGCGGCGTGACGACCGAGTACTTCACCGACGTTGACGGCGGCAGCGTGTACGTGCGCATCGACAACGTCGAGGAACACAAGGACGCCGTCGAGACCATGATGAAGTCTCTGGAGTTTGCCGACGACATCGCCGAGGCCAAGACCGAGGCCATGGACGTCAAGCTCGACGATATCGAGATCAAGCGCTAAGCGACTGGCGAGCGCAACGGAAAACACGGTCGCAGTGCAAACAAGCGACGGTACCCCAGCGCTTCGTACCCAGGGAGGGCCGGTAAACCGACCCTCCCTTTCTTATGCCTGTAGCCGACGAACGCGAGGATGCCGGACGTCGGAACCGCCCCAAATGTGGCAACAGTACGAAAACGACAAACGCCCCAACACGTCCGCCCGCCGATTTATTGTGCCGCGCAGACAATTAAACCAGCATCTTTAAACATCTGAGCAGTATAGTGACCAAAACTATCGCATAACCGCACTCTGCGAATGGAGAAGTTATGACCGAACATCACGCCATCAGCCGCCGAGCATTTACGTTGGGCCTTGGACTCGCGGCGTTGTCGCCACTTGCAAGCCTGCCCGAAACCGCCATGCTGGGCATTAGCCCGCGGGCAGCCTTTGCGGACGGCACGGCCGAGCCAGCAGTCAGCCTCGACAATTTCGTCATTCGCCTTCGCCCCGCGGGCTATTTTCGTACCGCAAGCGTTAACGAAGACGGCAACGTCATCGGCAACGTCTGCCATCTGTTTAATGACGGCACGTCCAGCAAGCTCATCCTTGAGAGAACGTAACGACCAAGAATGACGATACAAACTGGTATGCTATCCGCACCTTGCTCAATTTCGAAGAGCATAAAAAGACGGGCTACAGCATTTGGTCGGTCGATGGCGACTCGGACAAAGACGGAAAGGTCATCCACGTATGGAGTGGCGAGCATGACGGCAAGCCCAGCCGCTCTTTTGCGTTCGAGCGTCAATCAAACGGAACCTATATCATCCGAGACCGCACGGTCGAGAAAGAAACCGAGAAAAAAGACATTAAGTACCTGGCAATAGAATCGAACGGCGAAGACCAGGACAACAATAAGATCTGCCATAAGAGTAAGAGCATTCCGTGGGAGCTCGAACTTATCGGTTACGACATGAAAAAGAACGATGCCACGGTTAGCAGCCTCGACTGGATCACGTACAGCAGCTACGTCGATGGGCCATGTTGGATGAAATACGTCGACGACAACAAGTTCCTCGACGAGCTGAGCATCCCGGGCACGCACGATTCGAGCACTTGCAGTGTGGACAACGACACCGAGCCCCAATCCTCGCAAGTAAAATGCCAGCAGGATTACATTCCCACGCAGTTGCTCGAAGGCATTCGCTATTTTGATATCCGGCTCGGAAAGGGCGACAACCCCGGTATCGACCACGGGGATTACTACCTGCTCAAAAAAGACGCGTACTTTATGCATCTTTCCGATGTCATAGGCTACTTCAAAACGTTTTTGAACGAAAACCCGACAGAAGCGCTCATCATGCTTGTATCACGAGGCAACGACGAGGCTACCGACGAAAGTGTTACGACGGCTTTCGCCAAGGTTTTGGACGACAACCCCAAACTGTTCTATACGTCGAGCCGAATCCCCACGCTACACGAGGTGCGCGGAAAGATCGTTCTGCTGCGTCGATTTAGGCTCGCCGGCAACAGTGTAAGCGGCCACACGTGGGGCCTCGACCTTACCGAATGGGATGACAAGATCAAGGCTCACTCCGACAGCGCCACTATGTGTCTCGTCCAAGACGCGCGGGGCTTTGAAGCCGCGGGGGAAACAGGCGACAAAGAGCCCTATTGCACCAAGGTATACGCCCAGGACAAGTACAAACTCACGGGAACCGACAAGCTCAGCTGGGTCGATAATGCGCTGAAGGAAACGACCGGGCGCACGCGCAACGAGGTAGATGTCGAGGACGATAACGGGGCCAAGGAGAAAGTCCTGGAGCGTTGCTGGTCTATCAACTACACCAGCTGCACGGGCTTGTCGCACGGAGGCAATCCTTTTACCTCGGCACGAGTAGTCAACGAGCATCTGTATAAGAGCCCGTACATCAATCCCAGCGGCATCGAGGATACAAAGTCAGATTACCTCAAGCACATTGGCATCATCGCATCCGACTTTGTTGATGCGGCGCTGGCCCGGAGCATCTATCAGCGCAATTACGATACGGAGCACAAGCAGACGGCTTCGTACTATCTCCCGTACTATCTCCCGACCCGCATGCGCATGACGTACGGCGACTCGCTCATATGACCCAATCCGCTGTCAAGAGCCACAATGGCCCCGCCGACCGCT
>CATYJA010000163.1:0-2873 GCA_958407545.1 uncultured Collinsella sp. | reverse complement strand
ACGGTCTTGTCGTCGTCGAGCGGCGGCTCCTGCTGCAGGATGCCCACGGTGTAGCCGGGGGTGAGCTTGGCATCACCGTTGGAGACCTCCTCGATGCCGGCCATAATCTTGAGCAGGGTCGACTTGCCCATGCCGTTGGGACCCACAACGCCGATCTTGGCACCGGGGTAGAAGCTCAGGGTCACGTCGTCAAGGATTACCTTGTCGCCATGGGCCTTACGAGCCTGATACATCTGGTAGATGAACTCTGCCATTTGCCTGTTTTATCCTTTCTACCTGCTGTTTCCCTATTCTTGATTCGCTTTAGTGGAAACGAAATAAGGAAATCAGCTCTGAAACGTAACGAAAAAGGGGCATGGTTGCCCACACCCCCTAATACTACCTGGGAAAAGTCCCCCGGAACATACTATGAACTGCGTACGCTAGTTTTCCGCAACCTTAGCGAACGGCCCGCTGCGATTTGCGCCACAGCAGATACGAGTAGACGTAGACGGCTCCGACCGAACCAAACGCCAGAACCGCAATCACCGCGGCGACGACTTCACTCGAAAGCACGCTGCCCGCCACGCCCATCGCAATCAGGCCAACACCCAGCACCATAAAGCAGGCACCGCCAAAGCGCTGCGTACGGCGCCAGTTCTCGGGATCGGCAAGCGCCCAGGGCGTCTTGATACCGAGCGTATAGTTCTGCTTCACACGCGGCAAGTAGTTGCCTACGCCGATGAACAGCAAACCGACAACACCGGAAATCAGCACGTTAACCGAACCGACCGCCGGCACCACGCCCCAGACCGTAAGCTCTCCCAGCCAGCTTATGGCGCACATGAACAAGGTGAAGGCGATTACGAAGCCCTGGTAGAACTTGCCCGAGGTTCGATAAGCCTCACCTTTGGGGTCGATGCGCGGCACCACGCAGAACATTGCGAGAAGCGCCAGAGGCAGCACGCCGAGCGCGGAGGCCATCCAGCTAGGACCCCAACCGTCGACGGCGCCGTTCGCGCCCCAGTGCGTGGGAATCTGCGCAGGCAAGCTCGGCATCACCATGAGGTGCGCTACGACATTGGCGACGCACAGAGCGACCAGCGCAATCCACACGCGCGACGATACCCCGTGGGGTGAATGCCCTTGTTTTCGTTATTCATCCTTATCACCTTCCGTGTTTGTAAAGCCCATAAACCAACCGATCAAGTCCTGCATGACGGTGGTGTTTAAGCTGTAAACGATGTTTTGGCCATGACGTTCGTCAGTCACCAACCCGGCGTTTTTGAGCGTCGCCAAGTGATGGCTCAATGACGGCTTACTGATATCGAAATGCTCGGCAAGCTCCCCCGCCGTGCAATTGCCCTCGCGCAGCAACTCCAAAATGCGCCGTCGCGTTGGATCGGCAAGCGCCTTAAAACCCTCTCCCGGCATAAGACCTCCTCTCATCATCTCTCATGACGCGCACACTATACTCGATATTTAGATGTTTGTCTAACTATCTAATCGCAATGCTTCAAACCACATCAAAGCAAACGCCATCGCAACCTATGGGCGATTACCTATAATGGCGATAGCTAAAACACGACCTGCTTCCCCATCGGAGGATATTTATGACCGAAACCGCTGCCGCAGCCGCCATCGAGACACGCGACACCAAGCTCGAGATCATCATGGGCCGCGAGGCACTCGACAAGCTCGCCAATGCTACGGTACTGGTGCTCGGCTGCGGAGGCGTGGGCTCCAACTGCTGCGAGGCACTCGCCCGCGGCGGCATCGGACATTTCGTCATTCTGGATAAGGACATCATCGCGCCCAGCAATATCAATCGCCAGGCCATCGCCTTTCACAGCACCGTCGGCAAGCGCAAGGTTGACGTGATGGAGGCCATGATCCACGATATCAATCCTGCCGCCACCGTCATCAAGCGAACTGAATACCTGTTGAGCGATAACATCGACGAGTTCTTTGCGAGCGTTTTGGAGCAGACGGACGGCAAGCTCGACTACGTCGTCGACGCCATCGACACCATCTCGGCCAAGCTCACCATTGCCAAATATGCTCAGGACCACGACATCCGTTTGGTTAGCTCCATGGGCGGGGCCAACAAGCTCCATCCCGAGTGCCTCCGCTTTGCCGACATCTTCGATACGGTACGTGACCCCATGAGCCGCATTATGCGCAAAGAATGCAAGAAACGCGGAATCAAGAGCCTGCATGTACTGTTTAGCTGTGAGGAATCGGTTAAGACACAGCCCCGCGACCCTTCCAACATCCACGAGCGCACCGAGCTGGGAACCGCCAGCTTTATGCCGCCCATCATGGGCCAGATGATTGCCGGCGAGGTTATCCGCCAGATCAGCGGCCGCGGCACTGAGCGCGTACGCTCCGATGGCCAACGTCTGGACTAGCGGAGCGCGCCGAGATGGAGCCCCGGTTATTTGACGCACACTGCCACCTTAATTTAATGGCTCACCCGGACGCCGTTGCCGATGAGGCGACGGCGCTGGGCTTGAGTCTATTTGACTGCGGCGTCAATCCGCGCGACTTTTCGGCCACAAACGAGCGCGCCCGTCGCCAACCAGGCATCATCGCCGGTGTTGGGCTCCACCCCTGGTGGCTCGCCGACGGCCGCTGTGGTCCTGCCGAAGTCAATCTGCTTTGCGAAGTTGCTGCCCAAGAACGCTACATCGGCGAAGTCGGACTCGACTTTTCCGCGCGCTTTGCTGGAAGTGAGCCGCTACAAATACAGGCACTTAACCGGCTCTGCGATGCGCTCGTGCAGCATCCTCTTACCGGGCGCGTGATATCAATTCACGCCGTTCGTTCGGCAGGAGCCGTACTGGACGTCCTCGAATCGCATGGACTACTCATCCCAAACCCCGACTCCCCCG
>CATYJA010000162.1:0-2896 GCA_958407545.1 uncultured Collinsella sp. | reverse complement strand
CTGATGGCCGCGGTTTGACGGGGCTTTGGTTTGAGGGGCAGGAGCACTTTGGCTCCACGCTTCTGAAAGAAGATCCCGAACATGTTGAAGGTGCCGATGCGGTTTCTGGTACCGGTGGGATGTCTTCGGTGAGTCCGGCAAATGGCGCGGCTTCTTCGGTGCTTGAGCGTTCTTGGGCTTGGTTGAATACTTATTTTGCGGGGCAGGAGCCTCGGTTTACGCCGCCGTTGCATATGATTGGCACGGCGTTTCAGCGTGAAGTTTGGTACGAGCTGCTTTCTATTCCGCGTGGCGAGGTCGCTACGTATGGTGAGATCTCCCAGCGTGTTGCGGCTCGACATCGTGTACCGGGAAACGAGGCGCCCGTTGTGTCTCCCCGTGCCGTGGGGGCCGCGGTCGCTCGCAATCCTGTTTCGATTATCGTGCCGTGCCATCGCGTGGTGGCGGCCGACGGATCGCTCAACGGATATGCCGGCGGGCTTGATCGCAAGGAGTGGCTGCTGCGGCTTGAGGGCGCGTACGAGGAGTAACGCTCGAACACTTTGCATAACTAGGACGCCGCGAAAGGACGAGTCGCTGTCTTTTCGCGGCTGGCATGCGTCCAGGCGCTCGGCGTCTGCGCCTTAAGTTTGGCTAAGCCATATCCTGCGTATTTGAAAACGCGCAGGTTGAGCAGCTAAGGCTGCGCTAAGGAGGCTGACGGTGCGCTATCATCGGCAGTATCGAAACTTGTATAGCCGTGCGCCAAAGGAGCAACCATGAAACTGATGCTTGCCGAGGACGAACCCGGCCTCTCCCGCGCCCTTACCGCGATTCTTCAACATAGCGACTACGAGGTCGACACCGCGCTCGACGGTCTGACGGCGCTCGAATATCTGCTCGCCAACGACTATGACGCCGCAATCCTGGACATCATGATGCCCGGCATGGATGGAATTGAGGTGCTCAAGCGCACACGTGCCGCCGGTAAGCGACTGCCCATCATCATGCTCACGGCAAAAAGCGAGGTGTCCGATAAGGTCGAGGGCCTGGATGCCGGTGCCAACGATTATCTGACCAAGCCGTTTGCCGCCAAGGAACTGCTCGCTCGCATTCGTGCCATGACGCGTGCCGCGACGGCAATTGACGCCACGACGCTCAGTGTGGGCAATATGCGCCTCGACACGGCATCGTGCACGCTTGTGGGTCCCTTGGGCGAGGAGCACCTGGCCAATCGTGAGTTTCAGCTTATGGAGCTCTTTATGCGCAACGCCGGCACGCGTATGCCCACCGAACGTCTGATGCTCGAGGTTTGGGGTGAGGATGCGCCCGAAGGCGCCAACGTAGTGTGGGTCTATATCTCGTACCTGCGCAAAAAGCTGACGGCGCTGGGTGCCAACGTGGCCATCCGCGCATCGCGCAATCAGGGATATTCGCTTGAGGTTGTCGAGGAGGGCGAATAAGCGTGAGCGCGAGCGCGTGGTGGAAGCGCATGGCGACAAAGCTCGGCATGGGAGCGGACTCGGGTAATCCGGGGCGCGTCGATGCTGCCAGTGCAATGGGACGTCGTCTGCGTCGCAAGTTCATCCTGGTTGCCATGGGTGCCGTGACCGTCGTGCTTACGCTCATCATTGCCGGCATCAACGTCGTCAACTACTCGCATATCTGCAAGATGGCCGATGCTCGCCTGGACTATATCTTGGCGGGCAAGAACGGCATTGATTGGACGGATGAGCCTAAGACCGACCCCGGCCAGGATGTGGGCGCCGGTAAGACCGCTGCCGGTGACAGGGTGGTCATGCGCACCGGGCACTTCGAAGGTATGACGGCGGAGTCTCCCTTCGACACGCGCTACTTTACGGTGTCGATTGCCGGTGGGCAGGTGACCGATGTCAACACGGCCCGCATTGCCGCGGTGGGTGCCAAGCGTGCTGCACGCATCGCTGCAGGACTATATTCCAAGGGTTGGACCTCGGGTTTTTCTGGCAATTATCGCTATACGACTGACGTTCAAGACGATGAGACCACCTATGTGTTCGTGGACTGCTCGCGCGAGCTTGCAAGCTTTCATTCGTTTTTGAGCGCGAGCGTGGCGATCAGTTGCATTGGCTGGCTGGCGGTGCTGGCAATTGTGGCGGGTGCCTCGGGCGCGGTGATTCGACCGATGGTCGAGAGCTACAGCAAGCAAAAGCGCTTTATTACCGATGCGAGCCACGAGATCAAGACGCCGCTGGCTGTAATTGACGCCGCCAATGAGGTGCAAGAGATCGAGAGCGGCGAGAGTGAGTGGACGCAGAGCATTCACGAGCAGGTCGCGCGGCTGACGGCGCTCACGGAGCGTCTGGTGTTTTTGGCTCGCATGGACGAGGGTTCGGCGGGCTTTACCATGATATCGATCGATCTTTCGGAGGCAGTGGACAAGGCGGCGTCGCCGTTTGAGTCGGTGGCGGTTTCGCGTGGCAAGCGTCTGTCGACGTCGATTGCGAGTGGCGTGCGGGCCCATGCCGATGCTGCAGCGGTGGCGCAGGTGGTTGAGCTGCTGCTGGATAACGCCACGCGCTATGCGAGTGAGGGCAGTGTAATTGAGTTGAGTCTGCGTGCCGTCTCACGCGGTGCAGGCAAAGGTTCGGCCGAGCTTGTCGTTTCGAACGCCGTGGACGAGCTGCCCGAAGGCGACCTAGATCGATTGTTCGACCGCTTCTATCGTGCGGACGTGTCGCGCAGCTCCAAGACGGGCGGCTCGGGCGTGGGCCTATCCGTGGTGCGTGCCATCGCCGAAGCCCATGGTGGGAGCGCTTCTGTCTGCGGCCACGGCAACCAGATCACCTTCACCGTCCGCCTCTAAAACCTGCCAAAATGAACCTGTCCCTTTTTGGTCGGTGCGAAATGGGTAATACTAAAGAGTTATCCGACCAGA
>CATYJA010000161.1:0-2925 GCA_958407545.1 uncultured Collinsella sp. | reverse complement strand
GCAAAGTTACCGGTCTCGAAAAACTCGATGATCTGCGGCCTGATTTTGATGGTGTTGGCGACCTGCTGAATGGAAAGGCCCATTCGGCGACGCTGCTCGAGCAGCATGTCACCAAAGCGTGCAGCCATCAGAATCCTCCAAACTCACGATCTTCACGTGCCATCTCGGCGTCGACAGATTCCAGCGCGGCAAGCCCCTCCTCGTCCAACAGGACCTCGCGCGGCTTGGAACCGTCGGGCGGGCCGACGACACCCTTTTCTTCCAGCATGTCCATAATACGCCCGGCACGCGCATAGCCAACCTTCAGACGACGTTGCAGGCCAGATGTGGAGCCAAGCTGCGATTCCACCACAATATGGGCGGCTTCCCAAATGAGCGGATCATCGTCTTGCGGCTCGGCTACTCCGGTGCGGACAATACCGCCGCCACCCGCCATGGACATGGAAGCGGGCGCCACGGCAGACAGAATCTCCTCGTGGTAGTCGGGCTCGCTCTGCGACTTGACGAACTCGACAATCTCGTTGATCTCATCATCCGAAACAAAGCATCCCTGAATACGGCGAGGCTTGCCCCAGTCGACCTTGGAGAACAGCATGTCGCCCAAACCGGTAAGCTTTTCGGCACCCATCTGGTCGATGATGACGCGCGAGTCGATACCCGTGGCGACGTTAAAGGCGATGCGGTTGGTGATGTTGGCCTTGATAAGGCCCGTCACCACGTTGGAGCTGGGGCGCTGCGTGGCCACGATAAGATGAATACCGGCGGCACGGCCCAGCTGGGCGATACGCACAATCGACGCCTCGACGTCCTTGCCGGCAACCATCATCAGGTCCGAAAGCTCGTCAATAATGATGACCAGGTAGGGCATCTTTTGCGGCGGGTTGTCGTAATGCTCAAACTCGCCGGCGGCCTGCTTTTCGTTGTAGGTCGAGATCTTACGCACGTTAAGGCGCTCGAAGACCTTCAGGCGACGCTCCATCTCGGACACGGCCCATTGCAGAGCGCTCGCGGCCTGCTTGGGTTCGGTAACGACCGGTACATAAAGATGCGGCAGGCCGTTATAGCCCGCAAGCTCGACGCGCTTGGGGTCGACCATGATCAAGCGAACGTCCTCGGGAAGCGCGCGCATGAGCAGGGTCGTGATGATGGAGTTGATCATCACCGACTTACCGGAACCAGTGGTACCGGCGATCAGCAGGTGGGGCATCTTGGCAAGGTCGGCGACGACCGGCGTGCCCTCGGCATCGCGCCCGATGGCCAGCTCGAGCGGACCGCCCTTCACATAGGGCAGCACGTCGCCCAGGTTGACGTTCTGGCGCTTGCGATTGGGGATCTCGATGCCCACGAGCGAGGTGCCGGGGATCGGGGCAAAGATACGCACCGACTGGGCAGCGAGCGAAAGCGCGATATCGTCCTCGAGGCTCGAGATCTTGCTCACGCGCTCGCCCTCGCCAGGTTGCAGCTTAAAGGTCGTCACCGTGGGGCCGGCGATCCAGCCGACCACGCGGGCACTGCGGCCAAACTCAAGCAACGTGGACTGAAGCGACTCGGCAGTCTGTTCCAGCTCCTTGTCAGAAGACGCGGAGGACGCCGACTGCGGGTTGGCATGCAGGATTTCGAGTGGCGGAAGCTTAAGGCCATCCTCTTCTTCGCCCTCGTTATCTGCGGCGCCGCCGTCCGCTCCCCCATCCCTAGCCGCAGGCGATCCGACAGCACTCGAGGCAGGCGCATCGGCAACCTTGGGATGCTTCAAGAAGTCGGGAATCTGAGGTGCTGCCGAGACAGGATTCACGGCAAACGGCGGCTCGGACTCGTCAATCTTATCGGGGTCGTCTTCCATCGAAAGCTGGCCGGTTACCTGTTCGCGCTTGGCATGGCGACTCGGCAGCAAAGTTGTCTTTGCGGTCTCAATCGGCGCCTCGTCGTCCTCGTCATCGCCCTCAGTGAGCTCAATCTCGCTATCGGACCAAGACGGGTCGGGCTCACTCGTATTGAGCTTAGGCGCAGCCTTGCCCTTCTTGGCATGGCGGCGCGGCAGCAGCGTCGTCTTAGCGCGCTCAACCTCAACCGACTCGGACACGTCGACAAACGGATTCTCGTCCTCGTCGTCATCGTCCAAAACCGGGTCCACATCGTTGCCCATGACCGTGGTCACGGCAGCAGCGGAGCCCTTTTGACGAAGAATGCTCAGGTGCGGACGGGCAACGCCGGGCACCGACAGGGCTTCGTCGTCACCCCACGGGCTGGCGTTGACATCGGCACGACGGCGCTCGGCAAAATCGGCCGCACGGTCGCGAGCAGAGCGCAGCACGCCACCCACCGAAAAGCCGATGATGACCAAGCCCACGACGACAAGGCCCAACAGGACTACCATAGCGATAGGCTTACCCAGGGCATTCTGCAGCGCACTCGCAATAAACGCACCGATGTAGCCACCCGAGGCGGACAAATTTTGCGGCGTGAACATAAGGTCACACGAGACACTCGTACCCGGCACCATCAGCGAAAGAATGGAGACGACGGCGATAAAGACCACGGCTCCGCCCGCAACAGAGCGCACGTTGAGCGGCGAGTCCTCGCCTAAAAAGAGCGTGGCGGCAAACAGCAAAATAACGATCGGCAGCACGTAGGCGCCCAGACCAAAGCCCAGGTGGTAGAAACCGGCAACCGCAGCCGTAACGGGTGCAGTCGCCGGCGAAATCACGGCAATGAAGGACGCAATCGCCAAAACGGCGATGACCACGCCGGCGATATCGCGGTTGGCCGAGGGCTCGACCAGGGGCTCAAAATCGTCGAAGTCGGTCTCGTGGCCCTTATTGGCACGAAGATGGGAACCGGCACCCTTAGCAGATGCCGGTTGGTTGTTGGCTTTATTGCCTTTGGCGTTTTGTGCAGATCCGCGCGCCAAACTAAACCTCCATGACG
>CATYJA010000160.1:0-2938 GCA_958407545.1 uncultured Collinsella sp. | reverse complement strand
CCCTCGAGCGCCGCGGCCATGCTGTGCGTGTAGGTAGCGATGCCGCTCATGCGCTGCAGGTAGTTGAGCGCCACGCGCTCGCCTGAAAGCAGCACGCGCGCATCGCCGCGCACCTGACCCACATGGTCGCCGGCGTGCACCTCGTCGCCATCGGCAACGTCGAGCAGCACCGAGCTCTGCGAATCCAGCAGCTCAAAGGTGCGGGCGAACACATCCAGGCCCGCGATGATGCCATCGGCCTTGGCGATAAGCTCCACCGTGGCGGGACGCGCCGTGGGGCACACGCTCGCCGTGCTCACGTCCTCAAAGGTAATGTCCTCGCGCAGAGCCTGCAGAATCAGATCATCGACGACGAGCTTCATGGTAATGGGATTCATGGTCTACTCCTCCACGGCCCGCGTGCCGGCGGCACGGGCCAAATCATCGATTGCCAGGGTGTCGGCGCTCAGGGCGCGATGACGGCCATCGAGCGCGGGCTCGCCCGCCTGCTCCACGGCCAGCGACTCGCCGGTACGCATATACCACGCGGCGCGACGACCCCAGACCAGCGCTTCGAGCAGGCTGTTGGAAGCCAGGCGATTCTTGCCGTGAACGCCGTTGCAGGCCGTCTCGCCGGCGGCGTAGAGCTCGGGCATCGAGGTGCGGCCGTCCTTGTCGACCCACACGCCGCCCATAAAGTAGTGCTGCGTGGGCGTGACGGGGATGGGCTCGTCCAGAATGTCGCGGCCGTCCTCCAGGCAGCGCGCGCGAATGTTGGCAAAATGCCCGGTCACCACGTCACGCTCGACGGGGGCGAAGCTCAGCCACTCGTGCTCGGTACCGTCCTGCTTCATCTGCTCGCGAATAGCGGCGGCGACAACGTCGCGCGGCTGCAACTCGTCGGTAAAACGCTCGCCGGCGGCGTTGAGCAAAATCGCGCCCTCGCCGCGGCAGCTCTCGCTGATCAGGAACGTGCGACCCGGCTGCGGCGAGAACAGACCCGTGGGATGGATCTGCACGTAGTCCAGGTGCTCCATCTTAATGCCATGCTCCTGAGCGATGTAGCAGGCGTCGCCCGTGAGCTGCGGGTAGTTAGTCGAGTGGTCGTACACGCCGCCAATGCCACCCGTCGCCCACAGCGTGTGGCGGGCATGGATCTTAAACGGCTTACCGGCATGCGCGCCCTCGGCGGCATTTACCAGCTCGTCGGCGGGACGAACCGAGTTGTTCTCGTCCACGGGAACGGCGACGATACCGGTGCACACCGTGGCGCCGTCACGCTCGCCCGTCAGGATGTCGGTCATGGCCACGTGCTCCAAAATCTGCACGTTATCAAGCTTGCGAACGGCCTGGAGCAGCTTGGTCGTGATCTCCTTGCCCGTAATGTCGGCATGGAAGGCAATGCGCGGACGGCTGTGCGCGCCCTCGCGGGTAAAGTCGAGGCTGCCGTCGGCCTTGCGCTCAAAATCCACGCCCATCGCCAGCAGGTCGTTGATGACCGAGCGGCTCGAGCGAATCATGATGTCGAC
The DNA here is from genome assembly GCA_958407545.1 of uncultured Collinsella sp. GTDB lineage: Bacteria > Actinomycetota > Coriobacteriia > Coriobacteriales > Coriobacteriaceae > Collinsella. The sequence goes on along the minus strand of CATYJA010000160.1, from coordinate 1,430 downwards.
GCTCTCGCGGCGGTTCTCGTAGTGGCCGGCGTGCATGGTGTCCTCAAAGAAGGCATCGTAGTCCGAGCCCTCGGGCAGCACGCAGATGCCGCCCTGCGCGAGCATCGAATCGCACTCATCGACCGCGCCCTTGGAGAGCATGATCACGCGCGTGCTCGTCGGCAGATTGAGGGCCGCGTACAGACCCGCCACGCCGCAGCCGGCAATGACAACGTCGCATTCCATATCGGGGTATTGTTTGGTTTCCATAGGAATCCTCTCCCTTGTAATGTTGCATAAGGGACTGCCCCTCATGTCACATTGGCTTAGCGCGCCGCGTACTCGAGCATGCGGTCGAGCGTGAGCTTGGCCTGGTCGGCAGCCTCGTCCGACACGCCGATCTGCACCTCGCCCTCGCCCGTCTCCAGGCAGCGCACGAGCTTTTCGAGCGTGATGAGATCCATGTTGACGCAGGTGGGCTGTACCGCGGGGAAGTAGAACTTCTTGCCGGTGCCTTGGCAGCGGCGCTCGAGCTCGTAGAGCACGCCGCGGACCGTCACGATGATGAACTCGCTCGCGTCGGACTCCTCGGCATACTTGATGATGCCGGCGGTGGAGCCGATGTAGTCGGCCTCGGCCAGGACGTCGGCCTTGCACTCAGGATGCGCCAGCACGAGCGCGTCGGGGTGGGCCTCCGTCGCGTCGACGATCTGCTCGACGGTGATGATGTGATGGCGCGGGCAGTAGCCGTTGTTGAGGATGACGTGCTTTTGCGGCACCTGCTCGGCTACGAAGCGACCGAGGTTTTGGTCGGGAATGAACAGGATATGCTGCTGCGGCAGCTCGGACACGATCTTGACGGCGTTGGAGCTGGTGACGCACACGTCGCTCCAGCTCTTGATCTCGACCGTGGAGTTGACGTAGCAGACGACAGCCAGGTCGTCGCCGTACTCGGCGCGCGCCGCGTCGACCGTCTCGTGCTTGACCATGTGCGCCATGGGACAGTCCGCGCCCGGCTCGGGCAGCAGCACGGTCTTGGTGGGGTTGAGCAGCTTGGCGCTCTCGCCCATAAACTCCACGCCGCACAACACGATGGTCTGCTGCGGCAGGCTCTTGGCGAGCTTGGCCAGGTAGAAGCTGTCGCCGACGTAATCAGCCACGGCCTGCACCTCGGGCGCCACGTAATAGTGCGCCAGGATCACCGCGTCACGTTGGGTTTTTAGTTGCTGAATGGCCTCGACGAGCTCTGCGGGCACCAGTGCCGCACGCTCCGTTGCCGTCGTTGCCGATGCCAGGCCGGCCGCGATATCGCGTGCAAGCTCCGACGCATCCATGTTCGCGCTCTGTGCCATCAAGGCCCCTCTCTTTTGGCGAATCTTGGGGCTTTAGTATGACACCTAGGTTTACAGCTGACAAGACAGCTGTAAACCTAGGTGTAAAGTTGAAATAAA
>CATYJA010000159.1:0-2972 GCA_958407545.1 uncultured Collinsella sp. | reverse complement strand
GCAGGTAACTCAATATGACCAAGCATGTGTTCGTAACCGGTGGCGTGGTTTCGTCTCTGGGCAAGGGTATCACCGCGGCCTCGCTGGGCCGTCTGCTCAAGTCGCGTGGCTACAAAGTAACGATGCAGAAGGCCGATCCGTATCTGAACGTCGACCCCGGCACCATGAGCCCCTTCCAGCATGGTGAGGTCTTCGTTACCGAGGATGGTTACGAGTCCGACCTGGACCTGGGTCATTACGAGCGCTTTATTGATGAGAACCTGACCCGCGATTCCAACTTTACGACCGGCGCCATCTATAAGAGCTTGATCGCCCGCGAGCGTCGCGGCGACTTTTTGGGCGGTACCGTGCAGGTGATTCCTCACGTCACCAATGCCATTAAGGACAAGTTCCGCCGCATCGAGGAGCAGACCGGCTCCGATGTAGTCATCACCGAGCTGGGCGGCACGATCGGCGACATCGAGTCCCAACCGTTTGTCGAGGCCATCCGTCAGTACCGCAAGGAGGCCGGCCCCGAGAACGTCTGCTACATCCACGTGTCGCTCGTTCCCTATATCGCCGCCGCCCACGAGGTCAAGACCAAGCCCACGCAGCATTCCGTCAAGGAGCTCCGCAGCTTTGGCATCCAGCCCGATATCATCGTGCTGCGCTCCGACCACCATATCGATGACGCTATCCGCGGAAAGATCGCAAGCTTCTGCGACGTCGACACCGATTGTGTCTTTACCAACGAGGACTGCGCGAGCATTTACGATGTTCCGCAGCTGCTTGCCGAGCAGGACTTTGACCTGCGCATTTGCGAGCGCCTGGGTCTGGACCCGCGTGAGCGCGACATGAGCGAGTGGAACGAGTTCCTGCGCAAACAGAATCACGCCAACCATCACGCCGACAAGGTGAAGATCGCCGTCGTGGGTAAGTACACGCAGCTGCCCGATGCGTACCTGTCGGTTATCGAGGCCCTGCACCATGCGGGCGTCTTCTACGATCGCCATGTGGACGTCCAGCTAGTCGACGGCGAGAGCCTCGACGAGCAGAATGTCTCCGAGGTTCTGGGCGACGCCTCGGGCATCCTGGTCCCCGGCGGCTTTGGCAAGCGCGCCCTGGAGGGCAAGATCCTCGCGGCCGAGTTTGCCCGTGAGCACAAGATTCCGTATCTGGGCATTTGCCTGGGTATGCAGGTGGCCGTGTGCGAGTTCGCCCGCAACGTCGTCGGCCTTGCCGGCGCCAGCTCCTCCGAGTTCGATCCGGACGGCCCGTTTAGCGTCATCGATCTGATGAGCTCGCAGGAGGACGTGACCGAGAAGGGCGGCACCATGCGCCTGGGCGCCTATCCGTGCAAGCTCGCCGCCGATACCCTTGCTCGCGAGGCATATGGCGAGGAGCTCGTCTACGAGCGTCACCGTCATCGCTTTGAGTTCAACAACGCCTTCCGTGACCAGCTCGAGGACGCCGGCTTGGTTATCTCGGGTCTGTCGCCCGACGAGCGCCTGGTCGAGATGGTCGAGCTGCCGCGCGACGTGCATCCGTGGTATGTGGCAACCCAGGCTCATCCCGAGTTCAAGAGCCGCCCGACCAACCCGCAGCCGCTGTTCCGCGAGTTCGTGCGCGCTTCGATCGGCCAGCACGAGGGTGTCGACCGTCTGCAGGTGACGCCCATGAACCTCGCTACGGACTAAGGGTGCCGGCGAATAAGGAACATACCGAAGCTACTCCCTCGTCGCTCGCCGTGGCGGCGGGGGAGTATCTCGATTACCTCGCGGTCGAGCGGGGTTTGGCGCGCAACACGATTGCGGCCTATCGTCGTGACCTGACGACGTACTGCGCCTATCTGGAGCGGGCGGGTATTGTGTCTTTTGAAGAGGTGACCCGTCAGGTCGTGGAGGGCTTTGTCGCCGACCGTCGCGATGGGGGCTATTCGGATGCCTCGGTGGAGCGTGCGCTTGCGGCCGTGAAGGGCCTGCATGCCTTTTTGGTGCGCGATGGGGCTGTGGCCCAAAATCCAACGGCGGCGTTGCGCCTGCCTAAAAAGGCTGAGCGTTTGCCGGAGTATCTATCGGTGGGGGATGTCTCGGCGCTGCTCGATCAAGATTTCCCCGAGGGCGAGATGGGCTTGCGTGACCATGCCATCTTGGAAGTGCTCTATGGATGCGGTTTGCGTGTGAGCGAGTTGGTGGGACTCGATGTGGGCGATATCCATATCGACGATGGCTTTGTGCTCGTTCGCGGTAAGGGCTCGAAGGAACGCCTGTCCCCGCTGGTGGGAAGCGCGGCGCGAGCTCTGGCGCTTTATGTAACTGAGGGGCGTTCTCGCTTGGCGGCCCATGCCCGCGGAACCGAGACCTCGGCGGTCTTTTTAAATAAGAACGGCCGCCGTCTGTCGCGCCAGGGCATCCATGCCATCTGTGAGCGCTACGGGCGCCAGGTGGGACTGGTGGGGCTCCATCCCCATACGCTGCGTCACTCCTTTGCCACCCATATGCTTGCGGGCGGCGCAGACCTCCGTGTGCTACAGGAGATCTTGGGACATGCCGATATATCGACCACGCAGGTCTACACGCATGTCGATCGTACGCAACTGACCGAGGTCTATTTGGCGGCGCACCCGCTGGCACATCGTTAACACATCGCTGACCTGCATATTTATAGGTATTTGGGGACGGGCTCCAGATTGCCGCGGCGTGCTTTTGCGCGCGCATGGGCAATCTGGGGCCCGTCCCATTTTTCGCCACTTGGCGTCGCGGTGGTGGGCCGCACGTGCCTTGGGTGGGGGAGTTTGGGGGCGATGTGAACGGCATGTAAAGGGACGTAAAAATCGCCTCAAGGTCAACTTGAAGGTTGAGGTTCGCGGGTGTGGTTCTACAGGTGGCATCACGCCTTTGCTGAAAACACAACATATTGTGTTTTCGAACATATGCTTGGGGGTGTTTTGCAATATATGGTGAGTGGAGTGGTGGGGCGGGGTGGGGGACTGT
>CATYJA010000158.1:0-2995 GCA_958407545.1 uncultured Collinsella sp. | reverse complement strand
TTCATGGCGATGCGGCCGGGGAGTACGCCGCCCTGGCGCTTAAGGACGGAGCGCAGCCCCCAGCGAGCGATATCGCTCGAGGTGCAGGCAAGAGATGAGCGGAGGTTCATGAAACCGTTCCTAACGTGAATGACATGGTCGTGGCGTTTGCGCCGTTAAAAGCCGTAGCGGCGCGCAAACTCCTGGGCAAGCTGCGAAACGTCTTCGCAGGCATTGGCCCAGGGGGCAAAGTCGGGGGTATCCGAGATGATGCCGTCGGCTTCCCAAACCGCCTGGTGCGAGAGATCCCAGGGGTCGCGCGGCTCGGGCCGGCAGGGAAGGTACGGTGTCTGGTACATGGGGTTCAGTAAGAAGAATGCACCGCCCTCGCAACGGTTGGCAAACTCACGCAGCGCGCGTGTCGCCGGGCGCATCTTGTTCGTTTTGAACAGCAGAATCGTGCGGGCGAGCAGATACCAAGGAGAGTTCTCGAGCGCGTCAGCCCCGATCTTTTCCTCGAGCTGGTGGGCCAGGGCAAAAAAGCCGTCCTGGTCTTCCAGGCGAGCGAGGGCGAGCAACACGGTGCCTGCGGCTCGGGTGGGGTAGCCTTCCGCCTTAAGAACACGGCGGGCGTAGTTGGCGGCAGCACGGTAGCGAGCGCTCGCCATGCACAGCTGCGAGATGGCCTCGAGTGTGTGAAGCCACCCGATAAGAGCCGGCTCGCTCACGGTAAGTTCTGCTGCGGTGACACCGTCGGCCAAAACATTATTGGCCCAGTAGTGTGGGGCTTCCATGTCGAATCCGGGCACGCTTTGCTGCAGGTAATCGGCCGTGGTCGCCTCGAGCTTCATCAGGTCGCCCAGGCAGGCGTCGACGGGCGTGTCCGCCAAAATGATGGCGAGCAGCTGGGCATCGAGGACATACGCATCGATGCGGACGATCTTGAGCAGCTCATCGCGCATGTCGTCGAACAGGCGGTTGCGCGTCTGCTCAAACTCCTCGTCGCTGCCCATGTCCTCGATGCGATGGAGCTCGTCGAGCAGGTGGCGATGAACACCGGCGTAGGACAGCAGCGCCTGGGCATGCTCGGACTGCGCATACTTATGAGGGTTGACGTTCACGTCGTTATGGACAAGCTCGCGTGCTGCATCGGTGAGCTCGGGGTGCGACGCCAGATAGGTGCGCTCCAGGTAGGCGGGGATGTAGACGCTCGGATCCATTAGAGGTCTCCTCCCTTAAACGGCAAACCCTGCTCGGCCGCCCGCAGTATGCGCTCATCGATTTGGGAACGCACGATATCGTTGGTGGCGACCCAGGCGGCAAAACTGGCGTTGTCGGGGGCGCCCAGGCCCTCCTGCAGTACCGGCGTCGCCTCGGACAGCGCAAGGACAAGTTCGTCGGTGGAGCCCACACTCACATTGACGCGGGCATAGACGCCATCGGGAAACTCGGTTTGGAAGTAGAGCGCCTCGGCTGCGTGCGGGCACGAACGCACAAGGATACGCAGGTAGTGTTCGGCACCCTCGTAGTCCAGCTCGCGCCAGGCAGCGCTCATCAGCGCGATGAGCGTCCACGGGTCCAAGTCACGCTCCGCATCTTTGGGGCGGCGGCGCAGCGGGGTATTCGCGAGGTACGGCACGGAGTGAGCGGAGCGAAAGCGCTTGAGCTCCTCGGCGGGGTATTCGAGCTTTGCCATGGCGAGCATCGCGGTGTGGCGGACACCAGCGGGGTCGTTGGGCGCAAAGTCCAAGCTGCGATTTGCGGCTTCGAGCGACATGCGGTAGCGTCCGCTAATGAGCGCGCGCGATGCCAAGGCGGCAAGCCAGCGCAGGTAGGGGCGGCGCATAAGGTCGCCTGCGGCCTCGCGCTCGTAGGGGTCCTGCGCCGAGGCGATCTTGAGCTCCAGATCGTGCTCCACCTCGTCGCACTTGGACACCAGATACTGCACGTATTCCTCGTTGGATTCGGCGGTGAGTGCCGTCAGCATGCGCTGGGCATCCCAGTTGGCCGGATCGAGTGCGGCCGCCTCGCGGAGCATGTTCCCGGCTGCGGCTTCTTCTTGCTCTGCCTGGGTATCGTCGGGGATAAAGGGAATGCGGTAGTCGACAGCCTCGACCACCTTGGCAATCAGATGCCCGGCGCGGTCGCGGTCGTGCACGATGAGCGGTGCGGGGTTGCGGGTGAATTGTTCCATCAGACGCTCTACGGCGGCAGCGTCGGTGAGCGGGATATTGTCGCGGCGCAAGGCCTCAAGAACGAGGCGATGGCAATCCTCTTGAATGGGATCGAATGCCATGGGGCCTCCTTTGCTGCGGTTAGGGTTCAAATGTCTCTATATAAGGTTCTAGTTTACCCGCATGTGGCACACCGGGGGTGCCGCACTTGGACTTGCACCTTTGCACCACGAAGACGGATGTCGCACAAATGTCGGCACCATGGACGGCCGAGTGGTATCACGGTGCCGCAAACGGTCGATTTTTGGCGGCGAACGGTGCATATTTTGGAGGGGCACCGTCCTGCCCGGGATATGTAGTCAACCTTGATAAAACGTTTGCCCAGCTTGGGAGTATGAATGCCGCACAAGGGTCTTCAGGGATAGAAAAAACGTTTCATCATTGGCGGCTTTAGGTGAATAACTGACCAACCAGAACGGTAAAATAGTGTTTGTCTGAGCGTTGAGACGTTTAGACATCGCGCATTGTCATCGCCGGCAACGCGCAAACCGGTCCTAACGGAGCCAATTGGGTGCTCCGTTATATACGCAAGTCTAAGAGGGGCTTGTTTAGGAGGCACAGTATGGGACGTTTTACCAATCCTCGCGATCTGTACTTTGGTGAGGGCGCTCGCCACGAGGTGAAGAACCTCAAGGGCAAGAAGGCCATCATCGTTTCTGGCGGCAGCTCTATGCGCCGCGGCGGGTTCCTGCAGGACGTCGAGAACGACCTTAAGGAAGGCGGTTTCGAGGTCAAGCTGTTCGAGGGCGTCGAGTCCGACCCGTCCATCGAGACGGTCATGA
>CATYJA010000157.1:0-3020 GCA_958407545.1 uncultured Collinsella sp. | reverse complement strand
ACTCTTAATCCCAAGGTCCAGGGTTCGACCCCCTGACGGCCCACCCAAAGATTGTTAAAGCGACTGGCTTAGGCTGGTCGCTTTTTTGTTGACCTCGCATTGGGTCGAACCCGAAGGGGTGCGGCCGCTTTCACAGATCGAGCCTACCCTGGGGATCGGTAAAACCGTCAGTACCCTCCTTGAGTTTCTTCTCGTCTGCCTTCACACGACGCTCGAGCTTTTTTGTATCCTCGGCAGGCGGTAGGTTCTCGGGGACAATTCCGCGGTCGATGAGGCTGCCACGCACGCTTGTGTTGTTCTCGACGTGCTCTTGCTTGATCTGGTCCAGACCGTACAGGTCGTGTTCCTCGGCGTTGAAGGCCGTCATCGAGTTCGTAAGGTCCTTTGCTTTGATGAGGACATCGGCTAACCTGTCCGCCAATGCCGCGCTCTTGGGTACGCCGAGCTGCTGCTTCATTTCCGCCGTGCTCCTGCCGCCGAATAACGCTTCATCGCCCTTCGACTTGATGATCGCGAATCCTTTGGAGTCTACGCCGCGTTTGAACGCAATACCCGAGAGATGTTTCTCTGAATCGGATAGCGAGTGGCGCGCCTGCAAGCGCTGAATCTCTGCGAAGCGCTGCTCTATGAGCTCTTGGCGGCGCGTCTGCACGGCAAAGTATGCCTGTGCGAGCGCGATCTCCGGCTTGTTTGGATCTCCGTTTTGGGCGATTAAATAGCATGCGTAGCGCGTAAGTTTGTAGTCTTTGACCGCGCGAGCGGCGACACCGGCAGTTACCATTTTCGTGGTGTCACGAAAATGGGAATCAACTGGAGTTTTGTTTGTTTTGCACGAGACTTTTGCCCTCTTAACAACTTCGGCGAAGTTCTCCCATCGAGTGTACCCCATGGGTTCCATTAAATCGCGTGCGAGCCAATATTCAACGCCGTCTTCCACATTGGCGTAGCTATCAAGTTCGACACGCCACTTCTCGATATCCCTACTGTCCATATCTCCTCCTCGCTGGTCTATTGTCTATGCGGGCTTTGCCCACTCTGTATTCAGAATAAGGATACGCTGCCGTGCGTACACGAATGGGCCCTGCGCCACTTCGAGCTCGCGGGGCCCATAGATATCGATTAGTTGTGTTCTGCTTTAGATAGGTGTCAGTTTAATTCGCTCGATAGTGCGAACCCAGGCTTTCGGTTCGCTTGCGCATGGCTTTGACCATCTCCATCGACAGCTGAATCTGCGACTGTAGGCGGGCGAGGGCTGCGATCTCGCGGTCATCGGCATGCGGCTTGCTCAGCGCCATGGCCTTGTCTTGCAGGCTTTCAAGCTGTTGCAGAGCCTCGGATAGGCCCGTCTCGGTTCGGTTGATCATGCAATAGGTGCTCATCGTGTGCTTAAGGCCGTGTGTCAGGCGTTCAGCATCAGTTGTGGCAATGCCGTAGTGGGGGAGGTCGATATCCGCCTTCGGGGCCACCTCAGGTGCATTCTGCGCTGCAAGGGCTGCCGATGCGCCCGCGATGCGTCCGAACACGATGCCGTTGGCGCTTGACAAGCCACCAATGCGGTCGGCGCCGTGCATGCCGCCTGTCGCCTCGCCGCAAGCGTAGAGGCCCTCAACGCCTGTGTGCGCGGTCTTATCGATCTTGATACCGCCGTTGGCAGCGTGGGCATACATCGCAACGCGCATCTCGTCAGTCGGGGCGATGCCGTGCTCGTCTTGCAGCCAGGTGGCAAAGGTCTGCACAAACTCTGGGATATCCTCGCGGGGGAAGTCGTAGTGGAGTGCCAGGCCTTCGGCACCTGCCTGATCAATGACGAGATCGATAGCGCGGGAGGCCAAGCGTGACGTGAAGGGACCATATCCAGAGCGCTGCTCGAGCAGGTCGTCCAGCTTGTCGTCGGCAATATCTACCGGCTGGTCTACATGCACGTAGCGCCAGGTCTTCTCGTTAAAGACAAGGTTGCGCTTGGGCTCAATGAAGCCGGGCATCATTTGCATGAACTCTATATTAGTGAGCGTTGCGCCGTGTGCCAGCGCGATGGCCTGCGAGGAGCTGAGCACGTCGGCGGAAGTGAGGCTTCGCTCGAACAGGCCACCCGTGCCGCCCGCAGCGATGATGGTGGCCTTGGCTGCCATAGGTACGAGATGCTTGTTTGTGCGGTCGTAGAGCGTGGCGCCGACAATCTTTCCGGGCGTGTCCTCAATAAGGTCGATAAGCTCGTGGCGGGGAAGCAGGCGAATGCCGAGCGACTCGATCCTGGTCGTCAGAGCGTCCTCAAGGGTCTTGCGGGTGAGGCCGCGCCACATGCGCGTCTTGTGGTCAAAGCAGGGGATAAACTGCTTTTGCTGAGCACTCTCGGCGCTTTGCGGACGCTGAAGCTCAACGCCCAGGTCTTGCTCGAGCCATTCTATTGCATGGGGAATGCCGTGGACAAACGTCTGGACAAGCTCGGGGTCGGCGACGCCGCCACCAACGGTCTGAATGGTGTCGATGAGGTCTTGTTCGTCGTCTTCGTTAACGGGTCCGATAAGCCCCAGGCCCCAGGTTCCGGGGAAGAAGCTCGATCCACTCATAGTCTTGCCGGCGCTTGCCACGGTGACGGTTGCGCCCGTGCGTGCCGCTTCGATGGCGGCGCAAAGGCCCGCAATGCCAGATCCAATTACCAGTACATCAGTCGATTCCATCGGATTCCTTTCTCGTCCGGCGCATTGTCGCACGGGTGATCGGCAATGGGGCCGCAAAGACTCGGCAAATCGGTAAAGGGCAAATATGGCAGGTGGGCGTCATGGACGCTCGGACGCTCCATCTCTTCACATCTCGTATTTCGCCCCAGCTGATATACCGGCATTAGCTACCCTGCGCCAGCGCAAACAAAAAGAGCCGCTACCTCGAAAGGTAGCGGCTCCAAATCTCAACTATATGAGCATCGCGCGGGCGCGATTAGGCCTTGAGGGCCTCCTCGACGGCGACAGCGCAGGCGACGGTGGCACCGACCATGGGGTTGTTGCCCATGCCGATGAGACCCA
>CATYJA010000156.1:0-3046 GCA_958407545.1 uncultured Collinsella sp. | reverse complement strand
TCGCGCTCCTCGGCACGCTCCTTCATATCGAGGATGCGCACCACGCCGGCAAGGTTGATGCCCTCGTCGGTCAGCTGGTTGATGAGCTCCAGGCGCTCGATATCGGCACGCGAATACAGACGCGTGTTGCCGCCCGAGCGCTGGGGGTTCACCAGGCCCTTGGACTCGTAGACGCGCAGAGTCTGCGGATGCATGCCGGTCAACTCGGCCGCCACGCTGATCATGTACAGCGGTTTATTCCTATTGTCCTCGGCCATGCTACCTGACCCCTTTCCGTCTCGTTATCGTCCATCATAAGCCCGCGGGCGCGGGTGTGCGCCACGACCGCCCTAGTACGTCGCCTTGTAACGGTTAACCTTCTCGCGATAATCGCGCGTGTCGGCCTCGCGCAGCTTGGTCATGGCATCGCGCTCGTCATCGGACAGGTTCGTGGGGACCTGTACCTTGATTTCGACGAGCAGCGCGCCCGTGCGGCCACGGTGCTTAACGTCGGGCGCACCCATCTCCTTAAAGCGGAACTTCTTGCCCGTCTGGGTGCCAGCGGGCACCTTCAGACGAACCGTCGCGCCGCCGGGCGTGGGCACATCCACCGTGCAGCCGAGCGCCGCCTCGTAGACCGAGATCGGCACCTCCATGGTCACATCGGCACCCTTGCGCTTAAACAGCGGGTGCTCCTCCACATGCGTGGTCACGACCAGGTCGCCGCGCTCGCCACCCGCAACGCCGTACTCGCCGCGACGCTTGTAGCGTAGCTTGCCGCCGTCGACCGCGCCCGCGGGCACCGAGACCGTAATGGTCTGCTGCTCGCCTGTCGAGGGAATGCGATAGGTGACCTTGTGCGTCACGCCGCGGAACGCGTCCTCAGCCGTCACATCGACGGTCAGCGACAGGTCGCCGCCCTTGCGAGCGCGGTTGCGACCCGCGCCGGCACCGGCAGCGCCCGCAGCCCCGGCAAAGCCCGAGCCCCAATCGCTGCCCCAGGCGCCGTTGCCGCTAAAGATGCTGTCGAAGATGTCGCCCCAGCCGCTGGCGCCCGCGCCGGCACCGTAGCCGCCGCCATACGCGCCGCCCGCGCCCGGCATGCCGCCAAACATGAGCATCTGGTCGTACTCTTTGCGCTTCTTCTCGTCCGAAAGCGTTTCGTAGGCCTCGCTGATCTCCTTAAACTTGGCCTCGTCGCCGCCGGCATCGGGGTGATATTTTTGCGCGAGCTTGCGAAACGCGCTCTTGATCTCTTTATCGGAGGCGCTCTTGGATACGCCCAGGATGTCATAGAAGGTTTTGCCTGCAGCCATCGTAGCTCCTCTCCTGTTACGTCCGCCGCCCATGCAGACGACGGCTCATGCTTTCATATGGCACTAGGCCAGAAAGGGCCCCGGGTGTTGCCCCGGGGCCCTTCTCAATTACTCCTCGGTGCTCTCGGCCGTATCGGCCGTAGCATCCTCGGGCGCCGCTTCGGGCTCCGGTGCGGGGCGCTTCTCGCCACCGTAGGTCACCGTCACCATCGCGGAACGCAGGATGCGATCCGCCATGCGGTAGCCCTTCTGGTACACGTCGTTGACGGTCTCGTCGTACTGCGATGCGTCCTCGACGCGACCCACAGCCTGATGCTCGAGCGGATCGAACGCCTCGCCCTTGGGGTCGATGGGCTCAACGCCCTCGTGCGCAAACACATCGAGCAGCTTGGCATGCACCGCGTCGACACCGTCGACGAACTGCTTAAAGTCGTCGGCAAGCTCCTGGCTGCGGGCATGGTCGATCGCACGCTCGATATCGTCGACCACCGGCAGCAGCGCGGTGACGAGCTTCTCGGTCGCGCGCTCGCGCTCGGCGATACGCTCATTGGCGGTGCGGCGACGGAAGTTCTCCCAGTCGGCCTGCAGACGGGCGGTGCGCTCGGTGGCGTCCTTTGCCTTGTCCTCGGCGGCCTTCTGAGCCTCTGCCGCAGCATCGAGCTCGTTGCGCACGTCGGCAAGCTCTTTCTGAGCCTGCTCGAACTTGAGCTTAAAGTCGTTGTCGGCGGCTTCCTCACCGGCGCGGACAGCGGCTTCCACCATCTCGTCCTCGGTCATCTTCGCCTCCTTGTTGGAATCCTCTACCTGGTTCTCGGCAGCCTCGGCGGCCGGGGCCTCGTTGGCCTCGGTATCGTCGACGGCCTCTACGGGAATCTTCACGTCCTTCTCCTCAGAGTCAACGGGGGCGGCGCCAGCGGCGGCCGCCTCCGTGCGAGCTTTACGGGCGGACATGATTACTTGTCCTCGTCGTCCACAACCTCGTAGTCGGCGTCGACGACGTCATCGTCGGCAGGCTGGGCGCCGGCGGCACCGTCGGTCTGCTGCTGAGCGTCGGCGTAGACAACCTGGGCCAGCTCGTAGGCCACGGACTGCAGGGACTCGCCGGCGGCCTTGATGGCCTCGACGTCAGAGCCCTCGAGCGCCTTCTTGGCGTCGGCGATAGCGGCCTCGGCCTTGGACTTCACGTTGGCGGAAACCTTGTCACCGAGCTCGTTGAGGGTCTGCTCGGTGGAGTAGCACAGGCTGTCGGTCTGGTTGCGGACCTCAACCTCTTCCTTCTGCTTCTTGTCCTCCTCGGCATGAGCCTCGGCGTCCTTGACCATACGATCGACTTCGTCGTCGGACAGAGCGGTGGAGCCGGAAATGGTGATCTGCTGTTCCTTGCCGGTGCCCTTGTCCTTAGCGGAGACCTTGACGATGCCGTTGGCGTCGATGTCGAAGGTGACCTCGATCTGCGGCACGCCGCGGCGGGCAGCCGGAATGCCGGTCAGCTGGAACTTACCGAGCGACTTGTTGTCGCGGGCAAGCTCGCGCTCGCCCTGGAGCACGTTGATCTCGACGCTGGTCTGGTTGTCGGCAGCGGTGGAGTAGACCTCGGTCTTGGAGGTCGGGATCGTGGTGTTGCGGTCAATCATCTTGGTCATGATGCCGCCCATGGTCTCGACGCCCAGCGACAGCGGGGTAACGTCGAGCAGCAGGATGCCCTCGACGTCACCGGTGAGCACGCCGCCCTGGACGGCAGCGCCGTCGGC
>CATYJA010000155.1:0-3079 GCA_958407545.1 uncultured Collinsella sp. | reverse complement strand
GCTGCGGAAACGCGGGGTCCGTTCAGACTGTTGCGTTGAGATTGAAAATCAACCACCTAATCATTGGGGACGTTCTTAAACGACTAGTCATTCAAGAACGTCCCCAACGACTACATGAAAGCGCCCCCAAGCGGATGTGCTTGAGGCCGCCTCTTGCTTGACTAGCTCTCGATATAGTCTTTGAGCTTGCTGCTGCGGCTCGGGTGGCGAAGCTTGGCAAGGGTCTTGGACTCGATCTGGCGGATGCGCTCGCGCGTGACGCCAAACTCGCGGCCGACTTCCTCGAGCGTACGGGGATGTCCGTCGACAAGGCCAAAGCGCAGCTCGATAACCTTGCGCTCACGATCGGCAAGCGAATCGAGCACCTGGGTGAGCTGCTCCTGCAGCATGGAGAAGCTGGCCGCATCGGGCGGAACGATGGCCTGGGAGTCCTCGATGAAGTCGCCCAGCTGGGAATCCTCTTCCTCGCCGATGGGGGTCTCGAGCGACACGGGCTCCTGCGAGATCTTCTGGATCTCGCGGACGCGGTCGGCGCTCATGTCCATCTCGGCACCGATCTCCTCGGGGGTCGGGTCGCGGCCCAGGTCCTGAAGGAGCTGACGCTGCACGCGGACGAGCTTGTTGATGGTCTCGACCATGTGCACGGGAATACGGATGGTACGGGCCTGGTCGGCGATAGCACGCGTGATGGCCTGACGGATCCACCACGTGGCGTACGTGGAGAACTTAAAGCCCTTCTGGTAGTCGAACTTCTCGACGGCGCGGATCAGACCGAGGTTGCCCTCCTGGATCAGGTCCAGGAACAGCATGCCGCGACCAACATAGCGCTTGGCGATGGAGACGACCAGACGCAGGTTTGCACTGATGAGCGCCTGCTTGGCTTCGAGGCCCACGTTCTCAATGCGCGTAAGACGACGCATCTCGGCACGCGTGAGTTCGAGCTCACCAGCATCGGCAGCCTCGAGCTTCTCGGTGGCCTCAAGACCGGCCTCAATCTTCATAGCCAGATCGACCTCTTCGGAGGCGGTCAGTAGGTCGACCTTGCCGATCTCCTTGAGGTACATACGGACCGGATCGCCGGTCAGCATCACCGTGGAGGCATCGATGCCGCGCACGCGCGAACGCGAACGGGACGTCCGCACGGTGCGCTTCTTCTTGCTCTTGGAAGAACCCATCTCGGCGTCGGCCTGGCGGGCCATCTTGAGCTCGTGATCGTCGAGCGAGCCGGAATCGTGCTCGTCGTCGTCATCGAAATCGTCGGTATCAGAATCGGTATTGTCATCGTCGACGTCCATGGGGGCGTCGTCGTTACCGCTCGCGGAGATAATCTGGATGCCGCTGTTGCGCAGCGCGGAATACACCGCGGTGAGCTGCTCGTCAGAAACATCGATATCCTTCAGGGCGACCTGAATCTCGTCCTCGGTTACCGAAGTCCTGTTTGAGCCGTTGCCCATAAGCTTTGCAACGTAGGATTCCAGCTCAGTACCCGTGCTCTCAGTCTTTTTTGGCACAGATTCTCCCTTCATAGTCCACAGGACTCAATACTTTAGCACACACGTAGACGTCTATACCCAAAAAGAGGACTGGATATAGGCGAGAATACGCTGGTTGACCACAACATCTAGGCCTGTTCGGTGCCTGCGGCCTCCAGACCGATCAAACGGAACGGGTCCGCCACGCCGCCGATCGACTTTTGCAGCTCGCGTTGACGCTGCGAATCCTGCGCGGCCTGCACGGTCAGCGCGCGACGGGCCTCATCATCGAGCGAACGGTCCTGGCGCAGCTTGGCCTGTGCGGCACGCATGCGGCGCTTGATGGTGTAGAGCTCGAGCGTATCGAGCATAAACACGATGTTCGTCTCGGTGGGGTGCTTGCTCGTCGCCGAGATGCGCCCGGCACTCACAAGCGTTGCCGCCTCGGGACACACCGACCGCGCCGCATCCATGCAGGCTGCAGGATCGGTTCCCGGCGGCGTTGCCAGAACGGCCCACGCGATGGACTCGTGACGTGGGTCAACCCACTCGATGGAGCAGATGCGGTCGGCATACGTGCGGAACAGGTCGGGGTAGCTCGTGAGCATGGTCAGCAGCTCGCGCTCCCCTGCCAAGGACTTGCGCTCTAGATCGGTAAGAACCATCGGCGCCGCCGCGGCCGGTGCGCCCGAACCATCAGCCACAGGCACAGCGCCCATACCATCAGGCATATCGATCGGCGGCAGGTCGTCGACGACCTCCACGGGCGCGGCACCGTAGGCATCGAGCGGGACGTAGTCGTACGGCTCTTCTTCGACCGGTGCGGACACCGGCGGCGTCGCGCCCGATGCCCAAGCACCGCGACCGGCATCACGAGAACCCGATGCCCGACCGCCCGCGCTACCGGAGCGCTCGGCCTGCGCCCGCTGGCGCTCATAGTTCTGCTCACGGCGGCGTTCCGCATCTTCGCGCTTGGCGACATCACGAAACACACGGCCCGAGCTCGCACGCACGGCCTCCAGATCCAAACCCAGCTGATCAGCAATCTGGATAAAGTACGTGTCGATCATATAGCTGTCGCGCAGCGGATAGATAAGCGTCAGCGCATCTTCCAGCGCCTTTGCGCGACCGCCCGGCGTGGTAATATCGCTCGACTCCTGCAGCGAACGGTAAACAAAGTCCATAAGCGGCTCGGCCGCGTCGATGCGCGCCTGCAGCTCCTGGCCGCCGTGCGCCGAAATAAACTCCATAGGGTCGTTGCCGTCGGGCAGCACCACGCAGCGCAGGTCCATAGAATCCTGCTCGATAAACTGAATCGCACGGCGAGCGGCCTTTTGACCGGCGGCATCGCCGTCAAACATATAGACGATGCGCTTGGCAAAGCGGGTGAGTGTCTTGACGTGATGCTCCGTGAGCGCGGTGCCCAGCGTGGCGACGACGTTTTTAATCCCCGCCTCCCAGCAGGCGATGCAATCGGTATAGCCCTCCACCACGATGGCGGTATCCTGCGCGACGATAAACTCCTTGGCCCAGTTAAAGCCATAGAGGTTTCGCTTTTTATGGAACACGCTCGTCTCGGCGGTGTTGAGGTACTTAGGCTGGCCGTC
>CATYJA010000154.1:0-3154 GCA_958407545.1 uncultured Collinsella sp. | reverse complement strand
AGCGGCACCGGCCTCGCGAGCAGCTGCGGCGCGGAAGGCGTCCTCGCGCTCCTCGCTCGACAGATGACGGCGGCGGCGACGTGTGGGGTTCATGCCGCCGCCGCGATTCTGCTGCTGGGGCTGCTGAACCTCGCGCTCGCGAGAGGCGTTCTTGCCCGCGGCTGCAACATCGGTAGCATCGCCCGAGCCCGCGCGCTTACGACGGCGACGGCCATCGGCCGCCCCCTCGGCCTCGGGTGTCTCGGCCTTACCGCGGCCCTTTCCGCGGCCACGGCCCTCGCCCTGACCCTGACCGGCGCGAGCATCGGATTCAGCATCGCGACGACGGCGCTTGGGCATCGACGTGCCGGCCAGACGGTCGGCACTCGACAGGCCATCGCCCACATCGACGCCGTTTTCGCGATCGAGCTCCATGAGCGCCAGACGCATCTCGGGCGACTCGATGCGCTCGAGCACATCGCGCGTCACACAATCGGGGCGGCAATTGCAGCCCTGCTCGGCAGCCTTCTTCTTGCAGCCCTCCGAGCAGGTCATATCGGCCAGGTTGACCTTAAAGACTTTGCCGTTCTCCAGGCGCAGCACCAGCTGCTCACGCGGCGTGTCATATTCCTGAATACGCGCCTTGCCAAGCGGCGTATCGATGAGCGTCTTCTTTTTGGGCGCACGGCTCTTAAAGTCCTTGTACGCCTCGAACTCATAACGCAGGCAGCACATCAGGCGGCCGCACACGCCGCTGATCTTGGACGAGTTGAGCGGCAGGTCCTGCTCTTTTGCCATGCGAATCGAAACGGGCTCAAACTGTCCGCCAAAGCGCGTGCAGCAGAGCTCCTGTCCGCATTGGGCATAGCCGCCCACCAGACGGGTCTCGTCGCGCACACCGATCTGGCGCATGTCGACGCGAATATGCAGCGTCGAGGACAAGTCCTTGACGAGCTGGCGAAAATCGACACGCTCCTCGGCGGCAAAGTAGAACACGGCCTTCTCGCCGCCAAACAGGTACTCGACGCCGACCGGCTTCATCTCGAGGTCGAGCTCTTTGACCAGACGGCGGAAATCGACCATGGCCTCGTCGCCCTGGATGGCCAGGTCGTCAGCAAGCTGCAGGTCGATGTCGCTCGCCACGCGCAGCACGGGCTTGAGCGGCTGACCGATCTCGTCTTGCGGCACCTCAAAGGGATCGGCCGTGACCAGGCCGATCTCGGTTCCGCGCTCGGTGGAGCAAATGGCATAATCGGCCTCGAGGATATCCAAATCCTGCGGATCGAACCACAGGTCGCGCGAGGCGTAGGTAAACTTAACGGGTACAACTAACGGCATTTCAGTGCCTTCCTGATATCGAACAGCATGACCTCGATGGCCAGCTGGGGAGTAACGTTTCTGGCGATGTTGCGCTCGGCGGTCGCGACTGCCTCGAGCGCCCGTGTGGCACCCGCAACATTGGTCGCGGCGGCAAGCCGACCGATCGTGTCGCGCACGTCTTCGTTCACCACGTCGGCTGCCTTGTCCTGAAGCGTCAGCAGCACGTCGCGCATGAGCGTCCGCGCGCTCGCCAGCGCTTCCATGATACCCGAACGCTCGCGCGCGTTGAGTTCGCGCTTGTTGCGGTCCTCAAGCTGCTTCAATGCTCCACGCGACAGGTAGTCGGCGTTTTGCTCGAGCACCTTTTCCTGTGTGGACTTGACCTCGGCGAGCGGCGCCTTAACGGCGACGATGAGTGACTTGGCGCGTCTGAGCACGTCGGCCTCGTCGGCGGCGATAAGCGAATCGATGGCGCGAACCATCTGACGGCGGGCGTCCTGGCGCTCGGCGCTCTTGAGGAACTCGATGCCACGCGTGGGGCTTCCCGCCACGGCGACGGCCATGCGGCAACGCGCAGGGTCCTGACCGGTGGCGCGGCTCACGGCCTGCGCGGCGACGGCGGGCGATACCAGCCGAAACGGCACGCACTGGCAACGACTCACGATAGTGGGCAGCATCACGTCTGCCGAGGTGCCCAGCAGGATGAACATAACGCCCTCGGGCGGCTCCTCGAGAGTTTTGAGCAATGCGTTGGCGGTGTTGGCGCGCAGCTGCTCGGCACGGTCAATGATGTAGACCTTGGCCTTGGCACGGATGGGCGCCAGGGGCACGTCGTCGAGCAGCTCGCGTGTCTGGGCGATAAGGTAGCCCGTGGCGCTCTCGGGCGTGTAATAGTGCACGTCGGGGTGCGTATGGCGGGCGACGCGCACGCAGCTATCGCATGAGCCGCAGCCATCCTGCTCGCACAGGAAGGCTTGGGCGAGCGCCCACGCGGCGTCGAGCTTGCCCGCGCCGGGCGCGCCCAAAAACAGGTAGGCGTGCGATGCGCGACCGCTGGCGACGGCATTGGTCAAAAAGTCGCGCACGCGCTCTTGGGTGTCAAGCTTGGCCAGCAGGCTTGTCTGAGCGGGGGCCATGTTACTCGGCCTCCTGGGCAAGCGCGGCGGTGACGGCGTCCTGGGAAATGTCGAGGCCGTAGACGCGAACCTGCTCGACCGTCCGCGCGAAGACGTCCTCGATGGACGCGGTCGCGTCGATGAGCTTTACGCGGTTTGGTTCCTCGGCGGCGATGGCGCAAAATCCCTGGTAGACACGCTCTTGGAAGGCCATGCCCTTAGCCTCCATGCGATCTGCCGCGCCACGGGCTGCCATGCGCAGCGCCGCCTGCTCGGGCGTGATGTGATAGACGAGCGTGAGCGCCGGGTGCGTCCCCGCGACGGCCAGGTTGTTGGCATCGCGCACTATCTGGCGATCGAGGCCATCGGCAAACGCCTGATAGCAAGTTGTGGAATCGTAGAAGCGGTCGCACAGGACCACCTTGCCGGCAGCAAGGGCAGGCGCGATGACCTCGTGCACCAACTGGGCGCGCGCGGCCTCGTAGAGCAACAACTCGCAGGTGTCGCCCATCGCCGTATTGGCGGGGTCGAGCAGCAGAGCACGGATCTTTTCGCTGATGGCGGTACCGCCCGGCTCGCGCAGGGTCACAACCTGGTAGCCGGCAAGGTCGAGCGCACGGGCAAGCAGGCGCGCCTGCGTAGATTTACCGGCGCCATCGACACCCTCGAGCGTAATGAAGCTATGTTGAGCGGGCTCAAAAGCCATGGGCGCAGCCCCTTCCTACAAGGCGCGTAAATGC
>CATYJA010000153.1:0-3215 GCA_958407545.1 uncultured Collinsella sp. | reverse complement strand
TGCGCTCCGTCCTTAAGCGCCAGGGCGGCGTACTCCCCGGCCGCATCGCCATGAAGATCGACCCCGAGCTGCTAAGCGACCTCGCGAGTCTGGTCGACCGCAGCGTGGTGATTACCGGTACTAATGGCAAGACCACCACCTCCAACCTCATCGCCGACGCCGTTGCCGCCAGCGGCGCCACCGTGGTGTGCAACCGTGCCGGCAACAATATGGAGCCTGGTGTGGTGGGTGCACTGCTCGAGGCGCGCAGCGGCCTCAAGCGAGCCGGCGGCAAGCGCGTGGGCGTTTTTGAATGCGACGAGCTCTACACCGTGCGCGTCCTGCCCAAGCTCAAGCCAACATACTTTGTGCTGCTCAACCTGTTCCGCGACCAGCTAGACCGCTACGGCGAGATCGACCATACCCAAGACGTCATCGCCCATGCGTTGGAGCTCTCTCCGACGACAACGCTCATCTACAACGCCGACGACCCGTTGTGCGCCTCGATTGCCGCGCGCGTTCCCAACGCGAGCATTGCCTTTGGCATCGACGGCGCCACCAACACCGAGTCCGACCGCATTAGCGACTCGCGTTTTTGCTCGCAGTGCAACGCGCCGTTGGAGTACGACTATGTGCAGTATGGTCAACTCGGCGCTTACCATTGCCCCTCGTGCGGTTGGGCACGCCCCGCACTGGTCCGCCGTGTGACGGGCGTGGAGCTCGGCTGCGACGGATACGGCTTTGACCTGGTCTTTGGATCTGCGCCCGACGCGGCTGCCGCACACATCGCCACACGCTACAACGGCCTGTACATGGTCTACAACGTTGCCGCCGCCTTCTTTGCCGCGCACGAGTTGGGCGTGGATACGGCGTTTCTGCAGCCCACGCTCGATGCCTATGTGCCCGCCGGTGGTCGTATGGGGCGCTGGGATATCGCCGGCCGCACCGTCGAGGCCAACCTGGCTAAGAATCCCGTAGGCTTCGATCGACAAATCCAGTCCATCAAGACGGCAGGCGGCAGACTCTGCGCTTTCTTCCTCAACGACAACGACGCCGACGGACACGATGTATCGTGGATCTACGACGTCGACTTTGAGCGCATCGCCGACACGCCGGGTCTTGTCGCCTTTGCCGGAGGCACGCGCGCGCACGACATGCAGGTGCGCCTCAAGTACGCCGGCATCGATGCCGCGATTATCTCGGACGTCGCGCAGGCAATTGGCGCCGTGGCAGACGAGGCTGCCGGCGACACTTTCTACGCCGTCGCCAACTACACGGCCTTCCCGCCGCTGGTCAAGGAGCTCGACGGGCTGAAAGGCTCCACCGCCGACGCTGTTGCCGGGCGCGCCGTAACCCGTGCCGACGGCAGCGCTCTTCCTGTCGGCATCGCGCCAGTCGAGCTTTCGCGCCCGCTGCGCATCGTCTACCTGTATCCCGATGCCCTTAACCTCTACGGCGACGGCGGCAACGTCATCGCCCTCGAGCGCCGCTGCGCCTGGCGTGGCATTCCCGTGCGTGTAGACGAGGTCCGTATGGGCGAAACGCTTGATTTGACCGATGCCGATATCGTCATGATGGGTGGCGGCTCCGACCGCGACCAGCTAGCCGTGGCACACGAGCTGCTCGCCCAAAAAGACAAGGTCGCGGCCTATGTTGAGGATGGCGGCTCGCTGCTTGCCATCTGTGGCAGCTATCAGCTGCTCGGCCGTTCGTACTACATGGGCGACGATCGCATTGAGGGCCTGGGCGTCATTGCCGCCGAAACCGTACGTGGCTCCGATCGCCTGATCGGCAACGTAGCCGTCAAGACCGATCTGGCACCTGAGCCCTTTGTGGGATTCGAGAACCATGGAGGTCGCACGCTTTTGGACGCCGAGGCCACGCCGCTCGGAACGTCCGTCATCACGGGCACCGGCAACAACGGCGACGATGGCTTTGAGGGCCTGATCTACAAGGGCGTCATCGGCACGTACCTACACGGACCGGCACTGCCCAAGAACCCCGAGCTCGCCGACTGGCTGATCGCGCACGCCCTCGAGCGCCGCGGCGATGCGCAGGCCGCCGCCCTGCTGCCGCTCAAGCCCCTCGACGACACCTACGAGCACGCCGCCCACGACGCAGCCATGAAGCTCCTCCCCTAGCACCTCACCACCACAAAGGGGACAGGCACCTTTGTGGTGGTTTTTCAGTTTGCCAACGATATGTGAACGGCTAAAAAAGTCTGCTATACTCTTTCCCGCTGTCCCCATCGTCTAGCGGCCAAGGACGCCACCCTTTCAAGGTGGATATCGCGGGTTCGAATCCCGCTGGGGGCACCATTTGAATTGAAGAGCCCGTTACCCTCGCGGTAGCGGGCTTTTTGCTACCCATGCGCCGGGATTCGAACCCGACAGGGTGCGGAGCTGAGGAAACGCGAAGCGTTTTCCAGCGCAGCACGCAAGGAGCGGAGCGACGCAGCGGAAGCGGGCGGCGCCAGCCGCACGCGGACATCCCGCTGGGGGCACCACAAAATCTGAGAAGCCCGTTACTAATTCGGTGGCGGGCTTTTTGCTACCCATGCGCCGCGGTTCGAACCCGACAGGGTGCGGATCCCGGCATCATCGCAAGGCCTGTGGTCAAAAAATGGCAAATATGAGTACTGTTACCATTTTAGTTACAGCGATTTCATGCCTTCAGAAGGCGATTTAGCCGTCAGGCGTCCTACGGCGGAAAAATTGCAGACGTTTATCGGCTAAGTACTTGGACATATGTTGCGTAACACTTCATATTTTGCAAATAAATAATGCTACAGGACTTGTGACAGTACTCATATTTGACGTTTTTTGCCCACAACCCTTTATACCTAGGCATATCGGTAGCAAAACGGGCTTCAAAGCGCCCTTCGCAAACAAAAACCGGGGCCCGCATGATGCGGACCCCGGCTCAATACCGTGACGATACGTCAGTTACGCTCTACACGTAGAACAGGATGTCGTCGTAAGTCGGGACCGGCCAGTAGTCGGCAGCCACGATCTCCTCCATGGCATCCACGGCGGCGCGCAGCGTATCCATAGCGGGAACGACCTCGTGCGCGTACACATTGGCCTGCTCCTGCCCATCGAGGGCTTCGGCCTTCTGATGCACGGCGTCGAGCGCCTTGATGGAGTCGTTGATGGTGGTGATACCGTTGCAGAGCTTGTTAAGCGTGTTCTGCTCGCACTGCATGGCGGCCTCAGCACCGGCGGCACGAATAGTCT
>CATYJA010000152.1:0-3251 GCA_958407545.1 uncultured Collinsella sp. | reverse complement strand
GACAGGAGGAAACGTGGACGGATTGAATACGGTGCTGGAGTATCTGACGTCGGTGCCTGCGTGGTATCTGGCGACGAGCGTGGACGGGCAGCCGCATGTGCGTCCGTTCTCGTTTGCGCAGATTCAGGACGGCAAGCTGTGGTTTGTGACAGCACGCACCAAAGATGTGTGGCAGGAGCTTCTGCAAAACCAGCGCTTTGAGGCCACGAGTTGGTGGCCGGGCCATGGTTGGTTGATTCTGCGTGGGCGTGCGGGGCTGGAAGACCGGGCTTCGAGCGAAATGCGCGAGGCCGGATGGAAACATCTTGAGCGCTTGAGCGAGCACTATGAGGGGCCTAACGACCCCGCGCTTGTCTTCTTTAGCGTTGAGGATCCCGAGGCATTTATCTGCAATCACGACGAATGGGTGCCGGTTGAGCTCTAGCCAGCTGGCTTTTCCTAACAACTTAGTTTTCGCATGGGCGGGCTCTGTGTTGCCCGGCACCGTAAGGAGTGCCGGTCAATACGGGGCCCGCTCTATTTGTCAATTCCTTCAAGCGAATGTGTCGGGAATGTTTCAATGCATGAATATGCAAGCTATTTACGTATTCATGAATCTTTTGGTGCTAAAGTTTCAACCCACTTCATAACGACCGCTGCGAAATGCGCATCGGTGCATAAATCGCAGACAAGGAGTCTGATATGTCTTTGAAGGTTGGAATCATCGGCGCGGCTGGATATGCCGGAGCCGAGCTCATTCGCCTCGTGCTCGGTCATCCCGAGTTTGAACTTGTTGCCATTACGTCCAACGCCGATGCCGGCCAGCCGCTGTCCACGGTGTATCCGAGCTTTGCTGGTGTGAGCGACCTGGTTTTCACCACGCATGACGCCCCCGAGCTCAAGAGCTGCGATGCGGTTTTTCTTGCCGTACCGCACACGGCTGCCATGGCACAGGTGCCTGCACTGCTTGCATCGGGCGTCTCCTGCTTTGATCTTTCGGCCGATTACCGTCTGAGCGACGCGTCTGTCTTTGAGGCATGGTATGCCGCCGAGCACACGAGCCCCGAGTTGCTCAAGACCCGCGCTTTCGGCCTACCCGAGCTGTTCTGCCAAGACTTAGAGACCGCTGCTTCCAGCCATGCCGCCGGAAAGCCCGTTTTGGTCGCCTGCGCCGGCTGCTATCCCACCGCAACGAGCCTTGCTGCTGCTCCTGCCGTGCGTGCGGGCTGGGTGGCCGAGAACGGCCCCGTAATCGTCGATGCCATTAGCGGCGTGACGGGTGCCGGCAAGTCCTGTAACGCTCGTACGCATTTTTGCAGCGCTGACGAGAACTTGGAGGCCTACGGCGTGGGCAAGCATCGCCACACGCCCGAGATTGAGCAAATCCTTGGCCTGACCGATCGCGTCGTCTTCACCCCGCATCTGGCACCGCTCAAGCGCGGCCTGCTCTCCACGGTGACGCTGCCGCTCACGCCGCAGGCCATCGACTCCCTGGCTCTTGAGGATGTCGTCGACTATTACAAGCAGTTCTACGCTGGACGCACCTTTGTGCGCGTGCTCGACGCCGGCCAGGAGCCCAAGACGGCTTCGGTCGTCGGAACCAACGCCGCCCAGATTGGCCTCGCGCTCAACAAGCGCGCGGGCGTTCTGGTGGCGACGGGCGCCATCGACAATCTGTGCAAGGGTGCAGCAGGCCAGGCGGTCCAGTGCGCCAACATCGTCTTTGGTTTTGACGAGCGACGAGGCTTGCCCACAGTGGCGTGCCCGGTGTAGCACATTCGATTGTTAACGATTTGGTAGTCGGGCATCGAGTGGGGCGCCACTCTTGAGCTGGTCTCATGATCACGACTGGCATGGCGCACCAACCGATGTCCGTTTTTTTGTTTGACATAAGGAGTCATAAAGACGATGAATACCGAGCTGTTTGATATCAAAATTCGCGCCGTCGAGGGCGGCGTTACGGCTGCGGCTGGTTTTAAAGCTGCAGGCATCCACGCTGGATTCCGCAAGAATCCCGAGCGTCTGGATTACGCGCTCGTCGTGCCCGATAAGCCCTGTCCCGGCGCCGGCGTGTTTACGACCAACCGCTTTTGCGCGGCGCCCGTGCAGGTGAGCCGTGCCAACCTGGGCGGTGCGGACAAGGGCTATGGCATCATCGCCGGCGTCTCGGTCAACTCTGGCAATGCCAACGCCGCCACGGGTGAGACCGGCCTTGCATGCGCGCGCGAGACGTGCAGCATCGCATCGCAGGTCATCGGCTGCGAATCCCAACAGATTCTGGTTGCCTCCACGGGTGTGATTGGCCAGATTCTGCCGATCGACACGTTTGAGACTGCCATTCCTGCTGCCTACGAGGCACTCTCTGCCCACGGTGGCGCCGATGCCGCTCGCGCCATCATGACGACCGACACGCACTCCAAGGAGTACGCCGTGTCCTACGTCAGTGAGGCTGCGGGTCATGCGGGCAATGTCTATACGGTAGGCGGAATGTGCAAGGGCTCGGGCATGATCATGCCCAACATGGCCACCATGATCGCAGTTATCACCACCGATGCCCCCGTCGAGCCTGCGGCACTTCATGCCCTGCTGCTCTCGACCGTCAAGCAGACCTTTAACAAGGTAACGGTCGATTCCGACACCTCGACCAACGACACCTGCATCATGCTTGCCTCCGGCGCCGCTGCCGCAGATGCCGAGCCTATCGTCGAGGGCTCCGATGCCTTCGACGAGTTGGCATTTGCCGTGCACGAGGTGTGCGAGAGCCTGGCGCGCAATATCGCCGCCGATGGTGAGGGCGCATCCAAGCTTGTTACGGTCAACGTTACCGGCGCCGTGAACGACGAGGAGGCCGATATCGCCGCCCGTGCCGTTGCCAACTCGCCGCTCGTTAAGACCTGCATCGCCGGCCACGACTGCAACTGGGGCCGTGTTGCTATGGCGCTTGGCAAGTGCGGCGTGAAGTTTAATCAGGAAGACGTTTCCATCGACATGATGGGCATGCCTGTCTGTCGCGACGGTCTGACTGTTCCCTTTGACGAGGACGAGGCTCTACGACGTTTCGAGGCGCCCGAGATCGTGATCTCGGCCGACCTGGGCGCAGGCGACGCGGCAACGACTGTGTGGACCTGCGACCTCACGCATGAGTACATCTCCATCAACGGCGATTACCGTTCCTAGATTCCAGGCACGCTGCGCATCTTGCCGCGATTGCGGACAGCGGAGCACGGCGCGATAACGATACGAAAGACGAGGCAGATTATGAAATTCGCACG
>CATYJA010000151.1:0-3315 GCA_958407545.1 uncultured Collinsella sp. | reverse complement strand
GGATGCCCTCGACGTCACCGGTGAGCACGCCGCCCTGGACGGCAGCGCCGTCGGCAACGACCTCGTCGGGGTTCACGGACATGTTGGGCTGCTTGCCGGTCATGGTCTTGACCAGATCCTGGACAGCGGGCATACGGGTGGAGCCGCCGACGAGGATGACCTCGGTCAGATCGGAGAGCTTGAGCTTGGCGTCGCGCAGGGCGTTGGTGACAGGCTGCTTGCAACGCTCGAGCAGGTCGCGGGTGATCTTCTCGAACTCGGCGCGGGTCAGCGTGTAGTTGAGGTGCAGCGGGCCGGACTGGTTCATGGTAATGAACGGCAGGTTAATGGTGGACTGCTGCGCCGCGGAGAGCTCCTTCTTGGCGTTCTCGGCGGCCTCCTTCAGACGCTGCAGGGCCATGGGGTCCTGACGCAGGTCGACACCGTTCTCCTGCTGGAACTTGTCGGCCATCCAGTCGATGACGCGCTGATCCCAGTCGTCGCCGCCCAGGTGGTTGTCGCCCGAGGTGGACAGAACCTCAAACACGCCGTCGGCGAGGTCGAGGATGGAGACGTCGAAGGTGCCGCCGCCCAAGTCGAAGACCAGGATGCGCTGGTCGGTGCCCTGCTTGTCCAGGCCATAGGCAAGAGCGGCAGCGGTCGGCTCGTTGACGATACGCTTGACGTTGAGGCCGGCGATCTTGCCGGCGTCCTTGGTGGCCTGACGCTGGGCGTCGTTGAAGTAGGCCGGGACGGTGATGACGGCGTCGGTGACGGTCTCGCCCAGATACTTCTCGGCGTCGGCCTTCATCTTTGCGAGCGTCATGGCGCTCACCTGCTCGGCGGTGTAATCCTTGCCCTCGATATCGACGACGGCACGGCCACCCTGGCCCTCCTTGACCTCATACGGCACGGTCTTGATCTCGGAGGTGCACTCGGAGTACTTGCGGCCCATGAAACGCTTGATGGAGAACACGGTGTTCTTGGGGTTGGTGACAGCCTGGTTCTTAGCGGCCTTACCCACGACGCGGTCGCCGTCAGCACGGAAGCCCACAACGGACGGGGTGGTGCGGTCGCCCTCGGCGTTCACGATAATGGTCGGAGAACCGCCCTCGAGGACGGCCATAGCGGAGTTAGTAGTACCAAGGTCGATACCAAGAATCTTACTCATTAGAAATTTCCTCTCTCTTTTGCGTTCGCGCCGCCTCGACGGTCTGTCGCGCGGCGCTTCGGCTTGTCTTTCAGGATGTAGTGTATCCCCTTATGGGCCGGAATATACAAAATCTAAGTCAATTCATATAAGATTTCTTATCTCTGAGAGTTTAGGTTCTCAAATGCGCAGGTAGACGCACTGTTTGAGTTCTCGGCAAATCTATCGAGATCTATGTAGAGATGGCTGAGGTTTGCGTCCGGGGGTGCCTGGGGGCCGTCTTGCGGAAAGCTCATCCCGGTTTGAGCGTGGATTCCGGGTCGCAGTTTCCGTCTGAAGGCTCAACCGGAAACCGTATCCCGTTTTGAGAGCTGATACCGGCTCGCATTTTCCGCTAGCGGGCCTAACCGGAAACTGCAACCCGTTTTTCGACAAAATAATGGGATGCGGTTTCCGCAAGCACGCTCAATCGCCCTACATTTCAAGTCACCTTTAGCTAACATTTATGCAGCTCAACGGCCCCACCTGCGTGTTTTTTAGTAAGCCGTGGCATACTCGGCGAACGGTATGAAGATGCCGGCCAGAGGGTATTGCAAACGGTCGCTCCCGTGGTATGTTTTTGCCCGAATCAAACCGGCGCGCATCGCCTGTAGCGTCGGTCAACAGAGAGGAAACTACCATGGCTCATCCCGTAATTGATGCCGACGAGTGCATCGCTTGTGGCGTTTGCGTCGACTCCTGCCCCGCTGGCGTTCTGGAGCTCCAGGACGTCGCTACCGTCGCCGACGAGGACTCCTGCGTCGCCTGTGGCGCTTGCCAGGACGCTTGCCCCGCTGGCGCGATCACCGAGATCGTCGAGGAGTAACAACTCCCCCACCTGCACACTCAAAAGTACACCGTGCACAAAAAAGGAGGCCTCCGCATCGCCGCGGAGGCCTCCTTTTTGTGCGGATAACTAATTTGACACCGTCGCAGGTTGAGCTCACGTCAGCGAAAACGTCCCTAAGCGAGCAAGGTGACGTGAAAGAGGAGGGAAGCGTACTTTTGTACGCGACCGACGATTGAACGTCAGATTGCCGCTTAGGGGCGTTTGCAGCGTCGGCTACGATAGATCGTCCTCGTAGGGCATCAGGTCTGCTAGGTAGCCTTTCTCCTTGAGCATGGCCTCGATCTCGTCGAGGGTCTGTTCGTCCTCCGCCGCAATGCGATGGAAGTGATAGCCGCTCGTCACCGTTAGCAGCGGAAAGCTCTTGCCGCTCTCGATATCGCGCAGATAGCGCTCGACATCGCGGCGATTGCGGATGTCCAGGTCGGCCGTGATCTTACCGTACACGCGGTGATTGACGATCACGTTGAGCACGGCGCCTCCGGCGTCGACGATACTCGTAAGCTCATCGCCTGCCTGCTCCACGCCGTGGCGAACCTTGACCAAGCGCGTGGGCACAGCGGGGCTGCTGGGGGCCTCCTGCAGCACGTATCCGCGGTTGGTCGCCACGATATCGTGCCCATCGGCGCGCAGCAGGGCGATGTCCTGCACCACGACCTGGCGGCTCACACCCACCTCGTGGGCAAGCGCGCTGCCCGATACGGGTCCCTTGGCTCCCTCGAGCACGGCCATGATGGCACGGCGACGCTCGCGGGCGTTCATTATTTACCGTCCAGCAGACGCAGGTGCTTAAGCGAGAGATCGAGGATCGGCGCGGAGTGCGTCAGGGCGCCCGAGCTAATGAAGTCAACGCCCAGGTCGGCCAGGGCGCGAATGTTGTTGGCGTCCACGTTGCCCGAGCACTCGGTCTTGGCGCGACCGGCGATAAGCTCGATAGCGGCGGCCATGTCGTCATGGGTCATGTTGTCGAACATGATGATGTCGGCGCCGGCCTCCACGGCCTCGCGCACCATGTCCAGGTTCTCGCACTCGATCTCGACCGTCGTGGTAAACGATGCATGGGCGCGCGCCATCTCGATCGCGCGCGTCACGCCACCGGCGGCATCGATGTGGTTGTCCTTGAGCATGACGGCCGTCGACAGGTTGTAACGATGGTTGCTGCCGCCGCCGATCTCGACCGCGGCCTTCTCGAAGACGCGCATGCCCGGCGTGGTCTTGCGCGTGTCGACGAGCACGGTCTTGGTTCCCTCGAGCGCCGCGGCCATGCTGTGCGTGTAGGTAGCGATGCCGCTCATGCGCT
>CATYJA010000150.1:0-3401 GCA_958407545.1 uncultured Collinsella sp. | reverse complement strand
GGGGTCAACTTGCGCACTCTTGGCGTGGGTGGCGCCATGGATGGTGAGCTTTTGCTTGACCTTGCTGGCGCACGCGTCGTAGTTTTGGTCGAGCATGTCGTACGGCACAAAGGTGTCCTGATCGCCGTGGATAAACAGCATGGGAACCGTCGCGTGTTTGAGTTGCTCCACACTGCTTGCCTTATGAAAGTCGTAGCCTGCGCGCACGTTGCACACCAAGTTTGCCACATCGAGCAAGGGAAAGCTGGGCAGGCCGAACACGTCCTTGAGCTGCAGAGAGAACTCGTCCCAAACACTCGTATAACCGCAGTCCTCGATAATGCATTTTACGTTTGCGGGCAGAGATTCCCCCGCGACGTTCATGGCGGTTGCCGCACCCATCGACTCGCCAAAGACCAGGATGCGCGCCTCGGGGTCAGCCTGAACGATTTGCTCGATCCATGCGACGATGTCGAGGCGCTCGGGCCAGCCCATGCCGATATAGTCGCCGCCGGAGCGCTCGTGGGCGCGGGCGGCGGGTGCGAGTACGTTCATGCCGCGGTCGTGGAATCGCTTGACGTATCGGGCCATACCGATAGGCTCGTTGGTATATCCATGCAGGCAGACGGCGTAGTCGTGTGTGCTCTCCGACGCAGCAAAATACCAGGCGGCGAGCTCAGTCCCGTCGTCCGCGGTGAGGCTGCTGCTCTCGCGGTTCTCTTTAAACCACGCCCGTGCCTCGCCCTCCTCGGCATCCATCTGCTCGCCCTTTTCGGCGTCCTTGCCGTCCTGCATCATCTTCATGGTGTATGGCGCGCGGGGATTCAGCGCGAAGTCAAACAGAAAGTTGCCGGCAAACCCCAGCAGCGCGACAACGAGCAGCAGCGCAACGACGCCGGCTATCTTGAGCTTTCGATGGGAACGTGCGTTTTGAGACATAAGAAGCTTTCCTATAAGATGTTAATACATCAACATTTAATGCAAGCGCATTATGGACGTTCGCCGTTGATGCGTCAACAGGCAAAGAATGGGTAAACAAAGGGTCACGTATGGTGCAAATTTCGCACGTACCTAGACGCTTTGATATAGTGTTGAGAACTCTTTACGTTGGAGGATGTAACCGGCATGTCCGATTCGAGCGACAGTTCTAAGCCGCGGCCCAAGACCGCGGCCGTTCCACACTACACGGTGGGCGAGGAGATCATGAACTCCGTCACCCATGGTGTCGGCTGCCTGCTGGGTATCGCGGGCCTGGTGCTCCTGATCGTATTCGCTGCCCTGCGCGGCGGAGGCCCGGCCCACATGGCCGCGGCAATCGTCTATGGCGTCAGCATTATCCTCGAATATCTAGCCTCCACGCTCTACCACGCGATTCAGCCCGCGCGCGCCAAGCGCGTGTTTCGCATCATCGACCACAGCTGCATCTACCTGCTCATAGCCGGCAGCTATACGCCGTTTTGTCTCATCACGCTCGCAAACGACGGCGGCGCTGTGCTGTTCTTTGCCGTATGGGCCATCGCCATCATCGGCATCGCCCTCGAGTGCTTTATGCGCGAGCGCCAGCCGCACTGGGTAAGCGGCCTGGTCTACCTGCTGATGGGCTGGCTCGTTGTCTTTAAGCTGCCCGAACTTGTGGCGCTGCTCAACCCCGTGGCACTTGCCCTGCTCGCCGTCGGCGGCGTGTGCTACACCGCGGGCGTGCCGTTCTATATCGCCAAAAACGTGCGCTATCTTCACAGCGTGTTTCACCTGTGGGTACTCGCCGGCAGCATCTTCCAGTTCATGGCGGTGATCCTCTTCGTAATCTAGCGATCGCGTCTGTGCCCGCGGACCTATCCAGGCGGCCGCCGGGCGCAACTGCCCTATCCGTCACCTACGCTTACTACCTAACGTCCCGAATCTTGGAGGTTCGAGAAACTCCCGATGGACATAACCATCTCTCTTATTACCACGCTCGTCCTGACCCTCATCAACGGCTACTTCTCTATGTCCGAGATGGCGCTCACCACGGCCAAGCGCGCCGTGCTGGAGCACGAGGCCGAGGAAGGCGACAAGCGCGCCGAGCGTGCCATTAAGCTGGCTGCCGACTCCGACCAGCTGCTGGCCACCATCCAGGTTGCCATCACGCTCGTGGGCTTCGCCTCGTCCGCCGTCGCCTCGACGAGCCTGTCCGACCCACTCGCCGCTTGGCTCACGAGCTTTGGCATCACGCCGCTCTCCGCCATCGCGCGCGGCCTGGCGCCGGTCATCATCACCGTCGCGGTCGCCTTCGTGTCCATCGTGATTGGCGAGCTTGTGCCCAAGCGCATCGGCCTGGCCAATGCCGAGGGCGTATCCAAGCAGGTCGTGGGACCGCTTTCCGTGTTCCAGAAGATTGCTCGTCCGCTCGTGTGGCTGACCGGCGCTTGCTCCGATGGCCTGGCCCGCATCCTGCGCATCAAGAGCGCCGACGACCGCCAGAACGTCTCGGAGGAGGAGATCAAGTACATGGTCTCGGAGCAGGACGACCTGCTCGACGAGGAAAAGCGCATGATCCACGAGATCTTCGACCTGGGCGACACCGTGGCTCGCGAGGTCATGGTGCCGCGCGTGGACACCACCATGTGCGAGGACGACGAGACGGTCGCCGACGTGCTGTCCACCATGCGCCAGACCGGCTTCAGCCGCATCCCCGTCTATCACGAGGATCCCGACAACGTCGCGGGCATCGCGCACATTAAGGACCTGATTCAGCCCGCGCTCGACGGCAAGGGCGACCAGCCCATCGCCGGCTTTTTGCGCGACGCCACCTTTGTGCCCGATACCAAGGACATCCTGCCGCTGCTGTCCGAGATGCAGACCTCGCACGACCAGATCGTAGTGGTCGTGGACGAGTACGGCGGCACGGCCGGCATCATCACCATCGAAGATATCGTCGAGGAGATCGTCGGCGAGATCGAGGACGAGTTCGACCCCGACAACAAGTACCTCACGCGCCTCTCGCGCCGTGAGTGGCTCGTTGATGGGCGTTTTTCGTGCGATGACGCGATTGAGCTTGGTTGGCCGCTCGAGGAAAGCGATGATTATGAGACCATCGCCGGCTGGATTTTGGAGCTTTGCGACTCGGTGCCCGACATCGGAGAGGTGTTTGAGGTCGCGGGGTACAAGTTCAAGGTGCAGTCGATGCGTGGCCAGCGCATCTCGCTCATTCGCGTGATTGCTCCGGCCGAAACCGATAAGAAGGATTCCGAGTCTTCGGCAGAGAAGCCGGCGGCGTCGGGTGCGGGCTCTGTGGATCCGCACGATGGCGACGAGTAGGGCAAGGAAGAGTAGGGGAGAGTTATGGCAGGCCTGTTCAACATCCTTAAGGTCACCGTCAGCGAGGACAAGATCTGCGCGCATGTGCTGGTGAACCCCGGCATGCCGCTCATGACCTCGGAGGA
>CATYJA010000149.1:0-3436 GCA_958407545.1 uncultured Collinsella sp. | reverse complement strand
GTCCTGGCTAAAGATATACAGGGCCAGCGGCGTCGGACGATCCGTAATAAACGTCTCGGCCTCGTCTAGGCTCTCAAACGTCAGCACCGGCAAGATAGGGCCGAAAATCTCCTCCTGCATCACGGCGTCATCGGGGGTCACGCCGTCCAAAATCGTCGGCTCGATCTTGAGCGAAGTCTCGCGCGCGGTACCTCCAAGCACAACCTTATCGGGATCGATCAGCCCACGCACGCGCGCAAAATGCTTGGCGTTGACGATATGCCCGTAGTCCTCGTTGTCGAGCGGATGCTCGCCAAACATACGGCGGACTTCCTCCTTGATGAGGCCCAGCAGCTCGTCATGCACGCGCGTATCGACCAGCAGGTAGTCGGGCGCCACGCAAGTCTGCCCCACGTTGAGCCATTTACCAAAGGCGATACGCCGTGCCGCGACCTTCAAGTTTGCCGTCGCATCCACGATGCAGGGACTCTTTCCGCCCAGCTCAAGCGTCACGGGCGTAAGGTTTTTACTTGCGCGCTCCATGACGAGCTTGCCGACCGGAACGCTACCGGTAAAGAAGATCTTGTCCCAGCACTCATCGAGCAGCGCCTCGTTCTCGACGCGCCCGCCCTCGACAACCGTCACCAGGCGCGGATCGAACGCCTCTTCGCAAATTTGCTTGAGCACCGCGCTCGATGCCGGAGCATAGGCGCTCGGCTTGATAACCACGGTATTGCCCGCGGCAAGGGCCCCGGCGAGCGGCTCGAGTGTTAGCAAAAACGGGTAGTTCCACGGAGCCATGATGAGCGTGACGCCATAGGGCACGGCTTGCGTTTTGCACACACTCACGGCGTTGGCAAGGTCACACGGACGCAGGCGCGGACGACTCCATCGAGCCACGTGAGCGATCTGATGACGAATCTCGGAAAGCGACGTGCCGATCTCGCACATATATGCCTCGTCATGCGACTTTCTCAAATCGGTCTTGAGCGCATGGGCAATATCGGCCTCGTGGGCCCGCACCGCACCGCGCAGGCGCACGAGCGCACGACGTCGAGCATCGACATCAAACGTGGCGTGCGTCTTAAAGTAGGCGCGCTGATCGCCGACGATGCGCGCAATTTCCTCGGTGTTCATGGATCCTCCTAGTTCTCGTCCTCAAACATACCACCCGCGACGACCTCGTACATATGCTCGAGCTCCAAGCGGTCCATTAGAAGCGGAACGGGGTATAGCGGATTGGCCTCGGCATCGGCATGCGCCGCCATCTCGGGAATGTCAGAGCGGCGAATGCCCAAGACATATTTGGGGATTCCCAGGGCCTCGTTCATGCGGTCGACCCAATCGATAAAGGCCTCGGCCGCAAGACTATCCTGCGCGGTAGCCGGCGCAATGCCCGCCATGTGAGCAAGATCGGCAAGCTTGGGGGCGGCGGCGTCACCATAAGCGCGAAGCATGTGCGGCAGGATGATCGCGTTGGCCAAACCGTGCGGAATTCCGTATCGGCCGCCCAAACTGTGCGCGATGGCATGCACATATCCGACATAGGAGCGGGTAAACGCAACGCCCGCCTTATACGCCGCCAAAAGCATATTGCGACGAGCGCACATGTCGTCACCATGCTCATAGGCCTCGAGCAAATTGTCGTGGATAAGCTGCACCGCCTGTCGCGCCATCTTGCGCGTATAGGGCGTGGTGCTTCGCCCGATAAAGGCCTCAACGGCATGCGTCAGGGCGTCCATGCCCGTCTGCCCCGTAATGGAAGCGGGCAAGCCGCACGTAAACTCGGGGTCGTGGACTGCAAAACGCGGGATGAGCACAAAGTCGTTAATGGGGTATTTGTAGTGCGTCTCGTCATCGGTAATTACCGCCGCAAGCGTGACTTCGCTTCCCGTACCGGCGGTAGTGGGAACGGCGATGAGCAGCGGCAGGCGACGATGAATCCGCAGCAGGCCGCGCATCTTGTTGATGGGCTTGTTTGGCTGCGCAATGCGTGCGCCCACGCCCTTGGCACAGTCCATGGCCGAGCCACCGCCAAAGCCGATAATGGCCTGGCAGGCGCTCTCTCGATACAGGGACGCCGCTTCTTCCACGTTTGAAACCGTGGGGTTTGCACGCGTTTCGGCATAGACCGTAACGCCAATCCCCCTGGATGCGAGCGCCGTCTCGAGCGGTGCCGTGAGCCCCAGACGGGCAATGCCGGGATCCGTCACGATAAGGACCTTCTGGATCGAGCGCTTTTGAAGCACCGCGGGCACATCCTCGGCATGCTCTAAAATGCGCGGCTCGGTATAGGGCAGGATCGGCAATGCAATGCGAAAAACCGTCTGATATGTTCGGCACCAGGCACGAAGGGCTAGATGCATAAAGGAAACTCCTTCATTTGTTGATAGGTCAACATTTGCTCGCCCGATTGTACTCAGCGGCGGTCAAAGACGGCCTGCCAATCGTTAATCAATCAACATCTTCATATCTCAAAATTGTTTTATTAAAAATCATTCCTAATAGGCTTCACATTTGGTTGCATTTATGGATAATAGAACTCGTCAAGACGCACGTCCGGAGAGGGCCCTTACGGGACCGGACGAGCGCGCAATCGCCATCGATCGAAAGGATCGAATCATGAAGTTTGTTTGCCCCGTTTGCGGTTATGTGGAAGAGTTCGACGGCGACCAGCTGCCCGAGGACTTCAAGTGCCCCCAGTGCGGCGTTCCCGGTTCTCGTTTCCTGAAGCAGGAGGAGGGCCAGCTCGAGTGGGCTGCCGAGCACGTCGTGGGCGTCGCCAAGATGGAGGGCGTCTCTGAGGACATCGTTGCCGACCTGCGCGCCAACTTTGAGGGCGAGTGCTCCGAGGTCGGTATGTACCTGGCCATGGCTCGCGTCGCCCATCGCGAGGGCTATCCCGAGATCGGCCTGTACTGGGAGAAGGCTGCCCACGAGGAGGCCGAGCATGCCGCCAAGTTCGCTGAGCTCCTGGGCGAGGTCGTGACCGACTCCACCAAGAAGAACCTCGAGATGCGCGTTGAGGCCGAGAACGGCGCCACCGCCGGCAAGACCGATCTTGCTAAGCGCGCCAAGGCCGCTGGCCTCGATGCCATCCACGACACCGTGCACGAGATGGCTCGCGACGAGGCCCGCCACGGCAAGGCTTTCGCCGGCCTGCTCAAGCGCTACTTTGGCTAAGCCAACCGCCTGAGACATAACCTCTAGCTTGATGAGGCCCGGACCATATTGGTTCGGGCCTTTTTCGTGCCTCACGAACTTGTTAACGCCCTGAAATAGGACCGCCTTCGGCATCGGCTTCTCGTCAAAAACTAAATGAGTAGACTTTTTGGAACTTGCCGAGCACACCACCCATATTGCTTTATAAAGCCGCAGGTAAATGACTTGTTGCAAAACGGCCTGGGTAGCGCGCAGAGTCGTGGTGTAAGAAGCAAGGGAGGGCCATCGCCTAGAA
>CATYJA010000148.1:0-3463 GCA_958407545.1 uncultured Collinsella sp. | reverse complement strand
CTGGGCATGAATGCCTTCCAGACGCTGCTCTACGTTATGATTCCGCAGACGTTCCGCAATGTTTTGCCTACGCTGACCAGCGAGTTTATCTTGCTTTACAAGGATACGTCGCTGCTTGCGGCCGTGGGCGTGGTCGAGATCGTCATGAACGCCCGTACCATCGTGGCCACGACGGGCTCCATTACACCGTACGTGGTTGCCGCCCTGTTCTATCTGGTCATCACCCTGCCGCTTGCTCGCTTGGTGAGCGGTCTTGAGGCGAGGCTTTTGGGCACGGCCGAAACCAAAAAGAAGCGTCCCACCAAGAGTGCCGGACAGGTTGTCGCGACGCCCGCCGATCACATCGCCGGTCTGTAAGGAGGTCCTATCATGAGCGAAACCAATAACGCGAACGAGGTCGTCGTCAGCATCAAGAACCTCCAGAAGGCCTTTGGCGATAACGTGGTCCTGCGCGATATCGATCTGGATGTGCACAAGGGCGAGGTCGTCGTAGTCCTGGGTCCTTCGGGCTCGGGCAAGTCGACGATGCTTCGCTGCATCAATCGTCTGGAGCATCCCACGAGCGGCTCGATTGTCGTTGAGGGCGTGGACGTGTGCGCCAAGGGCGTCGACCTTAACAAAGTACGTACGCATCTGGGTATGGTGTTCCAGCAGTTCAATTTGTTCCCGCACCTGTCAGTCAAAAAGAACGTCATGCTCGCGCAGCAGAAGGTGCTCAAGCGCAGCAAGGAAGAGGCCGAGAAGATTGCCGTCGAGGAGCTGACCAAGGTCGGTCTTGCCGAGCGTATCGACTTTATGCCGAGCCAGCTCTCGGGCGGCCAGCAGCAGCGCGTGGCCATCGCCCGCGCCCTGTCGATGAATCCGCACGTGATGCTCTTTGACGAGGCCACGTCGGCGCTCGATCCCGAACTGGTTCGCGACGTTCTGGGTGTCATGCGCGACCTGGCACGCGACGGTATGACCATGATCGTCGTGACGCACGAGATGGGCTTTGCCCGCGACGTTGCCGACCGCGTCGTCTTTATGGACGGCGGCGTTATCGTGGAAGAGGGTACGCCGAGCGAGGTCTTCGACCACCCCAAGAGCGAGCGCACCAAGGCGTTCTTGGGCAACATCTCGTAGCCGCTTTATATGACTGACATAGCAGAAAACGGGAGCCGGATGTGATCCGGCTCCCGTTTTTGTTGGGACGCGAATGTGTTTTGTTGCAATGCGCGTTGCGGGCGGAGCTCATTGCCGCTAGGCGAGCTCGGCTCCAAGGGCGCGGCAGGCCGCTTCGCTCTCATCATCGGGGGCGTCGTAGCAGATGACAGAATCGACGACGTTGACGCCCGCCTCGTCGGCGTCGGCCTTCCAGTTGTCCATCCACTCGCCCTCGGCCCACGAATAGGAGCCAAAGAGGACGACCTTCTTATCGCCGAGGGTCTCCTTGACCTCGTCCCACATCGGCTGGAACTCGTCATACTCAAGCTCCTCGGAACCCATGGCGGGGCAGCCGAAGGCAATGGCGTCATAGCTGGCGGCCTTGTCTGCGGAGAAGTCGGCGCAGGAAATGACCTCTGCCTCGGCGCCGGCACCGGTTGCGCCCTCGGCAACGAAATTTGCCATGGCCTCGGTGTTGCCTGTACCGCTCCAGTAGACGACGGCGATCTTGCTCATATGTTTTCCTTTCGGTTGTGCGGCGTGCGGCCGCGTTTTGTATGCTCTATCGGGTTGCCTGGACAAGTTGTCCCAGGGTGCAGCCCTGTTGATAGATGTAGGTTAGGTATTGCGTGCATGCGCGATAGGAATCGAAGGTCGTGAGCGCCTGCTCAACGTTTGTGTATACCTTCCATGCGCCAAAGACCTTATAGTTTTCGCCGTGCTGGACGATAAACTGATGGACATCTTCGTAGGGATAGCCCAAAAAATAGCCAATTTCGTGGGGGAACTCGCATATGCACCCCGTATCGCAGTGTCTATTTCGCGCGAGCGCGCAGACGCTGCCGTCATAGGCGCTTTCTGCGGCATTGCTGCTTGCCAGCGTGATGCGCGCGGCGAGATACACCAGGGATGCGGGCAGGTTGTGGACATCGTAACCTTCGGCGGCTAGCGCCGTCGTGGCACGGGGGTCGGAGAGGTATCGCATGAGGTCCGCAGGGCGGTACACATAGATGAGCGCTCCGCAGGGGCGCCAGACCAAAACGCTCATATGGATCCCGAGTGGCTGGAGCTCGCGGTTGCATTGGGTTATGACGGCGAGCAGGCGAGAGCGTCGCTCTTCGATATGGGCGGCGCTGGGTTTTCCGTTTTGGTTGGCGTAAACGCCGGGATAGGTAAAGAGCGAAGCCGGCTTGATGCCTGCGAGCGTAGGGGAGCAGTTGCGCACGACAGCCGTTTGGTATGTTGGGATGTCAATGGTTCGAGTCACGATGCTCCTTTCGGGTCCTCAGTTGTTAGCCTAGGAAAACTTATACACGAAAGTAAGCCATGGTCAACAAAAAAGTTTGAAGAGGGAAACTAATTGACCGAACGGACATGATTTTGGGTTAAGATGGGGACACCCCATGGGGGTATCTAGATAGCGCTACTTGAAAGGGGAACGCATGAGCGACTTGCTCAACCCTGCGAATCTCATCGTGCTGGCCGTCATTGCCGTCGGCATGTTTTTTGGACTGCGTCGTATTGCCGCTTCGACACACGGAAAGAGCTGCTGCAGCGATGGCGCGAGCGGTAAGAAGGCCAAGAAGGTAGTGGTTGCGGATACCGATCCGTCCCACTACCCCTATAGCGATGAGTTGCTCATCGGCGGCATGAGCTGCGATGGCTGCGCTCAGAATGTGGCCAATGCCCTCAATGCGCTGAATGGTGTGTGGGCAACGGTAACGTACGCGGACCACACGGCACGCGTACGCTCGAAGCGCCCGGTTGATCGCGACACACTCGAGACGGCGGTGAGGGGTGCGGGCTATTACGTTATGAAAATGTAGGCGTTGCCCTCTCCGGTGGGTACCAGCCTCCTGCCCATTGTGACTATCGGCATCCAAAAATTTGCGCAAAAATAACCTTTAGATGCGGCAAAAGTGGAGTTTGGTGACGGTTTGCGCGGAATTCACTACCAATCGAGCATCTATTAACCCGTCCAAAAAATTACAGGTGTATACTTATACACTGATTATTGCTGTGCTCAGATTGCAATTAACCGTGGACAGAAATGAAGAATGCTAAAGCTGGGCTTTAGGACAGGGGAGGCTATAACCTTATGAGACGAGTGGGAACACTTGGCTTGGTGGCAGCGCTTGCCGCTATCTTGGTATCGCCGCTGCCGGCGCACGCCGAAGACGCATCGGGTGCCGTTACCTACAATGCGGGAAATGGGTATTCCTTTGAGAAGCTCTCGCATCCTACGGTAGGAACGTCGCAGCCGGACCTTGATTCTCATTTTCATTGCAACAGCCTCAGGACTCAGCGCAACGCGTTGCGC
>CATYJA010000147.1:0-3469 GCA_958407545.1 uncultured Collinsella sp. | reverse complement strand
CACCTCTGCCAGCTCTACCAGTCGCGTCACAATATCGTGTTTGGCGTGGGAAACCCCCGAGCTCGTGTGATGTTTATTGGCGAGGCGCCGGGCCGCAATGAGGATTTGCAGGGCGAGCCCTTTGTGGGGGCGGCAGGCGAGGACCTCAACGGCATTTTGTCGCTGGCGGGACTCAAACGCGAAGACGTCTACATTGCCAACGTGCTTAAGTGCCGCCCGCCGGGAAACCGCAATCCACGTCCCGAGGAAGTGCTGGCTTGCTCGCCGTTTTTGCGTGAGCAGATTCGAAGCATCTGGCCCGATATTATCGTGACGCTCGGCAACCCCGCGACGCACTTTGTGCTTAAGACCGAGATTGGCATTACTAAGCTGCGCGGCAGGTTCCACCAGATGGGGCATTTTGTAGTAATGCCCACGTTCCATCCGGCAGCAGCGCTACGCAATCCGGCGTGGCAGGAACTGCTGGAGGAAGACTTTAAGATGCTGGGCGACTATCTGGAGCGACATCCCGCACCAGAGGACGCCTCGGAATAATAAGGAGCATATATGTCCCTGGAGCGCCTGGGGGTAGGTACTTACAAAACGACTTGCGCTGCCGATACGGAGT
This sequence comes from uncultured Collinsella sp., assembly GCA_958407545.1. Lineage (GTDB taxonomy): Bacteria > Actinomycetota > Coriobacteriia > Coriobacteriales > Coriobacteriaceae > Collinsella. Next base: position 2,862 of record CATYJA010000147.1, on the reverse strand, counting down.
ACTTTGGCGAGCTAATTGCACCGTGCCTTGAGGACGGCGATGTGCTCATCCTGACCGGTGGCCTGGGGGTGGGCAAAACTCACTTTACCAAGGGCGTCTCGCGCGGGCTGGGCGATGGGCATATGGTTACGAGCCCTACGTTTGCGCTCATGGCCGTTCACGATCAAGGCCGTATTCCGCTGTTTCACTTTGATCTATACCGCCTGGAGCATGCCTACGAGCTCGAGGATACGGGCATTTTCGATGTGCTGGGCTATGAGGGTGCTTGCCTGCTGGAATGGGGCGAACAATTCCAAGACGAGCTGACGGATGAGTATCTTTCGGTGACGCTCAAGCGTGATGAGGGCGACAGTGATGTGCGAACGATAACGCTCGAGGCGCACGGTGACCGCGCAATGGAGCTTTCCCATTTGATTGATAAGGCTGTACAAGATGAGCTTGCATAACGACAACGCGCTGGTGGTGGCGCTCGATACTTCGACCGACATGCTTGCCTGCGCGGCAAGCTGGATTGATGGGCAGACGGGCGAGACGAAGCTCGTGAGTGGCGACCACATGTGTCGCCGCCACGCCAACGTTGAGCTCGTGAATACCGTTGATGGCGTGCTGGCTCAAGCCGGTCTGGATCGCAGCGATGTTGGTTGCTATGTGGTCGGCCGCGGCCCGGGGTCCTTTACGGGTGTGCGCATCGGCATCTCCACTGCCAAGGGCCTCGCGCGTGGTGCCAATGTTCCGCTGCTGGGCGTGTCGACGCTCGACGCTTGCGCTTGGACGGCGTGGAAGGCTGGCGTGCGCGGCAAGCTTGGTATCTTGGCCGATGCTATGCGCGGTGAGGTATATCCGGCGCTGTATATGCTGGTTGATGAGGGTCCCGAGCGTCAATTTGAGCGCGAACACGTGGTCAAGGCCGCCGTGGCGCTCGATGAGTGGCGCCAAGCAGCGGACTGGGACCAGGTTCAGCTGACCGGTGACGGTCTCGTGCGCTATGGCAAGCTGCTGGGTGAGGACGAGACCGCCCGCTGCGTGGAGCGCGACCTGTGGTGGCCTTCGGGCGAGGGCTTGCTGCTCGCGCACGCTGCGGGTGACGGCGATCCGGCCCGCGTCTTGCCGATTTACACGCGCCTTTCGGATGCCGAGGAAAACGAGCGCAAGCGTCTTGGTCTTGCCGAGAGTGCGCAGAGCGAAATTACGGGTGTTGCCGATGAGCTCGCCGGTCGTCATCTGCAGTTCCGTCCCATGGGCGCGGCGGATGCCGAGGGCACGAGCGCGCTGGAGGCTGCCTGCTTTGAAGGTGTCGGACACGAGGCGTGGACGCCGGGCATGTTCCTGTCCGAACTGGGCGAGGACGTTGCTGCGCCGCGTAGTTGGTGGGTGGCACACGACGACGGCAAGCTGCTGGGCCTTGCCGGCGGTATGGTCGTGGACGGTGATGTGCAGATTCTGGATGTCGCCGTCGACCCGGCACATCGCCGCGAGGGCATTGCCCGCAAGCTGCTGTCGCACGTGAGCTATGATGCCCAGATGCTCGGCTGCACCACGGCTTCGCTCGAGGTCGAGGACGGTAACGAGGGGGCGATCGCGCTTTATAACGCTCTGGGCTTTACCGAGGCTGGCCGTCGCCGCGGCTACTACGGTGTCGGCAAGGATGCCATCGTCATGACGGCGCCGCTGCCCCTGGTGCTTCCGGTCGACAATGCTTCGCCCGAGCCGACGGCGGCAGAGCAGCGCGTATGGCCGCTGCCTGCGCCTGGGCGCTCCGAGGGGGAGCGTGCCGAAATTGAGCGCCGCCGCCTAGTGCTCGCTATCGAGAGTTCCTGCGACGAGACGGCCGTGGCGATTATCGATGCGGATGGCAATATGCTGGCCAACCAGGTGTCGACACAGATTGATTTTCATGCCCGCTTTGGCGGCGTGGTGCCCGAGATCGCCTCGCGCAAACACGTTGAGGTGATTGTGAGTGTCGTGGATGCGGCGCTCGAGGATGCCGCAGCATCGCTTGGTCTTGAGGGTGGAGCCATTGCCCCCAGCGAGCTTGCCGCCGTGGGCGTGACACAGGGTCCGGGCCTGGTGGGCGCCCTCGTGGTGGGCGTTGCCTTTGCCAAAGGCTTTGCCTACGCTGCCGGTAAGCCGCTCGTATGCGTCAACCATCTGGAGGGGCACCTGTTTGCCAACTTGCTGGCGCAGCCCGACCTCAAGCCTCCGTTTATCTTTACGCTTGTCTCGGGCGGGCACACCATGCTCGTGCACGTAAAGGCATGGGGCGACTACGAGGTGCTCGGTGAGACGCTCGACGACGCCGTGGGCGAGGCCTTCGACAAGGTGGCCAAGGCGTTGGGCCTGGGCTATCCCGGTGGCCCCATCATTTCCAAGCTGGCCGAGACGGGCAATCCCCGCGCGATCGATTTCCCCCGTGCGCTTAACAGCAGGGGAGACTATCGTTTCTCGCTTTCGGGTCTTAAAACGGCCGTGACGCTCTACATCGAGCAGGAGACCAAGGCCGGGCGCACGATTCACCTGCCCGATCTGGCGGCTTCGTTTGAGGCGGCTGTCTTTGACGTGCAGTACAAGAAGGCCAAAAACGCATTGCACGCTACCGGATGTAAGGAATACTGCATCGGCGGCGGCGTCTCGGCCAACCCGCATCTGCGCGAGATGATGATCAAGAAGCTTGGACGTCAGGGGATTCGCGTAACGGTGCCGCCCTTGTCTGCCTGTACCGATAACGCAGCCATGATCGCGGAGGTCGCCCGCCGTAAATTCGACCGAGGCGAAATCTCGCCGTTCGACGTCGACGCCGATCCAAACATGACGCTGTAGCTGGTACGGCGCGGTCCCCGGACGGAGGGGCCGGATATAAGGTTT
>CATYJA010000146.1:0-3543 GCA_958407545.1 uncultured Collinsella sp. | reverse complement strand
CCTCCGAGCGGAGTCGAACCTCGAAACCCCGGTCGAAACGCAGGCTGACGGAGCGCCGCTTTTCCGCATAAGCGACCTGTCGGCGGGCTACGACAAGAAGGTCGTAGTCGAAGGCGTCGATCTGGAAGTTCGCACGGGCGACGTCGTGGCGCTCATCGGGCCGAACGGCTCGGGCAAGTCGACCATCTTGAAAACCATCACACGCCATCTGGCACCGCTTGCCGGCGCGGTCGAGCTCGACGGGCGGGAGATTTCCCGATGGAAGACGGCGGAGTTCGCAAGGAACCTTGCCGTTATGCTGACAGATCGCCCCCGGACCGAACTCCTCACCTGCCGCGATATCGTAGAGGCGGGAAGGCATCCCTACACCGGGCGAATGGGAACACTCTCGCCCGACGACCATAGTCGGGTCGACGAGGCCATGAAAACCGCACATGTGGAAGAGCTCGCCGAACGCGACTTCATGCAGATAAGCGACGGGCAACGCCAGCGCGTCATGCTCGCACGCGCCATCGCGCAGGATCCGCGTGTGCTCGTGCTCGACGAGCCCACATCATATCTCGATATCCGCTACCAGATCGACCTGCTGCGAATACTTCGCCACCTTGCGAAATCGCAGAATGTGGCTGTCATCATGTCCATCCACGAACTCGAGCTCGCGCAGAAAAGCGCCGACAAGGTGATTTGCGTGAAGGACGGTCGGGTCTTCCGCGCCGGCGCACCCGAGGACATATTCACGCGCGAGACGATTGGCGAGCTCTACGGCCTTCAACATGGCACCTTCAACGAGCGCTTCGGCAGCGTGGAAATTGGGCGCCCACACGGCGATGCGCACACGTTCGTCATCGCTGGCGCAGGTACGGGGTCGGCTGTGTTTCGCCAGCTCATCCGGCATGGCAAGGCGTTCTACGCGGGCGTTCTGCACGAAGGGGACATCGACTGCGAGCTCGCGCGCGACCTGGCGACGGAATGCGTGGCCGAACGCGCCTTCGAGCCGATCGGGGATAAAACCATAGCCCGCGCCAAAGAGCTCCTCGTCCACTGTGCGTGCCTCATCGTGTGCCCCACCGCCTTCGGCACCATAAACGCCCGCAACGCAGAGCTCGTCGAGTTCGCACGCTCGCATGGTATCGAGGTCATGCAAGCGTGCGAAGGCGCATTGGAGGATTCCAAATTGGAGTGGGAAGGATAAACTGGACTTTCTTTTAAGGATCCTCAGGCTACAGCTCCCACGCGGCGAGGTCTACAAGGCGCCAGAGAACCTCGTGAACAGGAATTTCCACGCCGACGAGCCCAACTAGGCCTAATCCAAGCGAGATTCCAGACTCGACAGGCCATTAAGAGTCAGGTCGTTGGCGACCTCAGAGACGCGCTCGATAGGAACCGAGCCGTCAGACAGTGCCCACGTGCGATAGATACCGATAATACCCGACAGCAAAAACGCCAGATAGTAGTCGAACATCTCGTCCTTGAGACCTTGGGGCAGCAGATCGCGCTCGGCAATCTCGTGCTCGAGCGGCGCACGAAGACGAGCCATAAAATCATCGAGCGGAATGTTCTCGATCAGCTGACGATTAAGCACCAGGTTGTTGCACAGCGCCTCATTAACGGTTTTAAAGAAGGTCGCCGCCGCGCCCAGGGCGCGCTCATTGGTGTCGCCGTCCATGGAAGCAAGCGTTTTCTCGACCGAGTCGACAATCATCTCCACCACATCGACGGCAATGGCATCGAGCAGGCCATCAACCGTACCAAAGTGAACGTAAAAGGTCTTGCGGTCGACATTGGCCTCGCGCGCGATGGCACTCACCGTAATGTCTGCCAGCGGCTTTTCCATGAGCAGGCGCTCGAAAGCCGAAAGGATGGCATTACGGCTGCGAATGATGCGACGATCAAGACGCGGTTTGCTGGTTGCCATGGGCGTGTCCCTTCGATATGCGAGCATTCATCAACAGATGAGAGATAATCTACGTAAGAGGATTATCCTCCATACAGCACAAATATGTCCCGCATCATGAAGAACGCACGACTGTCCTACTGCGACTTAGGGTGCTTCTTCTTATTGAGTACCGACGGAGATACGCGAATACCATCGCCTGTCTGGCGCACATAGGCTTTATGAGCCGGCTTAGCGGTCCCAGAAGCCTTCTGAGCACGCTTCTTGGGATCAACGGTAACAGCATTCGTGGGGTGCGGCATAGTGGGCGCAGAGGGCGTCTGAGGCGTGCGGCCGAGCTTGCGCATCACACGATCCCAGCGTGCATGGATGCTCTCGTTGTGGGCGCTCTTAAGTCCCAGCAGGGGCGCAGCCAAAATGGTCGGCGCAATAAACGTAATGAGGCGCCACAGCAGATAGCCGGCGGTCGAAGCCGACCCAAAGAAATGACCCAAGAACAATGCAAAGCCGCCCTCAGCGCCACCAGTTCCACCGGGCAAGGGAACCGCAGAGCTCAGCAGCTGGACAAAGGCGCTCGCGGCCATGACCGAGAAAAAGTCGACCTCGTGATGGCCAAAGGCAAGCATCAGGAAATACGGAACCAGATAGAAAAACGCGAGCTGCAGCATGGTGATAAACACGGTGAGCAGCATGGAAGAAAAATGTCCGGCCGAAAGCTTGAACTTCTCGGAGAAGGAGTAGATCTCGCCATCGACAAACGTGCGCCATCCCTCGATCTTAGTGGCCGAGACACCAATACGCTCGAGCCAATTGATGATGCAATGGGCGACGCGCGTGACGGTCTTAGGCATCAGCGCGACGGCGAAGATGCCCAGCAAGATGCAGCAGTGCCCACCAAAGCTAAAGACGCACAGCAACGTCATGTCGCCATAGCGCTCGGCAAAAAACGGCATGCGAGCAAGCAGTAGGATAGCGCCCCAGGCAACGAGGCCAAACTGATACACGATAAAGCGCGTGAACTGCGTGGCTCCGGCCTCGCCGACGTTTTGGCCCGCCTTGGTCAGGCGGTAGATCTGGGCGGGAGTCGAGCCCATCATCATGGGCGTGAGGTTGCCAAAGAAGATGCCACTCGCCTCGACCGAAATCAGGTCGCGGATGCCGACGGGCGAATATGGGTCGAGCCAGACGGCGATCGCATAGGCCACAATGCCAAAGAACAGATACATGAACATGCAAAGACACGCGACAACGAGCCATGGCGCCTGGACGCTCGACATTGCGGCCCAGAACTGCCCCATCTGCCCGGTTACCACCAGATAGACGATATAACCCACCAGCACGACGCCGATAAAGATGGCGCCGCGGCGTGCGCTCTTATTGTCATCTCCGCCCGAGGCCTCAACCTCGACCTGGGGCTTAGACGTATGCTGAGAGGACTCCGTCATGAGACTCCTTCTAACAGTCAAAATATCTTGGATATTGTACCCGCAAGGACCATAGACAGAACGAAAAGCTCTGGTTCAAACGGGAATTGCAGACGGTTGTTTGAAAATAAAAAACCCGGCCTTCCATGGGAAGCCCGGGAATCAAATGCGTGGTAGCCCGTACCAGATTCGAACTGGTGATCTCCGCCTTGAGAGGGCGGCGTC
>CATYJA010000145.1:0-3547 GCA_958407545.1 uncultured Collinsella sp. | reverse complement strand
GAGCGTCCGGCTGATAACCGGGAGGTCACAAGTTCGAATCTTGTCAGGTCCACCATCAAAACTGTGAAGAGCCCTGGGGCATTGCCTCGGGGCTTTTTTCTTGTCTGCGATAAATCTCATTTTGGTTTTGTGTGCTGTGCGAAAGATTGGGTAGTATAGCTATTCAATGCGGTGGAGCTGCCGCGTGTTAACCGCTACGTACCGGAGGTGTTCCATGGTTCGTGTCGACATAGAGACCATCGTCATGGCCGCCGGTCCCGTGCCATCGCTTATCGTGCTTCGCGAGCGCTGCAGCAAATCGGACTCGCCCGCGCCGCTGCGTTCCCTTTCCATTCAGACTGGTTCGTTTGAAGCTGCTGCCATTAGCCGCGGCATCGATAGCGGCCGCGCCGAGCGCCCGATTACCCATGACCTGTTGCTCGATACTGTTGGCGCCCTGGGCGCCAAGCTCGAGCGCATCGAGATCGTTCGCGCCGAGCCGCCGGTGTTCTACGCGACGATCGTCGTACTGGCCGATGGTGACGAGCGCAAGATCGACGCCCGCCCCAGTGATGCCATTGCCCTTGCCGTGCGCAGCAATGCCCCCATGTTTGTGGAGGACGACATCATGAATCGCCTGGGCACTGTTTCTACCCACGCCGAGGAAGTCGACGACGAGCAGGAGTTCGAGAAGTTCGACGAGTTCGTCCATACGCTCTCCCCCGATGACTTCTAAATGCGGGGCGTCCAGGTTGCGGAGCGTTCGCTGATGGCCGGCGGTATGTCGGCTGAGGCGGCTGCGATCGCCCGCGAGGCCCAGATGCGCTCGGAGGCTTCTGAGGCGGCTCGCATTGCCTATGTGACGCAGGCCCGCACGCTTCGCGAGCGCCGCGGCTCGTTTATCAAGATGGTTGTCGTCTCCGCCCTTGTCGCGGCAATCTGCTCGCGCCTTCGTGGTACAGTTGGTGCGCTTGGGTTTTCGATCTCTACGGGCCTCGTGATCTGGGGCGTGGTCGATGCGGTCATGCTGACCAGTCAGATCAAGGTGCTCGACAAGCGCGCGATGGATATGATGCGCGCCCGCGACGCTGCCGCCGAGATCGCTGCCGAGGCACAAGAACTGTAACGACGCCAGACTCGATGGGAAGGTCTAAAGATGGCACAGGATATGCAGGACGCCGGTAACGTCTCCGCCGAGCTCGACGCCATGGTGTGCGATCTGATTGGCGCGTTCTTGGACGACCTTGCCGCCGGTGAAAACCCTGGCGTGGTCGTGGCAATTGAGGACGCCGCTTCCAACCGTTATCTGGCGGCGCTCGATGAGGATGGCGAAGAGGCGTGCCTCGAGGCGGCCACCAACTTTATCTCCGAGCACAAGATGGGTCTTAAGGACGAGGGCCTGGGCCGTATCGCTCGCTATGCCATCGGCTACACCGGCTGCGTCGAGATTGACGACGGCTATCACGATGCTCTGCTCGTGAGCTTCTTCGAAACCACGCTCGAGAGTGGTTTTTCGGCATATGTGCTGTATGAGGGCATGGGCGCCGGCGATGGTTTTATGTGGAGCGACCCTGAACCTGCAGGTGAGGAAACCCCTCTCATCTAAAATCGCTAAAATAAACGAGTTTTCGGTAAAAGGCTCAATATTCCCGCTGAGCGTTGTATCGCTGGGCGGGCCGCATACGCGTGCCGGTTGTATATAGATAGAAGATAGGGGAACTACATGCGCGTAGACAATCTGAGGAACATCGCCATCATCGCCCACGTCGACCACGGCAAGACGACGATGGTCGACAAACTCCTGCGTGCCACGGACGCCTTCCGTGCCAACCAGCAGGTCGAGGACCGCGTCCTGGATTCCAACGACCAGGAGCGCGAGCGCGGCATTACGATTCTCGCCAAGAACATCTCTATCGAGTACAAGGACGTTAAGATCAACGTCATCGACACCCCGGGCCACGCCGACTTTGGCGGCGAGGTCGAGCGCGTGCTGCGTATGGCCGACGGCGCCCTGCTGCTGGTCGACGCCTTTGAGGGCCCCATGCCCCAGACCCGCTTCGTGCTGCGTCACGCTATCGACACCGGCCTTAAGATTATGATCGTCATCAACAAGATCGATCGTCCGGGTGCTAACCCCGAGAAGGCCTACAACGACTGCCTCGACCTTATGGCCGACCTGGGCGCCACCGACGACCAGCTTGAGTTCGCCATGGAGCACGTGGTCTACGCCAGCGCCATGAATGGCTTTGCCCGCCTCGATCCCAACGACGGCAACATGGACATGTATCCGCTGCTCGATATGATCATCGACGACATGCCCGCCCCCGAGGTTGATGAGAACGCCCCGCTGGCCATGCAGTGCGTGACCATCGACCACTCCAACTTCGTTGGCCGCATCGGCATCGGCCGCGTGTACTCCGGTACCATCCACCAGGGCGACCAGATCCTGGTTGTGAAGAACGACGGCTCCAGCGCCACTGCTACCGTCAAGCAGCTCTTTACCTTCGACTATCTGGGCCGTACCGAGTGCCAGGAAGTCGGCGCCGGCGACATCGCTGCCGTCGTGGGTATTGACCGCACCGATATCGGCGATGTCTACACCGATCCCGAGAACCCCGTCGAGCTCGAGCCCATCGAGATCGACCCGCCGACCCTGTCCATCGTCTTTGAGGCTTCGACCTCCCCGCTCGTCGGCCGCGACGGCGACATCGTGGGCGCCCGTCAGCTCAAGGAGCGCCTGTTCAACGAGGCCGAGAACAACGTGACCATGAAGATCGAGGAGCTCGAGGACAAGAGCGGCGTCGAGGTCTCGGGCCGCGGCATCCTGCACCTGTCCGTCCTGATGGAGTCCATGCGCCGCGAGGGCTTTGAGTTCCAGGTCGGCCGTCCCCGCGTTCTGTTTAAGAAGGACGAGAACGGCAACAAGATGGAGCCTGTCGAGCAGGCCGTCGTTGAGTGCCCGGACGAGTACTCGGGCAAGGTCGTTGAGGTCTTCGGTACCTCCGGTGGCATCATGACGAGCATGGATACCTCGGGTATCGTGACGCACCTCGAGTTTAAGATCCCGACCCGCGGCATCATGGGTCTTAAGAACCGCATCATGAACGTCACCCACGGCGAGGGCGTGTTCTACCACACCTTCCTGGAGTACGGTCCTTACGCCGGCGAGATCGGTAACCGTCAGAACGGCGCCATGATCTCCATGACCACCGAGAAGGCCGTTGCCTATGCCCTGGGTACGCTGCAGGAGCGCGGCCAGCTGTTTGTTGAGCCGGGCACCGAGTGCTATGAGGGCATGATTGTGGGCGAGCGCAGCAAGGCCGGCGACATGGTCGTCAACATCGCCCGTACCAAGAACCTGGGCAACCAGCGTTCCTCGACCTCCGATATCTCCGTGCAGCTGGTGCCGCCCCGCACCTTCTCGCTGGAGGAGGCGCTGGAGTACATCGCCGACGACGAGCTGGTCGAGATTACTCCCAAGAACATCCGCCTGCGCAAGCGCCTGCTCAACGCCACCGACCGCAAGAAGGCCGCCGTCCGCGCCGGTCAGGTCAACAAATAAGCGCTG
>CATYJA010000144.1:0-3614 GCA_958407545.1 uncultured Collinsella sp. | reverse complement strand
AGCCCGAGACGGTCCCGGGCTGACAATTTCGACTGTAATGGACGTTCTTAAATGACTACCCAATAACTACTCTGTGGTATCTTCGTCCTCGGCAAGTTGGGGGAACACGGCGTCCTTGGGCATGGTGACCTTCGTCAGCGAGGTGAGCTTTTTGCTCAATGCCGTGTCCGTCTTGACCAGGTCGCTGAGCGTCACGATCTTGTAGCCGTCGGCAATGAGGCCGTCGATAATCTGCGGCAGCGCCTCGAGCGTCTGCTCGGCGCATTCGTCTCTATCGGTGAGCAGCACGATATTGCCCGGCGTCACCGAATCGAGCACCGTCGAGACCTGCTCGTCGACACCGTTGAGCAGCCAGTCGCCCGAGTCAATATTCCACGAGACCACGGCGGAGACCAGGTCCATCGCATCAATCCAGTTTTGCTCGTCAAAGGAAGCGTAGGGAGCACGCAGCAGCATCGTCTTCACGCCGGTCGCCGACTTAATCGCATCGGTGCCTTTCGTGATCTGTTCGCGTACCGCCTCACGGTCCTGACCCTTGAGCGAATCGTCGCTGTAGCTGTTGGATCCGATCTCACACCCGGCATCGACAATCGCCTTGGCCGTGGCAGGCGAGGCCTCGGCCGCATCGCCCGAAAGGAAGAACGTCGCGGTGACGCCCTTTTCCTTGAGCACCTGCAAGATCTGTTTGGTGGCGCCGCTCGGACCCTCGTCAAACGTCAGCGCCACGTACTTTTTGTTGCCCTTGGGCGCCACGCTGGCGCACGCAACAACGCAATCGGTGGCGGGCACGACCTCGCCGCGGTCCTGCGTCTTGCCCGATTGCTCACCAACCCACACCTCGGAGCGGCCCTGGGCACCCCACGTCTGCACATACTCGATAGCGCCCGTGCCCTCGACCTTGAGCTTGGGCTCGATAACCGTAGCCTGAACCTCGTGCTTCTCGTAGGTGTTACGGCCATCCTTGACCGTCACCTTCTCGCCGCCCTCAAGTTCGCGGCTATCCCATTTGCCCTGCTTCACGCGCTTGCCGTCGACCTTCACCGACAGCTTTTCGCCCCCATGGCGCTTGAGCACGCTGTCATCGACGGCCAGCAGGTCGCCTGCGTCGTAGGTGCCAGTCAAATCCTGTTCGTCGATGAGATTCTGCAGCGTAGAGCCCACGCGCACTGCGGTCTTCTGGCCGTTGAGCTCCACGTCCACGCTGCGGTTGACGTAGCCCACGACGGCAGCGATAAACAGCACGAGTGCGCAACCCACGGCGATGAGCGCATAGGGCAGGCGAGACGAACGACGGGGTGTGCGGCTGTTGCCGATGCGAGCGCTGCGGTCGCTAAAGCCGCGGCTATGGTTGAGATACATCGCGCCGGGCTTACGGTGACGCTTGCGCTGACCGCTGGGCAGCTGCCCCAGGTCGCGGCGCGCCGTCGGACGCGCACCCGAACGCCCGTTTAAGTTGGATCCGTTTTGGCGCATATGCCCTCCCCCATAAACACAGCAAGCCGGAGCAACAGGTCTCCGGCTTGCCTCCCATCATTTGGTACGTCGCTATTTTGTAGCTTTTGACGAGCCTCCGCTCGCCTTTTGGTATTCGTCCTTAAAGGCCTTGAACATGCCGCGCGTCTTGCCGAGCTGCTTGCCCAGTGCGCGACTGCCCTTGTCCACGGCAACCGATCCCTTGTCGTCGAGCATCTTGGCGCCCTTTTTGACCTTGTCGCCCACCACGACGCTGGCCTCGGCGGCCTTGGCAGCCGCACCGCCCGAATACCCGAGCGACTTGACCTCGTCCGAGACGACCATCGCGCTGTTCTCATAGCCGCGCAGCATCGTCGGCGGCACCTGCGTGTCACCAACCAAAACACTCGAAGCAGCACCGGCGGTCACATAGAATGCCTGCACGATGCCCGAACGCGGCTTGAACTCCACATCCGAGCAATAGCCCACGACGTCGCCCGATTCCGTGCGCACGTCCATACCGACCCAGATGATGCAATCGTCCAGGTTGATGTCGAGGCGCTTGGCGGCGGCGGCATCGTACGTGTCCTTGACGTCATCGACCGCAATGGCGCCCTCGTAGACACCAATGGCGTCGAGCGCTACGAATCGGTCGGGACGCTCGATCATGCCCGCGATATCGGACTGGCGGACCATAAAGCCGACCACGCGCGTACCGCCCGGGGTAAAGACCGGAAAGTGAATCTTTCCGAGCTTTTTAGGGCTGCGCGGCGTGCCGTCCTTTTTGGTGCGCTTGTCCTCGGTAGGCTTGCGATAGATCTTGGCGCCGACAAAATCCCCGGCGCGCATTATGCCTCGGTCGAGGGCTCCGCAGCCTCGGTATCAGCCTCGACGGCGTTCTCGACCACGACGTCGGCGGCAGGCGTCACGTTGCCGCCCGAAATGGCGTCGTTGAGCTGCTCGCGCAGCTGGTCCATGCGCTCGCGGGCCAGGTCGACCTTGGCGCGCAGGTCATCGGTCTTGGCGTCGACCATCGGGCCAAAGTCATTCACCGCAGCACGGGCCTCCTCGGCGCTGTGCTCGTAGGTGTCGCGCATATTGTCCCAGGCGTCGTTGGCGATATCGGCAGCCATGGCGCGGGTCTCGGCGCCCGAGCGCGGGGCCAGAGCAACGCCGACAATAGCGCCGGCAGCGGCACCAAAAAGTGCGCCGGAGACAAAGCTGAAAGTCTTACCCATGATCATTCCTCTCCTGCGGGCACGTCGGTGCCCACCGTTTGAATGCTGTCCATTATACCCGCAGCGCATCACTTGCCGCTCCGCTCATCTGCGTACGGCAAAGGCGCAGGTATGTGATGGTGATAAACGCCTAGGCCTACTCCTGGGGCATAGCCGGCATGGCCACCGTGGCACCCGGGTCCTCGCCGGCGCCGTCCACGAGCGGCAGACCGCCCTCATGCGCAGGTCCTGCCGGAACCGTCGCCGCACCGCCAAAGACGGCAGCGGAGGCCTCGTGGTTCTCGGCAACCGCGCCCTCGGTATCAATCGCCACCTGGGGCTCGTCGTCAAAGTTGGGGACGCCCTGGGGCTCGGTGGGAACGGGCTCGGCGGTCGCATCGGCAACGGGCTCGGCGTCGACCGGCACATCGCCCTCGTCAGCGCCCTCGTCCTCGGCCACGTCCTCGCCGTTCGCAGCGGCGACGGCCTCGTGAGGATCCTTGCCCTCGGCCTCGGCGCGCATGCCCAGTACCAGGTTGCGCAGGCCCGCGACCGTGCCTTCCACGTCGGGGACAGGCTGGTCGGCGTGCAGGTACGCCCAGTCCATCATAAAGGTGGCCGAAGACAGCGCGCCGATGGCCAGCGCGTCGTCGGGGCACGAAAGCTCAACCTCAAAAACGCGCTCGTCGTGCTCGCTTACGCGCGTGCGGCCGCACGAGATGCTGCCGGCAAGCCCGGTCTCGTTCATGAGCTCGACCGTCACATGCTCAAGCAGATGGCAAAGCTCGGTCTGGCCCATGCAGTCCTGGAACTCGCGACCGGAATCACCCAAGCACAGGTGCTTGGCAATCGCCGGCACCAGGTAATACACGCGCGCCGTGGCCTCGATATCCTCCGAGGTCATGAGCGGCATGCCGGGGTTCACCAGCACATGCGCGCAGATCT
>CATYJA010000143.1:0-3646 GCA_958407545.1 uncultured Collinsella sp. | reverse complement strand
TTAGCAAGAACGTAAGGCTAGGAGGCGCTATGTGCACGAGTATTCGATTTACCGATAATTCTGGCCACATGTATTTGGGCCGCAACCTCGACTGGAGCTTTGACTACGGCCAACAGGTTCGCGTGATGCCGCGCGGGTTTCACATTCCGTATTCGTTTATCGACGATGCGTCGGCGGCACACGCGGTGATCGGTATGTGCATCGATTACAAGAACTATCCCATGTTTTTCGATTGCGGTAACGATGCGGGCCTCGCCGTGGCGGGTCTCAATTTCCCGGGTTATGCCGAGTATGCCGAGGACCCTGTCGACGGCAAGACCAATATCGCGGCCTATGAGTTCCCCCTGTGGGTGGCAGCGACGTTCTCGACGGTCGATGAGGTCGAGGCCGCGCTGCGCGACACGGTGATTGTCGCCAAATCTGCCGGAGAGGGGCTGGGCGTGTCGCTGCTCCATTGGATTATCGGCGACAGCCAACGCAGCATCGTGGTCGAGATGATGGCTGACGGCCTGCATGTATACGACGATCCGGTCGACACCCTTGCCAACCAGCCGACCTTCCCGTGGCACATGGAAAACCTGCGCACCTATATCACCGCCACAAGCGATTTTCCGCAGACGGCGACATGGCGTGGCGCCGAGCTCAAGCCCTATGGAGCCGGTGCCGGCATGCGCGGCATTCCGGGCGATTGCTATTCGCCGAGCCGTTTTGTAAAGGCGGCGTACCTCAATGCCAATTACCCGCAAAAGGAGAGCGAGACCGAAAACGTCGTTCGCATGTTCCGCTCGCTCGAGGGCGTGGTGATGATCGAGGGAGCGTCCAGGATGGGCGATGGCAAGTTCGAGAAGACTATCTACACCGGATGCTTTAGCGCGCGCACGGGCAATTATTACTACGCGATGTATGGGGATCCGTCGATTCGCTACGTGAGCCTGATGGATGCCGAGGGCGCGAGCCCCGATAGGCTCGTGGTTCCCGAGCCGCGCCGTTCGTAGCCGATGGCTTTACCGCAATGCAAAGCGGCCCTGCATCTCCCGTGAGGTGCAGGGCCGCTGTCGTTGATTTATGGCGCCGCTAGAAGTTGGCGTCGTTGAGTTGTTCGTTCTCGAGGCCGTCGAGCTGTTGCTGTTCGGGCGTATCGGCGACACTCTCGAGCAGCTCGGTGGGATCGACGTTCATGCTCTTGCCGGCCTCGTTGCCGTTGACCAAGTCGTTCGAGAAGATGTCGACTTCCATTTCCTCGGCCTCTTCGATCTGGATCTCGAGCGGCACCTGGGTGCGCACGAGCTTAACGGCCGGGCGCATGCGGGCAAACAGCGGCACGTACTCGATGATAATGGCCGAGTTCTCAAGACCGTACCAGCGTGCCGGGCTTCCGCAGGCGCGGCGGACGGCGTACTTGATGGCCATCACGCGGTGGTCATTGCGGTTGATGTCCGTTTCGGGGGCAAGCATCTTGCGCAGCATACAAAAGCGGAAGTCACCCACGTTGCCGCGTGTCTCGTAGATGGAGTAGGTGTGATGTTGCGGCGGCAGTTCGCCCGATGCCATCAAGTCGCCGACGATCTGACGCAGATAAGCGTTGACGCGCTGGTTGACTTTAAAGCCCAGGTCCAGGCGAACGCGGAAGAGGAAGTCCGTGCCAAAGGTCTCGACGGAATACTCGTGCGTATAGGGCTCGTCGGTAACGTGTACGTTGATGAACCAATACGCCTTGGCGCGCTTGGGATGTTTATCCAGGATGGAATAGAGCACGTCGCGGTCGAGCGTGAGCGGATCGGGGCTGTTGGTGAGGAACACCAGGTTGTCGGCGAGCACGGGATAGGTCTCGTCGTTGCGCAGGCGGTTGAGCTGATCGATGTACTTGGAGACGGGCAACAGAATCGTCTGCGTGCGCTCGATGGCGGTGCCACGGCGCCACACGTACATAAGGCCAAACAGCAGTGCGGCCAGGAAGATCATCACATAGCCGCCGTCAAAGAACATGGTGAGGCACGAGGCGAAGAAGCACAGCTCAATGGCACCGAAGAGCAGGGCGAAGACGCAGGCGCCCAGCTTGTGCTTGAGAATGCCAGCGATATAGCTCGTCAAAAGCGTCGTGGTCATGAGCATGGTCACGGTAATGGCGAGGCCGTAGGCGCTCTCCATGCGCTCGGAGTTTTGGAACAGCAGCACGATGAAGATGCAGCCGACCCACATGATGTTGTTGACGAGCGGAATATAGAGCTGGCCCTTGGTGTCGCTGGGGTAGTGGATGCGCAGATGCGGCATAAGGTTGAGGCGCGTTGCCTCGGATACCAGCGAGAACGAGCCGGTGATGAGCGCCTGCGAGGCAATGATGGCCGCCACGGCCGAAAGCACGATGGCAAAGGGGCGCAGGGGCTCGGGAAGCATCATATAGAACGGGTTGACGATATCCATTGCGAGCATTTGGGGATTGGAGTTGTTGGCGAGCAGCCAAGCTCCCTGGCCCAGATAGTTAAGGATGAGGGCCGCCTTAACAAACGGCCAGGATGCGTAGATGTTGGCCTTGCCCACGTGGCCCATGTCTGAATAGAGCGCCTCGGCGCCGGTCGTCGACAGGAAGACGAAGCCGAGCACCATGATGCCCGAGTGGTTGATGGGCGAGAACAGGAACATGATGCCACGGATGGGGTTGAGCGCGCGTAGGATGGACAGGTTGCCGAGCATGTTGAACAGGCCGGCGCCAGCCAAGAACAGGAACCACAGCGTCATAAGCGGGCCGAACAGCTTGCCGATTGACGAGGTGCCGGCGCGCTGCATGGCAAATAGACCGCAGATAATGATGATGGTGATGATGATCACATTGGTCTGACCGTCACCCAATAGCGCGTGGCCCCACTCGATGGTACGCAGGCCCTCAATGGCTGTGGTGACCGTGACCGCGGGGGTGAGGATGCCGTCGGCGAGCAGCGCCGCGCCGCCGATCATGGCGGGGAGAATCAGCCACGGTGCCACCTTGCGCACCAGGCTAAACAGGGCGAAGATGCCGCCTTCGTTGTGGTTGTCGGCCTTCATGGCGATTACCACGTACTTGACCGTGGTCACGAGTGTCATGGTCCAGATGACGAGCGAAAGCGCGCCCAGGATCATGTCCTCGCTGACGGTACCGATGCCGCCGTTGTTGGCGACGATTGATTTCATGGTGTACATGGGGCTCGTGCCGATGTCGCCATAGACGACGCCGAGCGTTACGAGCAGCATGCCAGCGGAGAGTGGAATGGCTCCGTGCCCGCCTTGACCACGCTGGTCTTGGGGGCTTGCCTCCAGTTTGTTGTGTGCCACGTGGACTCCCTTAGACATCCGGTTATCTGTCTAGGACAGATAACCTTTATGCCGTCTTTATACATACAAGAGCAGTTTGGCACATCAGGTTATTTTAGACAATAATCCCCAGCTGGGGATTATTTATGTACGTGGGTAGCATTTCGAAACAGGGGCTTTTAAGCACGTGCTGTCTGGGCTATGCCAGCCTTGGCGCTTGCGCGTTTGCCGGCGAGTTCGCAAAAGAGCGCACCGCCGATGATAAGTGCGGCGCCCATCAGGCGGACCGGTGTTATGGCTTCGCCCAAAAGGACGGCCGAGAACACGACGGCCGAAAGCGGCTCGAGGTAGCCGACGACCG
>CATYJA010000142.1:0-3649 GCA_958407545.1 uncultured Collinsella sp. | reverse complement strand
CGAGCTCGAGGTAACGAGCGCCCTTGGCCTTGGTGCCGAACATGGTGCCGACCTGAGAGCGAAGGCCCTTGCCGAGGTCGTCGAGGGAGGCGCCCACGGGCAGGCCGCCCTCGGAGAACGCGGTCTGGCTGCGGCCGTAAACGATCTGCAGGAAGATCTCGCGCATAGCAACGTTGATGGCGTCGCAGACGAGGTCGGTGTTGAGGGCCTCGAGGATGGTCTTACCGGGAAGAATCTCGGAAGCCATGGCGGCAGAGTGGGTCATGCCCGAGCAGCCGATGGTCTCAACGAGGGCCTCCTCGATGATGCCGTCCTTGACGTTCAGCGTGAGCTTGCAGGCGCCCTGCTGAGGTGCGCACCAACCCACACCGTGCGTAAGACCGGAGATGTCGGAAATCTCCTTAGCCTGGACCCACTTGCCCTCCTCGGGGATGGGTGCGGGGCCGTGGTATGCACCCTTGGCAACGGGGCACATGTTCTCCACTTCCTGTGAGTACTGCATGCCTCTCCTCTCTATCGTGTTGGCGTCCCGTCTGGGGGCCGTGGCTGGCGATTGCCGGGCGACCCTTCGAAAGGGACATGACATGCAGCCCCTATAATACCGCGAAATGCACGGAATATTCGGCGAACGGCTCAGTTTTCGTAGCGAGAAGTCCGGAAGTTTTAATTGAAACGGTTTAACCCTATGTTCTGTGGTCGTGAACTTCCGTAGAGGGGGTCCGTCTTGGGCAAGCTATTGGTCAGCTCTTGTAAGCATTGCGGGGGTTGACCTGTTGCAACGATGCCGTTCGCCGCCTGATTACTGCCTTTGGCCGCGCGAGTGTATTGTTTTGCGTGAATGTTTTGATGGCACGCTTCAATCGTGCTGTATTGGATGGCAAGCAGATCCCGGCGAAGGGAGCGCCATGCAGCGCGTTTGGAGAACGGTTACCGGCTTTTACTATGTCTGTGCCCGCGGTACGGACAAGCAGTTCATCTTTGAGGGCGATGAAGACCGGTGGGAGTTTTTGGAGCTGATGCGCGAGTGCTGCCGCGAGGAGGGCGTGACGGTCGTTGCGTGGTGCCTTATGAACGACCACGTGGATCTGGTGCTCTCGGATTATGAGGACACGATGAGCGCGGCGATGCACCGACTGCTTTTGACGTACGCTCGTCGGTTCAACAAGCGTACCGGACGCTCCGGGCATCTGTTCCAGAACCGTTTTGACCGGCGCTCGCTCGATACCGACTGGCAGGTGATGGAGGCTATTCGCTCTGTACACGCCGATCCGCAGGAGGTGGGCGTTAGCCTAATCGAGCGTTATCCCTGGAGCAGCTTTCCGGAACATCTACGCGCTTACGACGGTGATGTGGCCGATGCCGCGAGGGGATTTTCTGATCCTTCTTGCGTGCTTGAGCTTTTTGGCTCTGCCGAGGGCTTTATTGCCTATTCGCTTTCGACGCCCGCCGGCAGTGAGTCAGCGCTGTGCGATATGAAAGAGACGGAGTGGGAACGCCACGCCTTTGCCGACAAGATGGCGAAGAGCCTCGGGGTTCCGCTCAATGTGGTTAAAACTGCACCGCCGGCGCAGCGCGATACCGTTATTGTTGGATTGAGCAATGCCGGCTTTACGGTGCGCCAGATTGAGCGGTATACCGGGATTGGCAAAAGTACCGTCTCTCGTATCGTGCGCGCCCGCGCGCGAACGGCGATGCGGGCTGGCGGAAACGTGATGTAAGGTCGCCTGTTCACCGCAGTTGGGGTCGTCCATACGCCGCAACCAGCGTTCAAAAGCTTGGTACGGTAACTGCACTTCTTAATATGCATAGAACAATCGTCATCTTGCATAAAATAACAGCTCAGTCCGGGTTTGCCCGTGCCTACCCCCGTCTGCGCCGTGCAAAAAACGGAGTTTTCAGCATCGTGGTGCTGTCGGCACTGCCGCAATCTTGCAACATACGGGTCCCGAAGCTATTTATGCCTTCCGATCCGCCTCCGAAGCGCATGTATGTGATCCCTGAGACCGCGATGCTTGTTCTAAAACACAATATATATGCGCCTGGAGACGTTGATTAACGCTTTCGATGCGTATACATACAGCTTGGCGTGCTGAATACTCGCAAAAATGCACGTCGCACCCTATGGGACCCGTCTGCGGCAGGCGCGAAGCGAGTCGGAGCTTAGCAGAACGGGGCTTGGCGCATTGCTTGGCGGGCCCGGGGCCCTGCCGCAGGCCTTTGGTGCTGTGGAAAACGCCCGTGTTCGCGTCTGGCCGTGTGGTAAATGACAGACGGGGCGCCGGGCGCGCTGATTTTGTGTGTTCGTGCTCATTAGGAAAAACAGAGCCGCCCGTATCGGGCGGCTCGGCAATCAAAAACCTTGGATTCGGAGCATACGCTACTGGTTAGCTTGCCCCTCGAGCATGCCGTCGAGGGTGCGCCAGGCGAGCTCGGCGCATTTGACGCGGGCGGGCATGTGCGAGATGTCCTGGAGCTGGGCGGCTTCGTCCAGGTCTTCCAGGTCCTCCTCGGAGAGCTTCTCGCCGCGGATCATGGCGAGGAAGAGCTCTGCCAGGCGGCGAGCTTCCTCGACGGTCTCGCCGGTGATGAGATCGGCCATGATGTCGGCACTGGCCTGGCTGATGGCGCAGCCGTGGCCGGTAAAGGAGGCCTCCTCAATCACGTTGTTCTCGACACGCAGCTGCAGAGTGAGCTCGTCTCCGCAGCTGGGGTTGATGCCGTCGTGCTCGTGCGTGGGAGCATCCATCTCGTACTTGTAGTCGGGGTGCGAGTTGTGCTCCATAAATGTGGTGGAGGTGTACAGATTACCCATTGAACGTGCTCCAAACGTGATGCAGGCCGGCGATGAACTTGTCAATGTCGGCCTTGTCGTTGTAGAAGGCCACGCTGGCGCGGCAGCAGGCAAGGTTCTCGACGCCCAGCCAGGTGAGCAGCGGCTGTGCACAGTGGTGACCGGCGCGGATGCAGACGCCGTCCATGTCCATGATGCTCGCGACGTCGTGCGGGTGGATGCCGCGGACGTTAAAGCTCACAACGCCGTGGTGGTTGTCCCAATAGATGGAGCCGATGATCTGGACAAAGTCGAGCTGCATGAGCTCGCCCATCAGGTAGTGGACGAGTGCCTGCTCGCGTGCCTGGATGTTCTCGTAACCCACCGTGTTGACCAGGTAGTCGAGTGCCGCACCCGTGGCGAAGATGCCGGCGGCGTCCTGTGTGCCGGCCTCGAATTTCTCGGGAACGGGCGCCCAGACGGCGTCCTGCTCGGTAACAGAGTCGATCATCTCGCCGCCGGTGAGCATGGGCGGCATGGCGTTGAGCAGGTCCATCTTGCCCCACAGCACGCCGATGCCCATGGGGCCCATAGCCTTGTGTGCGCTAAAGGCAAAGAAGTCGGCGCCCAGGTCGGCCACATCGACCGGCATGTGCGGCAGCGACTGCGCACCGTCGACGACCAGGTAGCCGCCATACTTGTGCACGAGCTTGCCGAGGTTCTTGACTGGGTTCTCGACTCCCAACACGTTGGAGACCTGACCCACGGCCAGAATCTTGGTCTTGGGACCAACCTTGGCAAGAACCTCCTCGGTGGTGAGCTGACCGGTCTTGGTGGGGTAGAGGTAGACGAGCTTGGCGCCGGTCTCGCGGCAGACCT
>CATYJA010000141.1:0-3654 GCA_958407545.1 uncultured Collinsella sp. | reverse complement strand
CCCGCGACCCCAACCTTGGCAAGGTTGTGCTCTACCAACTGAGCCATGTCCGCTTGCGGGTTATTAATTTACGCGAGTTGTCCAAAAGACGCAAGTACTTTTTTCAAAAAACTTGTCTGCCGCATGTTCTTAGTAGCTAAACGCGCTAAAGCGATTGGCTAGGCACACGATTCCAGCGCTCCGCTAAACAGCTTCACCATCTGCACGCGCGTGCCGGCGCCGTCCGTACGACGAGCAACCTCCACGTTATCGACGAGCATACGCATAAGCTTGATGCCACGGCCGCGCTCCTCAGATGCGACCGGTTCGCTCGTTTCATCGATAGAATAGCCGACACCTCGATCAAGCACCTCAACCACAACGCGATCGCCATAGGCCTGAACCGTCAGGACGCACCCGATACCGCCCGCATGGTCATAGGCATTACCCAGCGCCTCCCCCGACGCCAATGCGACATCGTAGCGCTCGTCACGGCGCAACGGAAGCGATTCAAGGAGTTCAGCGATGCGATGTCGGTAGTATGGAAGATTCTCGATACCCTGACGGACCTCGACACTCTTACTCCAGCGAGGCAGCTCCCCCACCGGAATGGCGGGAATAGACTCCCGTGCCGGCCCCGCGACATGAAGGATATCGACAAGACGAGCAATCTCCAAAAAGCGAACAACTTCACCTGATGCATTGACGAGCGAAAGCAGGCCTTCTCGCCTCATGAGCTCACGAGCGCGCGTAAGCAGGAATGCCAAGCCCGTCGAATCGATAAAGCTAACAGCCTGACAGTTGATGACGACACGACGCACGCCGCGGCCAATCAAAGCATCCAGCCGCCGACGCAGCGCAGGCACCGTGGCGATGTCGATATCGCCCGGTGGCGTCAAAACCGCTATGTCATTCCACTCATTCATACGACCATGGTTCCCAAAAAAGCCCACTCGATGCATTCGTTTCCCCAACCGTGCGGATTCAGCCCGCCCAGCGTCGTCTATGAACGACCCCGTAAAAACTCAAGGGACACCAATGCAATGTCATCGTCCAGCGCCGATTCGGTAAATCGGTCAAGCTCGCCCAAGACCTTGCCGCAAATGCCCGACACGCCCTCCCCCGAAACAGAAAGCAGAAGGTCGCGCAAGCGCTGCTCGCCAAAGAACGCTCCGGTGCGGTCGCGGGCCTCAATCGTTCCATCCGTATACATGAAGAGCATGTCGCCGGGGGCGAACGTAAACACGCCTGTCTCGTACACCATGCTCTCAAAGGCACCGATTACGCCCGATTGGCATCCAAGCAGCTCAACCTCTCCCCCACGTGCCTCACCGCCACCCAGCGGCATCGACTCTGGCCTGATGACCATGGTCGGAGGATGGCCCGCCGAACAATACGTTGCGCGTCCGGCCTTAAGGTCAATCTTGGCGATAAAGGCCGTCACGAACGTCTCGACCCTCGAAAAGCCCATGAGCATGCTGTTAAGGGAGCGTGCCATGCGGGCCGGTCCAGCGCCCTCCCAGGCATATGCCGTCAGGGCCGTCTTGACGAGCGCGGACATCGATGCGGCCTCAATGCCTTTGCCAGACACATCGCCCAGAATCATGACGGCGCAGTCGTCGGGAAGACGGATGAGCGTATAGAAATCGCCGCCGACCAACGCCGAGTTCGTGGCCGACAGGTACACCGAATCGGTTGCGATACCCGGAACATCCCCCAGGGAATTTCTCATGCCGATCTGAAGGGTCTGAGCGATATGGCGCTCCTCGCGCTTTTGAGATTCGCCTTCGTAGATCAGTTCAAAGTCATGCGCCAAGTGCACCAAGTAGTCATATTCAAGATCATCAATCGGCTCTTGGCTACCATCACGAAGCAGCAGCGCGCGCGTCGTCGGGCTCTTCGCAACAGAAGCAGGAACAATCGCGTCGTTACTGTGCCTGCCATCACCCTCAGAGCGCGGGCGCCCCGCCTCGATGCCGGAGTCAACGTAGAGACCTTGACAAGGCAGACCGTGCGCCCTAAGCCAGCCTCCCATAGGCATCGATTCGTCAACGCGAGTTATACGGACGTGTTTAAGGTCCTCGGCACTCGTACCGCCCAAAACAGATGCCTCAAAGCCATCAGGGCCAGCCCCCAGACGTGCCGCTGGCGCCGTCGTGGAAAAGAAAAGCTTCTCGGGATCGTCCGGCAAAGCAACGCGACTGCCACCTTCAAAATCTATGACGTAGGAATCCAGACTGGCGTCATACTCAACAGGGCAAAAATGGCAGTTAAGCATATTGCAGATCTCGGACGATACCGCCTGGGTAGCCGCGGCGGAATCGTCTAGAAAGGCAAACAACTCATCACGCAAGACATTGAGCGAGCGGCCAAGCTCGGCCGTGCGACGGGAGCGAAGGCTCGATGCCATGCCGACCAGCTGGATAGACAGGTAATCGCAAATGACCTCGAGCACATTAACGTCATAGGCGAGCGGTGCCTGGGGGCGTTTCCAACCAACTTCCAGCACGCCAAGAATCTGCGTACCGTAAAAAACGGGAAGACAGATCTCGTTGCGGTACGGAGGCATATCCTGCATGCGCAACAGGTGCTTAGAACGATTGTCCAGGTCCATAAACATACCGGAGACGGCCTTATCACCCTCAAGGTCCTGTTGAATCGACAAGCGACAGGCACGCGACTCGCGAAGAACATACGTCGGAATGCCAGCGCCATACGGCAAAAACTCGGGCAGGTAGCTGTCGTACAGCTCCTTGGAAACACCGCGTAGCTTAAAACCGCCGCTCTCAGAAAAATAGATAGCGGCACCCGAAGCATCGAGCGTTCCTACAAGCTGGTTCAAAACGGTATCAAGTAGGCTGGGCAGCTCATCGGAGCCCACGGTACTCATAATGACCGAGAGCGTGCCAGAGAGGCGCTTGTTCGCCACTCTAAGCTCCGATAACGCACGCTTGAGCTGACGGTCGTGCGAATACTGTTCTTCGATGCTATGGAGCGCCACCAGGACACGTGGCGCGCGGCGCCCAAAGATGCGTGGAGGCGTTACGGAGCCCGCACGAACCAAGACGGGGATAAAGGAGCCGTCACTCAGCTTGAGCATCAGTTCGTTCTCGGAGCCATCAGTTTCAAATGGCAGACGATGTTCCGTCGCACGTTCAAAAGCTGATGAGTACAGGACGTCTTTAACATCTCCACCGATGACGTCGGCGCGTTCCTCGCACATCAAACCAAGTAAGCGATTATTCACATGCAGAATGGTTCCGTCGAGCTCACAGATGATGACAGCATCGCTCGTGATCTCGACTAGTTGGGCAACGTCTGCCCACTCGTTGCGTTCAAGCGTTTCCATCGTGGACCCCACCGTCTATCGGTAACAAAAAAGCCTCCGAAGAGGCTTCTCAAATGCGATGGTGTCGGAGGCGGGACTTGAACCCGCATGACCAAAAAGCGGTCACTAGCACCTCAAGCTAGCGCGTCTGCCAATTCCGCCACTCCGACATGCTATGTTGTTGATTCGCAGTTCGTTTTGTTGGACCCGCGCGTTCAACGAGGAAGATAATAACCTATGATTCGAGAACTGTGCAAGCACTTTTTTCAAAAAAGTTTACGAATTTGTAAATCCTTGATTATCGACTTTATCCGAACACCTCCCACATTCATCCGCACATGTGCGGA
>CATYJA010000140.1:0-3704 GCA_958407545.1 uncultured Collinsella sp. | reverse complement strand
GCATTGGGCGTGTACTGGTTCATGACCGAGATCGGCACATCGCCCACCGTCTGCCACACCAGGTCCAGCACGCGACACGAATCGTCTGCATGTCCCGGCAGTACCAGATGGCGCACAATCATGCCGCGCTTCATGAGCCCGCCCTCATCCACCATCTCTCCCCCGCGGCGCTCGATCTCGCGCGCCATCTGAGCCAGGCCTGACACGGCCACACGTGGGTAGTCCTTTATATGAGAGAGCGACTGCGCAAGCCCGGCATTGGCATATTTAAAGTCGGTAAGCCACACATCGACCAGGTCGCCCAGCGCCGCCACGGCACTCGCGCGCTCGTAACCACTCGTGTTGTAGACGATCGGGATAACCAGTCCGCGCGCCCGTGCCGCGGCAATCACGGCAGGCAACAGGTGCGCATAGTGCGTCGCCGTCACCAAATTGATGTTGTTGGCACCCTGGTCCTGCAGTTCCAGCATAATCTCGACCAGGCGCTCAGGCGAAATCTCAAGGCCAAAATTGCCGGTCGAGATCTCGTGGTTCTGGCAGTAGATACATTTAAGCGAGCAACCGCTAAAGAAGATCGCGCCCGAACCGGCCTCGCCCGAGATAGGCGGCTCCTCCCACATATGAAGCGCGGCGCGGGCCACCTTGAGCGTGTCGTTAGCACCGCAGACGCCGTGCGCGCCCTCATCGCGCGCCGCACCGCAACGGCGCGGACACAAATGGCAGGCGGGCGAAAAAAGTTCGGTCAACGACGTCGGCATAAAAACATGCTCCAAAACAACGATTCAGCAGCTCAAACGTAAAGGGCCAGACCGGGTAGACGGCTCCGTCCCTAAGGCGCCGTAATCGTCCGACACGATTTTTGTAATGTCAAGACTGGAATCGATAAAGTGCCGCTTTATGATGTAGTTATTCCGCCCCCCGCGGAGCAACTGGGTGAACCGTCGCGTTTATTTAGGGAGCCCACACAGTCGTGCCTAGTACAGGTATCCTTCGTTGTTAAGGACGCTGGAACAGTCGATGAGGGCACCCACCTGTTTTAGGTGGGTTCATTTTCGTAACGTGGGGGGTGGTTTTCTTTTGCCGAAAATCACCATACAGTCCATATGGATCCCCGCCGGCATCCCGACAAGCCATCGACAACATTCCAATATCTGGTATGCGCGTGATAATCGCACGGTGCAAACCTCCGCACCCCCCTCGGTCGAGTATCATGGGACAGCTATGCCATTTCCGCGTAGCAACCTTTGACCTTTTCCTTCGACGCTTGGCGGTTTTTAGATTCATGGCTTCATCCCCGAGCTACATACCGTACCTATGCGTGGCAGCGGCGGCTTTTATCACGACCTTCCTCGCGGTGCCCCTGGTCAAGCGCTTGGCAATTAAGCTCGATGCCGTCGACTATCCTTCTAAGCGCCGCATCAACACCAAGCCCATCCCGCGCATGGGCGGCACGGCGGTCTTTTTGGGCCTCGTCGTCGCCTGTATCGTGCAGATCCTAGGCACCTGGTACCTGGGTTGGCCGCCCGCTTTGGTGCCCCACCCCCGACTGCACATCAGCTACCCCATACTTGCGCTTTCTTTTACCGTCATCTTTGCGACCGGCGCTATCGACGACGTCTTCCAGCTCACGCCCAAGCAAAAGCTGGCCGGACAGGTCCTCGCCGCGCTTATCGCCTGCATGGGCGGCCTAAAAATCGGCGTCATCGTCAACCCGTTTGCTCCCGGCGAGATCATGCTCGGATGGCTCGCCTACCCCATCACCGTAATCTATCTGGTGGCATTCACCAACATCATTAACCTCATCGACGGCCTCGACGGCTTGGCCACGGGCATCTGCGGCATCGCCTCGTTCACCATGTTTTCGATGGCCGTTCTCTCGGGCCGCATCGACGCCGCCGCGCTCTCCATTGCGCTCTTTGGCGCCTGTCTGGCCTTTTTGCGCTACAACTTCAACCCCGCAAGCATCTTCTTGGGCGACTCGGGGTCGCTGCTTCTGGGCTTTGCGCTGGGCTCCATCTCGCTGCTCAACGTGAGCCGCACCGCCGCACTCACCTCGCTTATCATCCCGCTCATCGTTGCCGGCGTGCCTATCATCGACACGTTTAGCGCCATCGTGCGCCGCAAGCGCGCCCACATTAGCATCGGGCAGGCCGACAAGGGCCACATCCACCACCGCCTGATCCAAGAAGGCTACAACCAAAAACAGGCTGTGCTGCTCATCTATGCCTGGTGCATTATGCTTTCGGCCGGCGCCGCCGCCATCAATCAGGTCGAGGTGCCCATGCGCGTGCTCATCTTTACCGTGCTTGCCATTGGCTCGGCGGCCTTTGCCAAGCACCTGCACCTGTTTGAACCCGTGCTGCGCCACCATTACAACAAGCGCACGCACGAGGACGAACTGGTCACCCCCGACGACCCCGCCTTTAAGCAGGAGGAGCAGGCAGCCGAGGAGCGCAAAGAAGAGCGCCACCACAAGCTCTAGGGCAAGCTGCCGAGGATGTGCCAAGGCACCGTTAGCCAAGCACGGCCGCGCCGCACCCATCGCACATGCCGCACCACGCGCGTCCCTCTCCCGCCCCTCGCCTACTTACGCACCACCCCTCCAATAAACGCGTTATCATCTTGACCCATGAACATACGTTAGGAGCAATCATGCCAAACGAGAACAGCTACGAAGTCGCGCTGCAAAAGAGCAACGCCATTCGCGAGGGCCTGACCAAGACGCCCGAGAAGTTCACCATGCTCACCGGCGACCGCCCCACCGGCCGTCTGCACCTGGGCCACTACTTCGGCACCCTCAAGGGCCGTGTTGAGCTGCAGAACATGGGCGCCAAGACCAACGTGCTCATCGCCGACTACCAGGTCATCACTGACCGCGACACGACCGAGCACATCCAGGACAACGTGTACAACATGGTCATGGACTACCTTGCCTGCGGTATCGATCCCGACAAGACCATGATCTACGCGCACTCCGCCGTGCCCGCCGCCAACCAGCTCATGCTGCCGTTCCTGTCGCTGGTGTCCGAGGCCGAGCTGGCGCGCAACCCCACCGTCAAGGCCGAGATGGAGGCCTCGGGCCATGAGCTTACCGGCCTTCTGCTCACCTACCCGGTGCATCAGGCCTGCGACATCCTGTTCTGCAAGGGCAACGTGGTGCCCGTCGGTCGTGACCAGCTGCCGCACATCGAGCTCACCCGCACCATCGCCCGCCGCTTTAACAACCGCTACGGCAAGGTGTTCCCCGAGGTCGACGCGCTGCTGTCCGAGACCCCGCTGCTGCCCGGCCTGGACGGCCGCAAGATGAGCAAGAGCTACGGCAACGCCATCAACATCTCGATGACCGCCGAGGAAACGGCCAAGCGCATCAAAAAGAGCCAGACCGACTCCGAGCGCATGATCACGTTCGATCCCGAGAACCGCCCCGGCGTGTCCGGTTTGCTTTCGACGGCCGCCATCTGCACCGGTCGCTCCGAGGTCGAGATTGCCGAGGAGATCGGCATGGGCGGCTCCGGCCAGCTCAAGAAGTACGTGACCGAGGCCGTCAACGAGTACTTCGCCCCGATCCGCGAGCGTCGCCAGCGCTACGAGAACGACTTGGATTACGTGAAGGACGTGCTGCACGAAGGTAATCGTCGCGCCAACGAGATCGCCGAGCAGACCCTGGCCGAGGTTCAGGACGCCATGGGCATGGTGTACTAGGC
>CATYJA010000139.1:0-3708 GCA_958407545.1 uncultured Collinsella sp. | reverse complement strand
AGGGGGCGCTGACGCGGCCCTCCCTCTTACACCACAAAAATTTGCGCCATCGGATGACCCGACAATTAATGAAGTTCCGGCAATCGATGACATGCAGACAGTCGAATCCGACAGCCCATCATTTGCCCAAACAAGCAGCCTCGCGCCCGAGGGCAGGATCTTCGGGGCCGGAAGCTAGACCGGCTAACAAGGTGGGCACCTTAGCGACGTGCAAAATTGCGAGTATTCAGCAGAGCCGGGTGTCTATCACCCTCGAGTGGATCCAAACGTGAAGCGAAATCACTCTTGCGTGAGAGCGTTAGGCAACATTTGAGGAAGAACTCATCGGATTAACACCCTAAGATAACTCTTGAACTGCATTATATGGCCTGCAATAAATTAACGGACCCCCTATCGTTACAGAATACTCCAATTTTTGCACGGCTCAGGGGCACCCACCCCGGCATCGGCTATCAAAACCGCTCACTCCGGGATCTCGTCCACTATTCCCCATCATTTTGTGCAACGAATTACCTGGACGTCATTGACATATGAACATACACTCATATAATTGTAAGCAAGTTATATGAGCGCATGTTCATATGAAAGGATATTGCAATGAGCATCCGCGTTGATGAAACGAAACCCGACATCGAGGCCACCGAACCCGCGATCCCCACCACCTGCTCGCCCGAGGACCTTCCCGACGAGGAGCTTCTCTACGACCTCGCCGACCTGTTCAAGGTCTTCAGCGACACCACGCGCATCAAGATCCTCTATGCCCTCATGGGCCGCGAGCTCTGCGTGGCAGACATCGCCGAAGCGACCGAAACCTCGCAGTCGGCAGTATCGCACCAGCTGCGCACGCTTAAGCAGTCGCACCTGGTCAAGTTCCGCCGCGACGGCCGCAACATCCTCTACTCGCTTGCCGACGATCACGTCTACACCATGCTCAACCAGGGCATGAGTCATATCTGCGAATAGCAACCAACCACGGTACCAGCGCGGGCTGCACCCAAGCCGCAAATACAGAGAAAGGAACCCACCATGAAAAAGCAGTTTAAGCTCGACGAGATCGACTGCGCCAACTGTGCGCGCGAGCTTCAGGACGAGCTGGCCAAGCTCGAGGGCGTCAAATCCGTGTCCGTCAACTTTATGACCCAGAAGTTGACGCTCGAGGCCGATGACGCCGAGTTCGACGAGGTGCTCAACCGCGTTGTAGAGTTTACGGCCGACGCCGAGCCGGACTGCGAGATCATTCTCTAGCCCAGGTTTACGCCAACCTGCAAGGCCGCGCTTGCCGCGGCCTTTGCTCGCGAAATTGTATGAGCGAGTGTTCATACATTCAAATGGGAGGATACGAGTCATGGCCACCGCCGACCCCAAAAAGAAAAAGAAGAAGCGCAAGAAAAAAGAATCACTCGAGCATAAGCGCAACCGCATCCTGGTAGCACTGGGCATTTTTGCGGTGGTGTATGCCCTCGACGAACTCGGTGCCCTTACCGCCGCATTCGGTACCCCGGGTGACATCTACGCCAGCTTCGTGCTGTTCCTGGTGCCGTTCCTAATTGCCGGCTACGACGTGCTCCAGAAGGCGTTCAACAACATCCGCCGCGGCAAAGCCTTCGACGAGAGCTTCCTCATGGCAGTCGCGACCATCGGCGCGTTTGCCATGGTGCTCTTCCCCGATACCGACCCGCACATGGCCGAAGGCGCCGCCGTCATGCTGTTCTACCAGGTCGGCGAGCTGTTCCAGGCATACGCCGTGGGCAAGAGCCGCAAGTCGATCAGCGCCATGATGGACATCGCGCCCGACTACGCTAACGTCGAGCAACCCGATGGCACACTCGAGCAGGTCTTCCCCGATGACATCGCCGTCGGCACCGTGATCGTGGTCAAGCCCGGCGAGCGCGTGCCTATCGACGGCGTCATCGTCGAAGGCGAAACCCAGCTCGACACCGCCGCACTCACGGGCGAGTCAGTTCCCCGCCCCGCCAAGTCCGGCGACGATATCATCAGTGGCTGCATCAACATGACGGGGCTCATCCACGTGCGCACCACCAAGCCATTTGGCGAGTCCACCGTCGCGCGCGTCCTGGAGCTCGTGGAGAATGCCAGCGAAAAGAAGGCGCGCACCGAGAACTTCATCACGCGCTTCGCCCGCGTCTACACGCCCGCCGTCACCGGCGCTGCCGCGGTGCTCGCGCTTGGCGGCGGCTTGGTCACCGGCGCCTGGTCCGACTGGATCCTGCGCGGCCTGACCTTCCTGGTCGTCAGCTGCCCGTGCGCATTGGTGATCAGCGTGCCGCTCAGTTTCTTTGGCGGCATCGGCGGCGCCTCCAAGCTGGGCGTTCTCATCAAGGGTTCTAACTATCTCGAGACGCTCGCCGATGTGGACACCGTCGTCTTTGACAAGACAGGCACCCTCACCAACGGCACGTTCTCGGTGGTCGCGGTACACCCCGAGGCTGGCTACACCGAGCAGTCGTTGCTTGAAGTCGCAGCCCTTGCGGAGTCGTTCTCCGATCACCCCATCGCGCAGTCCGTGCGTGTCGCCTACCAGAGCGAGGTCGACCCCAAGCGCGTTAGCAACTCCACCAACGACGCGGGCCACGGCGTGACGGCAACCATCGACGGCAAGCACGTCGTCGTTGGCAATGCCAAGATGCTTGCTGCGGCCGGTATCGACGCTCCCAATTGCGAGGTTGTCGGCACGATCCTCCATGTGCTCGTTGACGACGTTTACGCCGGCCACATCGTGATTGCAGACACCGTTAAGGCCGACGCCGAGCAGACGATCCGCGACCTGCACGCCGCCGGCGTCAAGCGCACCGTCATGCTCACGGGCGACCGCGAGGAGGTTGCGGCGTCTGTGGCTAAGCAGCTGGGGCTCGACGAGTTCCACGCGCAGCTGCTGCCGGGCGACAAGGTCGAGCGCGTCGAGGCATTGCTCGCGGGCGAAAGCGGCAAGGGCAAGCTCGCTTTTGTCGGCGACGGTATCAACGACGCACCCGTGCTTACCCGCGCAGACGTTGGCATCGCCATGGGCGCTATGGGCTCGGACGCCGCAATTGAGGCGGCGGACGTCGTGCTCATGGATGACAAGCCGTCCAACATCTCCCGCGCGATCCGCGTGGCGCGCAAGACCATGTCGATTGTTTGGCAGAACATCATCTTTGCGCTGGGCATTAAGTTGCTGATTCTGGTGCTTGCGGCACTGGGCATCGCCAACATGTGGCTTGCTGTGTTCGGCGACGTGGGCGTGGCGATCATCGCCATCCTGAACGCCATGCGCGCGATGGGTGTCAAGAACCTGTAGCACTCGTGGTCCCTCCGGCTGGGGCCGGGCTTGGTTTTGAAAACGTCCTCACGCATGAGGCCCGCCTTTCCTGCTCCTGCGGAGCAACGGAAAGACGGGCCTCGCGCTGCGGAGTGTTTTCAAAACCAAGCCCGGCCCCGACCTGCGTTGACACAGCTGACGGTTCTTGGGCATCGCTTGCTGGCGGGGTTCCTTGTCTGAGTTGGACTTGGTTGGCGGGGCTACTGGTCCCGGTCGCTGGTTCGCGCTTTGCGCGAACTCCGCGCCACTGTAAGTCAGTTAGGCTTCCGTTGTTGGGCCCGCCGCATCTTCCCGTCCCAGCATCGCCCTCAGCTTCTCGAAGCTTTCCTCGCTTAGGCAGTGCTCCATGTGGCAGCCCTCTTGCGACGCGACCTCAGCCGAAACACCCG
>CATYJA010000138.1:0-3726 GCA_958407545.1 uncultured Collinsella sp. | reverse complement strand
CCCTACCGGGAGTAGCCCCGACGGTTGACAAAACTATAGGAACACCCAATGACTATGTCACGGATGCGTCAGTGTTTGGTATGCCTGCAATGTGCAGCGCATAAATTCGATGCCGCAGGGCGATGCTGATGCTATAGTTACTGCGGTTAATGAGGGTCAAGAGAAAGGTTACAGGTGAAATCCAAACCTCGACCATACAGTCGATGACCCCATGCAGGTGCTTTTTGCGCATGCACGGGGTGTAAGCGTCGAGCGGCGTGCCGCCCGCGCATGCGTATACATATCCAGAAGTCCACGGAGCGTGCGCCATCACGGCCGCAGCCCGAAGGAATAATGATGGGGAGCACCATTGAATTATCTGAGTGAGATGCTCAAATTGCCGGTCTTGGACGTCGATGGCGAAAAGCTCGGCGTGGTCAACGATTTTGGTATTGCTACCGGCGAAGTTTTTCCACACGTGACGTCGCTCGCGTTCCGCGGTCCCGGCAAGACGCCGTTTATGATCAGCTGGCGCAAATGGGTCGACCGTATCGACGAGACGGGTGTACACCTTAAGACGTCGGCTACCGAAATCCGTTTTTCGTACCTGCAGCCGACCGAACTCTTGCTTGCCCGCGACGTGCTCAACAAGCAGATTGTCGACACGCAGGGCATGAAGGTCGTGCGCGTAAACGACATCAAGTTTTCCATGTCGGGCGAAAACCAGCTGCGCCTGCTGGGCGCCGAGGTCGGTGCCCGCGGTCTGCTACGCGCCATCAGCCCCGCGCTCGAGCATATCGTCGAAGGCTTTATGAAGCACCTGGGCAAGCCGCTCAGTGAGGACATCATCGCTTGGTCCTACATGGACCTGCTCGACCGCTCGACCAAGAACATTCAACTTTCGGTGTCGCACAAGACGCTCGGCGAGCTGCACCCTGCCGACATCGCCGATATTATCGAGCAGCTCGACCCGCGCCTACGTGCGCAGGTGTTTGCGCAGCTCGATACTGCCCAGGCCGCCGAGGCCATCTCGGAGTTCGATGACGACGAGCTTATGACCGAGATGCTCGAGGGCCTGTCCGACACGGACGCATCGTCGATGCTGGCCATGATGGACCCGGACGATGCAGCTGACCTGATCGACGAGCTCGATTACGAGAAGGCCGAGAAGCTCCTGCGCCTGATGGGCGTCAAGGAGGAGAAGGCGATTCGTAACCTGCTGGGGTATGAGGACAACACCGCCGGCCGCATCATGACCTCGGAGTTTGTCTCCCTGCCCGCCACGGCAACGGTCGGTGACGCCATCGAGGCGATTCGCGAGCTCGACGAGGATTTCGAGAGCGTCTACTACGTCTATACCGAGGATCCGAGCGGCATGCTGACCGGCGTGCTTTCGCTGCGCACGCTGATCGTAGCCGACCGCGACGCCACGCTGGGTCAGCTGGCCTATCGCGACCTGGTCTACGTGTCGCCCGACGAGGACCAGGAAGACGTGACGGACGAGATGACCAAGTACGACCTGGTTGCCATCCCTGTCTGCGACGAGAACCGTCATATCCTGGGCATCGTGACCTTCGACGACGCCATGGACGTTATCGCCGAGGAGCATCAGGAGGACCTGCAGATCGCCGGTGTCGGCTCGGGCGATAGCGCGTCGGACGACTCGACGAACGTGCTCAGCTGGTTCGTGCATCGTCAGTACTGGGTCGTCGTGTGGGGCATCGCCTCGTGCATTATGGCGACGGTGCTGGGGACGGCGCTGGGCTCCGCGCATCTGGTGGTGTTCCCCATGTGCGCCATGCCGCTCGTGCTGCTGGCGGCCTCGCGCATGGTGTCGTTCGTCAAGAACTACTTCCTCGAGTACGACGGTCACGACGACGAGCCCAAACCGTACCTGGGATTCTTCTTCCAGAGCACGGGTATGGGCCTGATCCTGTCACTCGTGACCTACCTGTGCGCCCAGCTGGTGCGCACCGCCGCGTTCCCCGATGCGCCCATGTTTGAGGAGCAACTCTTTACCGGGTCCTTTAATATCGCTGCCATCATTTGCCTGGTTGGCAACATGAGCGCCGTGATTTACCTGATGGTGCTGTTCTGGCGTGACGAGCATGACCTCAACACGTCGGGCACCGCCATGAACGTTATTGCCGTCATGATCTCGTGCGTAGCGTACTGCGCCGCTGCGGTGCTGCTCACCATGTCGGTCATTGGTTAGGTGGTCGCGTGCAAAATACCAAGCAAAAGTCGGGCACCAAGCAAAAGTTGACCATCGCGGCCATCTTTGGCGCTATGGGTCCCGGTCTGCTGGCGGCGCTTTCGGGCAATGACGCCGGCGGCATTGCAACGTATTCCAGCGCGGGCGCCAGCTATGGCTACAAGATGCTCTGGATGCTTCCCGTCATGACTGTGCTGCTCATCGTGACGCAGGAGACCGCGGCGCGCTGCGGCTGCGTCACGGGCAAGGGCCTGGCATCGCTCATTCGCGAGCGCTTTGGCGTGCGCAAGAGTGTACTTGCTATGGCGGCGCTGTTGATCGCCAACACAGCCGTGACCATTTCGGAGTTTGCGGGTATTGCGAGCGGCCTTGCCCTCTTTGGCGTGCCGGCGAGCATCTCGGTGCCGTTGGTGGCGCTGCTGGTGTGGATGCTTACCATGTCGGGTAGTTTCCAGCGCATCGAGAAGATTCTGCTGCTGGTGAGCTGCGTGTTCGTGACCTATATTGTCGCCGCGTTCATGGCTGGCCCCAACTGGGGTGAGGTCGCGGTCGACCTGGTCGTGCCTAACATTCAAAATGACCCCAGCTACGTGTCGCTCGTGGTCGCAACGATCGGTACCACCATCGCGCCGTGGATGATTTTCTTGGCGCAGAACAACGTGGTCGATAAGAACGCGGGCGAGGACGATATCGTGCTGCAGCGCATCGATACTGTGAGCGGCTCGCTTGCCGCCGATATCATTGCCGGCTTTATTATCATCACGACCGGTACGGTGTTGTTCCCGGCGGGTATTCAGATTAGCGATGCCGCCGATGCTGCCCGCGCGCTGGAGCCTATTGCGGGTCAGTGGTCCACGGTACTGTTTGCCTCGGGCCTGGTCGCGGCGAGCTTCTTGGCCGCCTGCGTGCTGCCGGGCGTTACGTCGAGCGCTATCTGCGAGGCATTTGGCTGGGAGCGCGGTGCCGACCGCAGCTGGGACGAGGCCCCGGTCTATCGCGGCATCATTACGGCCATCATCGGTATCTCTGCCGTGCTGGTGCTTATGCCCGGCGTCGATCTGTTCCAGATTATGATGACCTCGCAGGTCATCAATGGCGTGCTACTGCCCGTGGTTCTGGTGTTCCAGGTGGTTATCGCCGCCGACCGTCACATTATGGGCGCCAACCGCAACGGCCGCGTGTGGAACGTGCTCACTTGGGCGACTATCGGCGTGATTACGGCGCTCACGGTCGTCATGTTTGTCCTGCAGGCGATGGGCTACAGCGCCTAGCGCCTCTTTTGCTTCCGAACAGGCCGCAACGATGGGCTGCGGCCTGTTTTTGTCTGCTATAGGGTGTTAGCTATATGGCAGTGGGCAAAAAATGCCAAATATGAGTACTGTTGCTAAGTGAATAGCATTTACATCCAAGAAGATAATAAACATAACCTATAGTATGTTCATTAAAATTGGCTGTAATACGCCTTAAACCAGTCAGGTTGGGGTAGCGCGCAGAGTCGTGGTGTAAGAAGCAAGGGAGGGCCATCGCCTAGA
>CATYJA010000137.1:0-3742 GCA_958407545.1 uncultured Collinsella sp. | reverse complement strand
CGCAGGGGGCGCTGACGCGGCCCTCCCTCTTACACCACAAAAATTTGCGCCATCCGAAAGGGTCCTCGACAAGCATCTAACGCTACAATAACTACCACATGGCTGGGTTTGCCAGCCGAATGTACGATGTCGTGGGAGGGGACATGGTCGAGTTTACAAAGACGATTAAAGATCCGTTGGGATTACATGCCCGCCCGGTTGCGCTGCTCTATGACATCATTGCCAAGCATCGTAGCGACGTGTCAGTCAGCATCGGCGATCGCCACACGGATGGCCGCGATGTCATGGGACTCATGGCTCTCTACGGCGAGTGCGGCGAGGACATCATCTTCCGCGTTTCGGGCGTGGATGAGGCCTCGTGCGTCACGTCGATCAGAAACCTCTCGCTCTAAGCATGACAGGGCGCGGCAAAGGACAGCTCTTTGCCGCGCCTTTTTGTTTCGTATAGGAAACTTTTTCGAAAACTGAATAGAGACCCTTTCCAAAAAGTTAACCACGTGCTAGTTTACTAAAGCGAACATAGACGTGGTTAACTTTTATCACGTCGATGTTGAGGACGAACTGACGTTAGGAGCAACTCATGTCTTGCGGACCGCAGATGCCGGCCATACCGCTTTCGATGGTAAAAGCGGGCGAAACCGTGCGCGTGTCTCGTGTAAAGGGCAATGAGGACATGAAACACCACCTCAAGGACCTCGGCTTTGTCGAGGGCAACGAAATCCACGTGGTGAGCTCGAGTGGCGCCAATATCATCGTCACGGTGCTGGGCGCACGCTTTGGCATCGATTCCAAGGTTGCCATGCACATCATGACCGTCGGTTAGTCTGCAGCATTTCATAAAAACCGAAAGGGGGACAAGAGGATGAAGACGTTGGGTGACGTTAAGGTGGGCGAGAGCTCCACCATCGTCAAGCTTCACGGTGAGGGTGCGCTTCGCCGCCACCTTATGGACCTGGGGCTCATCAAGGGCACTTCGTTCAAGGTCGTGAAGGTTGCACCGCTCGGTGATCCGGTCGAGATCAACGTGCGCGGCTATGAGCTTTCCATCCGCAAGGAGGAGGCGGCCGTCGTCGAGGTCCAATAAGGGCTCGCGGCGTATATTTCTGCAGATAAAGTTAGGTATTTCTAACTTAATGCAGCATTTTTGAAGCACATTATCCAGCCCGTGCGGAGAAAGCAGCGCGGGCACACAAGGAAGAAGGATTGAATGGCGGATTCTCAGATCCATGTCGCGCTGGCGGGTAACCCCAACTGCGGCAAGACCACGCTTTTCAACCTGATCACCGGCGCCAACGGCTACGTTGGCAACTGGCCCGGCGTCACGGTTGAGAAAAAGGAAGCCAAGCTCCTAAGCGACAAGAACGTTACCATCACGGACCTCCCCGGCATCTACTCGCTTTCCCCCTACAGCCCCGAGGAGCAATGCTCGCGCGATTACCTCATGAGCGGCGAGCCCGATGTAGTCGTCCAGGTGGTCGACGCCACCAACCTCGAGCGCAACCTGTACCTGGCGCTTCAGGTTATCGAGACCGGCCTGCCCGTGGTCGTTGCCCTCAACATGGCCGACTTGGTCGAGAAGAACGGCGACAAGATCGACACGGACAAGCTCTCCAAGAAGCTCGGCTGCCCGGTCATGATGATCTCGGCCCTTAAGAACAAGGGCATCAAGGAGCTCTTCGAGCAGGTCAAGAAGTCCGCAGCTTCCAAGGGCCAGGTGCCGGAGCACAAGTTCGACTCCTCCATCGAGGACGTTCTGACGCACATCGAGAACAACCTTCCGGCGAGCGTTTCCGCCAACAAGCGCCGCTATTACGCCGTCAAGCTGTTCGAGCGCGACGCGGACGCCTGCAAGCTCATCAACCTCACCAAGGAGAAGGCCGCTCGCGTGGAGCAGCTGGTCGCCCAGTGCGAGCAGGACTGCGACGACGACGCCGAGTCCATCATCACCGGCGAGCGTTACGGCGTGATTGCCCACATCATTGACGAGTGCCTCACCAAGGCTCCGGCAAAGATGAGCACCTCCGAGAAGATCGACCGCGTGGTTACCAACCGTATCCTGGGCCTGCCGATCTTTGTGGTCATCATGTTCTGCGTGTACTACATCGCCGTTTCTACCTTGGGCGGCACGGTGACCGACTTCACCAACGACCAGCTCTTCGGTACCGACGGTTGGTATGTGCTCGGCCAGGGTCGCGACGCCTACGACGCGGCCGTCGAGGCTGCGGGTGACAATGCCGACTCGGTCGACCCGGCACAGTACGGCCCCTATGTCCCGGGTATCACCACCGTGGTGCACGACGCCCTTGTGGCGGGCGGCACCGAGGACGGTGGCCTGGTCGATTCGCTGGTCTGCGACGGCATCGTCGGCGGCCTGGGCGCCATCTTCGGCTTCGTCCCGCAGATGTTCCTGCTGTTCGTTATGCTGTCCTTCTTGGAGGACTGCGGCTATATGGCCCGCGTCGCCTTCATCATGGACCGCGTGTTCCGCCGCTTTGGCCTGTCCGGTAAGTCCTTCATCCCCATGCTCGTGTCCTCGGGCTGCGGCGTCCCCGGCGTCATGGCCACCAAGACCATCGAGAACGAGAAGGACCGCCGTATGACGGTCATGACCACCACGTTTATTCCCTGTGGCGCCAAGCTGCCGATTATCGCCCTGCTCATGGGTTCCATCATCGGCGATTCTTCCACCACCGCCGCGTGGATCAGCCCGCTCTTCTACTTCCTGGGCGTCTTTGCCGTCATCGCCTCGGGCCTCATGCTCAAGAAGACCAAGCTCTTCGCCGGCCGTCCGACGCCGTTTGTTATGGAGCTTCCTGCCTACCACTTCCCGGCGATCCTCTCTTGGGCGCTGCACGTGTGGGAGCGCTGCTGGGCCTTTATCAAGAAGGCCGGCACGATCATCTTCGCCTCTACCGTCGTGGTGTGGTTCCTCTCCAACTTTGGTAGCTACAACGGCTCCTTTGGCTTCCTGCCTGCGATGGACGGCATCTCCGAGGAGTTCATGGACTACTCCGTGCTCGCCATGCTGGGCAACCTGGTCGCTTGGATCTTCGCCCCGCTCGGCTTTAGCACCTGGCAGGCAACCGCGCTGACTGTCTCTGGGCTCGTCGCCAAAGAGAACGTCGTCGCCACCGCCGGCTCGCTGCTGTCCGTCGCCGACGCGGGCGAGACCGACCCGAGCCTGTGGACCGCGTTTGCCGGCATGTTCCCCACCATGGGCGCCTGCGTTGCCTTCGGCGCGTTCAACCTGCTGTGCGCTCCGTGCTTTGCCGCTATGGGTACCATCCGCAACCAGATGGATTCCGGCAAGTGGACCGCGATTGCCCTCGGCTACGAGTGCGCCTTCGCTTGGGTGATCGGCCTGTTCATCAACCAGTTCTATAACCTGCTTGTCCTTGGGCAGTTTGGCTTCTGGACGGTTGTGGCTATCGTGCTGCTGGTCGCGATGCTCTTCCAGATTTTCCGTCCTATGCCCAAGCACGCTTGGACCGACGAGGACGAGACCAACACTGCTTCCGCTGCAGTTTCCGCCTAAGTCCGAATAAGGATCAACCCCTTTCCACGAGCCCGGGTGTCTCAGTGACACTCGGGCTTTTTGGTGGGAGAGATGTGGCGTTTCCGCAGATAAAACCAACCAAAATAAACCTGTCCCTTTTTGGTAGGTGGAGAATGGGGTAAAGTAAGTGATGGTTAACTAGAGGAGGCTTGCTATGGCACCTATCG
Source organism: uncultured Collinsella sp. (assembly GCA_958407545.1). Classification (GTDB taxonomy): domain Bacteria; phylum Actinomycetota; class Coriobacteriia; order Coriobacteriales; family Coriobacteriaceae; genus Collinsella. Next base: position 19 of record CATYJA010000137.1, on the reverse strand, counting down.
ATATTGTTGTACTGGCTGT
>CATYJA010000136.1:0-3750 GCA_958407545.1 uncultured Collinsella sp. | reverse complement strand
ATCTTGGTCGTACCCGGTGCCAGGTTGGGGTCGGTCTCGTTGGCCTCGGTCTGGAAGTGCTCGGTGTACACGTTCTTGCCGTCGCGGAACATCTCGTAGTACTGCATCTTGGCGTAATCCTCGCGCGCCTTGGTGGCGGCTGCTGCGGCGGCGTCATCACCGGTGACGTTGGAGGAGAGCGCCCAGCGCAGGCTGGCGTCCTCGTAGCCCACGGAGTTGATAGCGGGCAGCGACTCGCGCAGCGTCATATGCGCTTTCTGGTAGTCGGTCAGCGGGGCGCCGATCAGCTGCATGAGCTGCGTGGACAGGTAGTTGGTGGACAGGTCGTCGACCTCGCTCGTCTGGTCGCAGCCGGCAACGTCGTAGTTGGCCCAGATGATGTAGTCGGTCTGCCACAGACGTTCCTGGTGGGTGGCGTCGTCCTCGTCGGTAAACCACTTATCGTTGAACTTGGACGGGAAGAACGGCTGGTGGTCGCCCCAGAACACCACGACCACCTTACGGTCGAGCTTGCTCAGGGCGTTGAGGAAGTAGCGAAGCGCCTGGTCGGACTGCTCGATGCACGAGACATACTCGTCGACATCGGAGAGCGTGCCGTCCTCGACGGTCTTGGCGTCCAGATCGGTCGTGTCGATATTCAGGTGCATCTGCTTGTCGACCGGCAGCAGGCCCGTATCGTAGCCCGAGTGGTTCTGCATGGTCACGTCGAAGATAAACTGCGGATCGGCGTTCTGGTCGAGCAGCTCAAGAATCTTGTCGTAGGTAGCCTGGTCGGTCACCATGCCGCGCAAGGTGTCGGCTCCCTGGAAATCGTTGATGGACAGGAACTGGTCAAAGCCAAAGTCCTTGTAGACGTTCTCGCGGTTCCAGTTGGTCGCGTGGTTGGGGTGCATAGCCGTGGTGGAATAGCCGAGCGATTTGAACTGCTCTGCCAGGTTCCCGGTCGTCTCCATGTTGTAGATGGTGTAGGGGTACACGCCCGAGCCCAGGTTGGCCATGGAGTTGCCGGTCATAAACTCAAACTCGGTATTGGCGGTGCCGCCGCCGTAGGCGCTCACATAGAGCTTGCCGCGGCTGAGGCAGTTGGACAGGTTCTTAAAGTACTGCGGGCCCTCGTAGCCGGCGCGCATGTTCTGGTAGATCGAAAGATCCGAGAAGGTCTCGTTCATGATGGCGATGACCGTGGGCTTCTCGCTGTCGAACTGCTCCTTTGCGGCGGCGCGCTCGTCGCTCTTGGCCGCGTCGGACTTGTCGTAGGCCTTGGCGTACTTTTTGAGCGTGGCCTTGGCATCGTCGACGGAGTAGTCGGCGGGTTTGGGCGGCTTGATGGACTGCGCTGCGCTAATGAAAGCGGGCAGGTAGCCCTCGCGCCAGTAGCTCTCGAGCGGGCGCCAGGTGTAGACGGTGATGCCGAGGGTGTTGTAGTAGTCGATGAGCGTGACGTGTGCGGTCACACCGCCCAGGCACAGCACGGCGACGAGCAGGTTGGTGAGCAGCATGCGCTTGGCGTTGGCGGCGCCCTTCTGACGGTGCGGTGCCACCAGGCCGGCGTACTCGCACAGCAGCATGGCGATGGCGGTAAAGCCCATGGACAGCACGCAGAACAGTGAGATCGAGAAGGTGTAGCCGGTGCCGGCGACCGCGGCGGCGGTGGAGATGGCCGAAAGGTCGCCCGGCTGGATGGGCATGGATTTAAACGTGATGACGAAGAACTCGGCAATGCCCAGGACAAAGAGGGCAAAGGCCAGGACCGCGGGAGCTGCGCCGTGGCGCTGGAACAGGAAGAACAGGCCGGTCATGAGCGTGGTGATGATGGCCCACTCGAGCAGGATGCACAGGGGGTAGACCCAGGTAAAGTCGTGGTTGGACGATACCTCCATGCCTAGCAGCGCAAAGACGCCGGCGAGCAGCAGGCACAGCACGGCGGCGACGAGTGGCTTGCCCACAAAGGCGCCGCGCAGGCGGGCGAGCTTGCCGGTGGGAGCGGGGGCGTCGGGCGCGGCGAACGCAAAGACGCGCGGGGCGATGCGGTCGCGTGCGATGCTGGCCCAAGCGCAGCCGGTGAGGATGGCGTTGGTCAGGATGAGCATCACAAAGGCGAGCGGCTCGTTTTGGGCGACGAGGCCAATGGCGCCCCAAATGGTCAAAAAGACCTGGAAAAGGCCGAAGGCGACGCTCCACCCAAGAGCGCTTTTGGCAACGGTGCCCGACTGAGCGCGAATGGCCTTGGCCTCGCGCAAGACAAGGTAGACGGTCGCCGCAAGACCGACGAGCGAGATGGCGGCAGCGAACATGCTGAGACTCCTCACAAACTAAAACCTACGAAAGCGGGGGTTTACCCGATTGTTACCTAAATATGCGCTGCATTTGCGGGCTGCGCACAACAACCAGCCATATTAACGCGCACGTGTGGCGGTGTGGCGCAATGTAGTGGCGACCTGCGCGATAATGGACGGGAATTACACGGAAACGTAAAGGCTTCTTAAAGAATTGGCGAGGGTAGGGCGATGAGCGAGCGGGTTTGTATGACGGGTGCCGAGTACTGCGGCGGAGCTGCAGGCGTGGATACGTGCGGCTATCCGGTCGAGACGACGGGCAATGCGGTGCTGGACACGTTGGAGCACCGTTCCTCCACGCGTGCCTTCGCGCGTGATGACGACGACCGCCCCGTGGCGGTGACCGACGAGCAGCGGACGGCGATTCTGCATGCGGCGAGCCGTGCGCCGTCGGCGGGCGCCATGATGATGTATTCCATCGTGAGCATCCGCGAGCAGGCAACGCTCGACCGCCTGGCCGACCTGTGCGACCACCAGCCCATGATTGCCAAGGCGCCCTGGGCACTTATATTTGTGGTCGATTATGCCAAGTGGATCGATCTGTTTGAGCACGTGGGCTGCTTTGAGCCCGAGTTTGTCGAGCGCACGGGCAAGGCGCCCCGCCGCGCGCCGGGTTTGGGCGACTTTGCCATCGCGGCTCAGGATGCCGTGATCGCCGCGCAAAACGCCGTGGTTGCCGCCGAGGCTCTGGGTCTGGGGAGCTGCTATATCGGTGATATCGTCGAGAATGCCGAGGAAGTTGCCGAGCTGCTCGATCTGCCGCCCTATACCATGCCGCTGTCGATGCTCATCATCGGCACGCCCCGTAAGGAGCGTCCGGCCATTGCGCATCCCGTGGTGAACCTGGTGCACGAGGAGCGCTACTGCCGCGCCGATGCTGCGACCATGGACGCGCAGGTGGCCGAGATGGACGCGATGTTTCGCCCGCATGCCCGCGAGGCGGGCGGGCGCGTGGTGGATATCTACGCCCGCAAACACACGAGTCCCTTTATGGCCGAGATGAGTCGCTCCATGGAGTGGTGGTTCAAAAACTGGCTCGGAAAATGACAAATGGACAAATGGACAGTCCCTTTGTCACATTCCATATCGCCGCGGTGGCCTAAAGACTGTATAAATCTTTATCTAGCTGGGAAAACAGTGCATTAAAACATGGGCCGATTACCTATAATCCCTTCGAACATTAAAGTTGGGAGGAAACCGGCTTATGGAACAAAAGGCCAAGGAGGCAGCCTCGCACGCTGCGATTCCTGTGAGCATCTCGGCGATGCTCGTCACGCTGGGCGTGGTGTACGGCGATATCGGCACCAGCCCTATGTATGTAACCAAGGCGCTCGTTGCCGGCAACGGCGGCATCGGAAGCGTCACGGAGGAGTTCGTGCTCGGCGCGCTCTCCCTTGTCGTGTGGACGGTCACG
>CATYJA010000135.1:0-3777 GCA_958407545.1 uncultured Collinsella sp. | reverse complement strand
CAATCGCAAGAAGATGACGGGGCGGAATGTCAATCCTGGTCTAACAGAGCCTTAAATAATCATTTGGCTGCCCGCTGGCTAAGTGAGTAGACTTTTTTGGAAATGCCGAGCACCCAACATATTTGCCTCAATAAAACCGCAGGTCACAGACTTGTGCTCTGTTGGTGTGGTCGGGGATTCGGTAAAAGTCTACTCACTTAGTTTTGCGTGATGAATATTGTCCGCAACGAGACCCCAGACGGGGTGATTCCATCGCAAATTCCGGTGACCGGGCAGCTAATTAGGCGCCGTATGGGTTGCGGTCGCGTTCGATGCGTTGGCGGATGTGGGCGTACTCGATAATCAGTAGCACCAGGAGTAGGGCCATGATGGCTAGGTAGCTCACCACAGCGCCCATCAGACCCAGCAGCTTAATCAGGATCACCGGCAGCACCACGCTTACGGCGAAGCAGATCAGGTAGATCTTGGTGACGTCTCCAGCGTGGCGCAGCACCGTGATGATGGCGTAGATAAAGTCGATGGCCGCGGTGACGCCGCCGGCGACGACCATCAGCAGCGCCAGCGTACGGTAGCGTTCAAAGCTGAGGCCGTACATAAAGCTCATGAGGGAAATACCGGGACCTGCCATAAATGCGGCGCACATGCCGGTGATGACCACGATCAGCGCCATAACGGCAACAATAATCAGGTCAAAGCGACGACGCTTGCGAGGATTAGCCCAAATGCTCGACAAGCGCAGGAGCTGCGGTTTATAGATAAATCCAATGCTCAGCAAAATAGCCTGCGCAGGAAAGAACAGGGCATTAAAGTACAGCTGATATTTGTATGCCAGCGTGCCTTCCATCACAAACTTGGGCATGCTCTCGATAAGATTGAACAAGAACAGTGCACCAAAGAGTGGAGCGCACTGGACAAACAGGTGGCCGACCTCGCGAAGGCTCACGCGGCGCGATTTTTCGGTCTCGAGCAGGGCGAGCGGCGCGGTGACCAGCACGAGCGAGGCGATCGCGGCGACACCCATGGCCATGGCCGCGATGGGCATGCTGCGCGTGAGGAACAGCGCCACGCTGAAGACCGCGATGACGCCGACGGAGCGTAGCGTTTGGCTCATTCCAGCCAAGTAGAGTTTGTCGGCCTGCTGCAGGCGGCCTTCGTACACGTCGGCGATGCCGTCGATGACCTTATACAGGTAGACGCCCAGGCCGATCGTCGCCATCTGCGCGTCATAGCCGCGGGCGCTGCTGTACATGAGGCCGCAGCCTAGGGCGAGCGCTCCACAAAGCCAGCGGTTGAGCTGGTAGGAGGCAAAGGACGTCTTTTCGTCGATGTCTGAGACCTGGAAATTGCGCACGCCGTAGTTGCATGCGATCATGATGAGCGTGCCGGTGACGAAGGCGATGGAGAACTTGCCGGCTTCTTCGGCGCCCACGAGCTGCGTAGACACGATGGTGAGCAGCGGAAACGCCAAGCCCCACACGGCGGTGCCGAGGGTGTTCCAAAGATAGTCGCGACTGGTGGCGTGCTCCTCGTATTCCGCTTCCTGCATGGAGAAGCCGCCGCCGTAGACGGCGCCGAGCAGACGGTTCCACCAAGCGTTGACCATGCGGCGAACGGGGCCGGGCTCCCGATCGCGTTCGCGCCGGCGACGTGTGGCTTGGCTGCTATCGGGCCCGCCGGCGTTGCGCTGGCTCAGCTCCTGGATGCGAGCGAGCTCCTCGGCGGTGTGCGAGGCAGGGAAGAGGCCGTTCTCGATGCGGCCGCCCTGGGCCTTCGCGGCGCCGTCTCTCGATGCAGCGGGGTTGGAGGTGCCGTTGCGGCGGGCGATGGCGCGGCGAATGCTATCGAGGGGCGTGATGCTCAAAGCGGAGTCCTTTCTATTGCTGCGCTTTAGTATAGACGCGACGGTGTTCGCTCGTGTTTTTGAACGGATTGTTCAATAATTTCGGCGGGCGGCTGTAATTTGTCGGTAAACGTGCGGTATCCTGTTGAAGTTTTGTGACACCCCCGATGCCGCCCACGCGGTACCAAGGAGCTTCTACCTATGGACGTCGCCGCATTCTTACTGGCTCTTGTGCCGATTATTTGGCTGGTCGTGATGCTGCTGTGCTTTAAATGGCCAGCTTGGAAGGCCGCTATCGGATCGTTTGTCCTTTCGTGCTTGCTTGCCTTCGCATGGTGGCACCTGCCGGCAGCGCAGATCGCGACCGCCTCGCTCGAAGGTTTTTTGATGGCTCTGTGGCCCATCGTCCTGGTGATCATCGCCGCGGTGTTCACGTATAACCTGTGCGTTCGTACGGGCGCCATGGACGTGATCGGCAGCATGATCACCTCCATCAGCAGCGACCGCCGTCTGCTGGCGCTGCTCGTGGCTTGGTGCTTCGGTGGCTTTATGGAGGGCATGGCCGGCTTCGGTACCGCTGTCGCCATTCCCGCCGGCATGCTCGCGGGCCTGGGCTTTGAGGTCGTGCCTGCCGTGCTCATCTGCCTGCTGGCCAACGGCGTGCCCACGCCCTACGGCTCCATCGGCATCCCCACGGTGTCCGTTGCCGACCTGGTGGGTTTGGATTCCCTTCACCTAGCGACCGTTCAGCTGGTGCAGCTCGCACCGTTCTTTGTGGTGATGCCGCTATTTATTGTGCTGGTTGCGGGCCGTGTTGCCGATGACCAGGGCAATGCCGCGAGTGTGGGCGAGCGTCTGCACGGTGTTGCCGGCGTGGCGTTGCTCTCCGGCGTGTCGTTTGTCGGCGCGGCTCTGGTCGTTGCCATGTTTGTGGGCCCCGAGCTGGCCGTGGTCGTAGGATCCATCGTTTCGCTCGCGCTGACAGCTGCGCTTGCCATGCGTGCCGAGAAGTCGGGGCATCTGGACGCACGCTTCCATATGAATATCGAGGCCGGCGAACAGCTCACCGTTAAATCGGCGCTTTCGGCCTGGTCGTGCTTCATCCTGATCTTTGTGTTGCTGCTGGGCACGTCTAATCTGGTGCCCGCTGTACATGCTGCGCTCGCGCCGTTTGCGAGCCATGTGCAGGTGTATTGCGGTGAGAATCCCGGTACGCTTACGTTTTCGTGGATCAATACGCCGGGCGTCTGGATTTTCCTGGCGGCGTTTGTCGGCGGTGCCATTCAGGGCGCTTCGCCGCGCATGATGGGCGAGGTGCTGGCCGCGACTGTGAAGCAGATGACGCCGACGGTGATCACCATGCTTTCGGTGCTGGGCTGCGCCAAGGTGATGGGCTATGCCGGCATGATTTCGTCGATCAGCGCGTTTTGCATTGCGGTCGCCGGCGGTCTGTACCCGATTCTGGCTCCGTGGATCGGTGCGGTCGGTGCGTTCGTGACCGGTTCGGGCACGTCTTCGGGCATGCTGTTTGGCCCCATTCAGAGCCAGGCTGCCACTGCGCTGGGTGTGAGCGACTACTGGATGGTCGCGTTGAATGCCTTGGGCGTCGCCGCCGGTAAGATGATCTCGCCGCAGACCCTCGCCATTGGTCTTGCCGCCGTGCACGTGCGCGGTAAGGATGCCGAGCTCCTGGGCGCGGTGCTGCCCTACGCTGCCGGCATGCTGGTCCTGATGAGCGCCATAGCCATGCTCGGCCAAGGCCTGCCACTGTAGTCGGCACTTAGGGACGTTCCTTATGTGCCGTCACTTTGGGAACGTCTCTAAGTGCCGGCATCCGGGGACACTCCTTGAATGTTGCCTGTTCAAGAGTGTCCCCAATGACTAGTCGTTTAAGAACGTCCATTACAGTCGAAATTGTCAGCCCGGGACCGTCTCGG
>CATYJA010000134.1:0-3785 GCA_958407545.1 uncultured Collinsella sp. | reverse complement strand
CGCGGGCATGTAGTCGGTCCTCACCGACCACGGGGCGCAGGGCGGGGAAACCTTTCCCTCTCGCTCACGGCTTCGCAGGGTCGCGCGAGGCAAAGGTTTCCCCGCCCTGCGCTCCGGCGTTGAGTCGTCGCGTGCTCGCTACAGAAAAGCTGATATTAAAGATTGTGTGCCGCCTCTTTTTGGGGCGGCACGTTTTTGTGGAGTCCCGGTCTCCACAATTTTCGTCAAGCTTTTGGTTAGATTTTGGTCAGTTGACGTAAAGGCGGAAGTCCAAAAGATTGATGGCGAAAAAAAGCTCAGAGAAAGTGCTGGTAGGGGAGTTGTTGAGCTTTTCGACAGCTTTTGAGCAAAAGAAACTTTGTGGCTATTGCCGGCGATTGCGTTGTCGCGGTCATGGCGGTGCGGGATGCTGGTCGTAAGCGTCGAATGCTCCGATTTTGGAGGCCAGCATGGATCTGTTTCTTGAGACTCCGCAGCAACAAGCTGAGCGCATGCTGCGTCAGCAGCAACGACTCATGGAGATGCAAATGCAAGGGGCGGCAGCCCAGCCCTTTGCGCAAAATGTCGTGCCCGCTGCTGTACCTGCAGCTGTGCCCGGGTGCGAATCGGCATCAGAGGCCTATTCCGTACAGCAAGATTCATATGCGCAGGAGCTCGCGTTCGACAAGCGTCGTGCGCGTCGTCGCCGCGTGGGCCAGCGCCTGCGCACATTGGCGATGATCGTGCTCATTCCGCTAGGACTTGCGGCGATTTTCTTGGTCTCGTATGCGCTCACCTGCATCCTCAACGGTGCTTCGCCCAGCGAAGTGTTCCAACATCTGTCAGCCCTCGGCCAGCGCCTAGGCGATGTCATAACAACAATCCGCGCCGGCTGGGAGAGTTAGCGTTTGTCACATTAGGACTTCTAGGGTGTAGGGATTATCGCCACGAGTGGAATCCTTGCATCTTACGGGCCCTATCGTGCGACTGAATAGTATTATTGAAGATGAATAATAATAGGATTTGTTATGTATAAGCAGGATTTAGAGCAGACTCTGTTGGGCATTGACGAAGAGGCAGAGCTGGAAATAGGTCCAAGAGACGACAGGCCGAGCGTTGTATTGGTGGGAGGAAGCGCCTTCATGCTAAACGATGTGACGAATCGTTCGGTTACACATGACATCGATGTGTTTGAGGCGGACAGGTGCCTCCGCGAGATCATAGCTCGATACCCCGAGGTGAATGGTATGGCGGTGGCATATTGTAATCAGATGCCATTCAATTACGAAGATCGTTTGATCCCCTTGGATATTGGGGCGCGTTTTATCAGGTACTTTACGCCATCCTTGGAGGATCTGGCGGTAATGAAGCTCTATGCCTACCGCCCGAACGACATCGTCGATCTTCATAGCCAGGCATTCGTCGACCGACTTGATTGGGGACTGCTCGAACGGCTTATATTCAACGAGGGCGAGGCGCTGGCGTCGTCGCCTTCGGAGCGGAGTTATCAAGAGATGGTCTGCGCATACAGCCAATACAAAAAGGAGGTGCTCGGTTGAATCTGACCTTTGAGGGATTCTTAAAAGGCTATTGCCGAGAGCTATCCGGACAGCAGTCGCTCAGTTTTAGAAAACTGGTTAAGCAAGCGACGACGGTTGCGCCGCGCGTGGCGGAGCCCCTGTTTTTGCTCGCTTTGGCACAGGGTAAAGCCGAATACGTTCTGGGCTTATCCGAGGGTTCGTGGATGGAAGAGGGTTACCGAGGCGTTTTGTCCTTGTACGCCCAAACGGGTAGCCTGGCATCTCTATGCGCCGAGGACAAACTTCCTAATCGTTATGCCAACGTTTGGCGTGCGTATAGAGCGGTGAAGGAAAAGCCAGTGGCGGACAGAAGAATCAACGCCCTGATGCGAAAAAGAACGTTGGGAGCGCTAGAGGAATCGGGTGTAACGCGCTACGGTCTCTGCCGCGATTTGAATCTGAATAAGGGAAACGTGTACGCATATTTAGCCGGTGATGACTCAAAGGTGAGCAGGGAGACGGCGCGCCGCATTATGGAATATGCGGAGGAGAGGGGCGCCCAAGAAGGGGCCGGGCGCCCGGTGCGTATGGCGGGGTAAGATTGATCGCGGTTTTGATTGGTGCTCGATTGGGTTTGTTGGGCGGAGTTTATGTCTGCTATTGATATCGTGCTTGTTGTGATCGCCTTGGTGGCGGTGGGGGTTGCTGTGGCTTGCGCCCTCCAGCTCAAGAGCCTGCGTGCCGAGTTGCGGGAGCGTGGCGACAGTAGCGCGGAAACGCTGGCAGCACTCGAGCAGGCCAACAACGCGCTCGATGCCCTGAACGTCGCGCTGGCCGAAACTCGCCACACGGCCAACGCCATCGCGCAGCAGCAGACGACAGATGCGGCCGTGGGGCAGCAACGTTACCTGACCATTGCACGTGAGTTTTCGCAAGCTGGTGACCGGATGGATGACCTTCGCCGCGAGACGGCCCAACAGCTCGGTGCCAACCGCGAGGGCATCGAGCACCGCCTGGACAAGGTGCGCGAGACGGTCGATGCCCAGCTGGGTGCTATCCGCAAAGACAACAACGTGCAACTCGATCAGATGCGCGCGACGGTGGACGAGAAACTCTCCCGCACGCTCAACGATCGCCTGTCGGCATCGTTTAAGCAGGTGAGCGACCAGCTCGAGGCCGTGTACAAGGGCCTGGGCGACATGCAATCCATCGCCACCGGCGTGGGCGACCTTAAGCGCGTGCTGGGCAACGTGAAGGCGCGTGGTATTTTGGGCGAGGTGCAGCTGGGTGCAATTCTGGCGGACATTCTTACACCCGACCAGTATCTGGAAAACGTCGCCACCAAGCCCGGCGCCTCGGAGCGCGTTGAGTTTGCCGTCAAGCTGCCGGTGGACGAGGGCGATCCCGTGCTGCTGCCGATTGACTCCAAGTTTCCGGGCGACGCGTACGAGCATTTGCTCGACGCGCAGGAGTCGGGCGATGCGGAGGCCGTGGCGGCTGCGCGCAAGACGCTCGACACCATGGTCAAGCGCGAGGCCAAGGATATCTGCGAAAAGTACCTGAGTGTGCCGGCAACGACCAACTTTGGCATCATGTTCGTGCCGTTTGAAGGACTGTACGCCGAGGTCGTCAGCCGCCCCGGGCTTATCGAGACCCTGGGCCGCGACTATCACGTCAACGTTGCCGGCCCCAGCACCATGGCGGCCATTCTCAACAGCCTGCAGATGAGTTACCAAACGTTTAAGCTGCAAAAACGCACCGACGATGTACTGCGCGTGCTCTCCGCTGTCAAGGCCGAGCTGCCGCGCTATCAAAAGGCGCTGCGCCGCGCCCAGCAGCAGATCGAGACCGCGGGCAAAACGGTCGAGGGCATCATCACCACGCGCACCAACGTCATGGAGCGCAAGCTCAAGGACATCGACGCCCTGGAAGATGCCGAGGAGGCCGACGAGATCTTGGGGCTTACGTCTGCGAGCCTACTCGCAGACCAAAAAGACGAGGACTAGCTTCATCTGACGGCGGGGCGCCTGCGCAAGCGCGGGGCGCGGGCGCTTTTCGCGTCGCACTTGCCTGAAGTGCGCTTTAGTGTGCAACAATGGCGTTTCGCCCTATCAGACGCGAAAGGAAGCCCATGTCTCAGAGAAACACCAGTCCGCTCAAACGCTCCACCGTGCGTCGCACGCTGCAGCGTTTTTGGGACGTCACGCGCACGCAGCCGCTGATCGTCTTTCTCTCGGTGTTCTCGTCGGCGGGCTACATCTTTTTGCTCACGTTTGCCAACACCTA
>CATYJA010000133.1:0-3957 GCA_958407545.1 uncultured Collinsella sp. | reverse complement strand
GAACCTTCTCGATATCCGGATGTTGAGAAGCCATGACAACCCTTTCTTGTGCTTATCGCCCACACACCGCCGTATGGACGCGAACTTCACATTCTAGCAGCGCACGGGGTATATTTTCCAGCCCGTACGCCATCAGCGCGGGAATACCGTCAACGTCGCACAGAATAGCTGGCGTGGGACGCTATTCCGCATCGACCACACGAAGCAGATACGCCACGCGCGTTGCGGCCGTGCATTTAAAACGCTCGTCCGTGCGAACGCCTGCGACCCATACCACGGCACCTCCCGGAGCCGTTCTCACCACGGGAACGCCTGCGCGCTCAGAGACGGGAATACGAGCCTCGTTGAGCAGGTCGGACACCTTCTTACTTCGCCCACTCATGCCCAACGGACACATCACATCCCCCGGCGCGGGACCGTCTACCCACAGACGCGCCAAACGCGCCTCGGCGGGAATCTCCCCGCGCGAGCCGGCGAGCATCCGTTCGCTATCGCGATCGGCAAAGCCCAGCGTCGCGGCATCCACCATAGCGGCCACCCCTCCGGCACCCGCGAGTTCGCGGGCACGGCGCACAATATCACACCCCAGCTCAACGGCCATTGGCTCTGCCACCAGGATGCGGCCCGCCCCCAGCGGCAATCGACCGGGAATGGCGACCCAATCGGCAACTAACCCCTCGCGCGCCGCCGGGGCCTTGAATGACAGCATGCCAAACTCCACGCGCGCATCGATTCCCGCCGGCAGCGTGACCGAACCCGAGCCTTCGGCAACACAGGCAAGCACGCGCTCCACATGCCGCATCTCCGGGCGAGCGTCTGGGTCGATACGCTTAATTGCCAGTCGCACCATGCGCCGAGCAATCACCACCTCGGCCGCGGCCAGTCGGCGAGCGTCAAGGACCAGTGCACCCGCCGCCTCCTTGCGCAGGCAGCTTCGAAACGCCTGTGCGGAAAGCTGGGAAAGAAAGGCATCCTCATCGCCTAAGATCTCGCAGGCGGCGCCAATCGTCTTACAGACGCTCGCGTTGCGCTGCGCCACCACCGGCATCACTCGATGGCGCACGTAGTTGCGCAAGTACGACACGTCCTCGTTGCTCTCGTCCTCTCGCCACGGCTGACCATGCACCTGCAGATAGCCCACGAGCTCATCATGAGTCAGGTCGAGCAAGGGACGCACCACGATATTCCTCCGGCGAGGAATGCTCGATAGACCAGCGGGCCCCGAACCCTTAATCGCGTTCATCAAAAACGTTTCCGCGCGATCCGAAGACGTGTGCGCGGTGCAGATACGAGCCGCCGTTCGCGGTGCCCCCGTCTGGGCGCAGAGCTCGCGGACATACCTCCGCGCCGCGGCATAGCGCACCTCGCGGGCAGCCGCCTCGATATTGCCCGATTCATCATCAAAATAGGCATGCTCAACACACAGCGGCAAGCCATATTGTGCGCATAGGCCGCGTACAAAGGCCTCGTCGCCATCGGATGCCTCGCCGCGTAGATGATGGTTCACATGCAGCACGTGCAGCCGCTCGCGCGCGATGGAGGCTACACCACGCCCATCCAGAATATCCAACTTTGATGTGCACGCCATAAGGAGCAAAGCCGTCGAGTCCGCACCACCTGATACCATGAGCACCACGGGGGCAGCCGTCTGCCGCGTTGCCAGGGCTTTATCATCAGCCCGCGATGCAGCATGGTGTCCATAATGCTGAGATACCGTTGGCATTTGCTTCCTCCTCTATTCGTTCGCACCCATTGTATCCTTTGGAATCTTATGTCTCGTCTGCACCTTCATATCCTTGGCAGCGGCTCAAAAGGCAACTGCGCGCTCATCGAAGGCCCCCGGGGGCTCATCATGATTGACGACGGTCTTTCTCGCCGCGAGACATTAAAGCGCATGGCAGAACTGGGGCTCTCGGCAGACAACGTCTCGGCTCTTCTCATTACTCATGAGCATAGCGATCACATCAAGGGTCTCGATGTCTGGTGCAAGCACTGGCACGGCCCCCTCTTTGCCAGCAGGGGCACACTTTCGAACAAAGAAAATCTTTCACATCTGCCTGTCGAGGAATTCGATCCCGGTGACACCCTATCCATTGTCGGCATCCACGTGCAAACCTACTCAACATCACACGATGTCATCAATCCTGTCGGCTATCGATTCAATGCTCTCGATGATTCCATCGGCTTTGCCACCGACACCGGAGAGCTATCGAGCCAAGCCATGAACACCCTCAAAGATTGTCGAGTCCTCGCGCTCGAAAGCAACCACGATGTGGCCATGCTGCGCGAGGGAGAATATCCCCGCTTTCTTCAGGAGCGTATCCTGTCTGCAAGGGGACACCTCTCCAACGACCAAGCCGCCGAAGCCGCGCGCGAACTTGTTACCGATCGCACCGAACAGCTCATTGCCATGCATATCAGCCAAGATAACAATCGTCCGAGCCTTACCGTCAAAAGCTATGCCAAAGCTCTAGCCGCAACCCTGGATGACGAGGTCGGCAGCTCCGCCACCCTTCTCCAAGGATCGCGAAAACTCTCGATACGCCCCGCAAGCCAGTATCGGCCAGCAACCATTCAATAGGCTTTCCTAGACAGCAAAAGGGGCCGGGAATCGCTTCCCAGCCCCTTTTGTTATCTTTTAATAGCGCAGAACACCAACGAAGTTAGTCGATGGAAATCTTCGTAACGTTCTTCTTCTCGACGATCTTGGGAACCGTAACGGTAAGGATGCCGTCAGCGTACTTAGCCGAGAGACCCTCGCTCGAAGCGTCCTTGAGATACACGCCACGGGTCGCGCTGTACGAGCTGAACTCCTTCTGCAGGAAGTTCTTGCCCTCGTTCTCCTCGTCTTCCTCGACATTCACGCTAATGGAGAGACGGCCCTCGTTAAGCTCGACATCGATATCGTCCTTGGCGACGCCGGTAAGATAAGCCTTGACCTCATAGCCATCGCCCTTATCCTCAACGTCAACGGGGAACGCCTTAGAGGCAATCGAGCCGTTCGCTAGGTCACTCATATCATCAAAAAGATCGAACAGCGAGCTTGCAGAGGGACGAACGCCAAAAACCGAACGATAAGGAACCATGCTTGCCATGTTTACCACTCCTTTATAGGACTGCCGAGTCATCTTCTAGGTGACTGGGACTTCTTTTGACGCTCTTATATATGCCCACCCAATGCTCATATATACATCGACTATAAAGTTTTTTGAGTCCATTACTATAAACATATCTAAGTGTGTCGCACTAAGGTTTTAGGAAGGTTAAGGTTCTTTGAACCAGAGCTTAAATAACGAGTATGTCCACAGCTACAAATAACAAGGGGCTTACAATGAGCGCGTACACGTTGTTTGTAACGAGCTAAAGGGCATCATGGACGACCAAAACCAGAACAATATGTTTATGCCGATGCAGGGGGAAGATACTTCCACGCAGCCGCCACGGTTCCATCGCCCCCACATCTCGCAAGAGCCCATTAATGATGCAGAGCCCGAGTATGTGACGAGAAATCGATATCAAACGCTCGAGGATGCCCAGACGGGACGTAAGCACATGGGCGTCGCATCGAGCGATCCCGTATATCTGAAAGATGCACCGTTATCAAAAAACAGCGCAATCAATGACGACCCGACGAAAGCGCCCATAACTCGACAGCAAAGAGGTCCTCGACCTAAGCAAACCTTAACGCATTCGGCTCGTTATCTCGAGACGCCAAAACAAGGGAAAACGATCTTCGTCTCATCAAGTAAACGACGTAAGCAGCATCGACTCCAATTGCTACTTTTAATCATTGTGGTCATAGCAGTTGCCCTTGTGATTCGATTTATTGTCTTTAAATAAAAGCTCATTACTCATAAGCCCAACCGGGCTAGAGGTGAATGCAACTACATTGTGGTGTATCAAACGCAAAAAAGGGGGAGGCCGCGAGGCCTCCCCCTTCTCAATTCAAGCGTACGG
>CATYJA010000132.1:0-3962 GCA_958407545.1 uncultured Collinsella sp. | reverse complement strand
ATACGAGATCTTCAGTTACGTCTCGTGGGCTCGGGATGTGTATAAGAGACAGGCTATGTTGCCGTTCGCCGTCGGTTTGCCGCCTTTTACCGTCGACGGGTGCCATTTTGCGTGAAAGTTTTGATGGCACGTTTCAATCGTGATGTATTGGATGGTAAGCAGATCCCGGCGAAGGGAGCGCCGTGCAGCGCGTTTGGAAAACGATCACCGGTTTTTACCATGTATGTGCTCGCGGTACGGGCGGGCAGTTGATCTTTGAGAGTGACGAGGACCGGTGGGAGTTTTTGGAGCTAATGCGCGACTGCTGCCGCGATGCCCAGGTGACGATTTTGGCGTGGTGCCTCATGAGCGACCACGTGGATCTGGTGCTTTTGGATTACGAGGACAAAATGAGCGCAGCCATGCAGCGGCTGCTGCTGACGTATGCTCGTCGGTTCAATAAGCGTACCGGGCGCGCGGGTTGCCTGTTTCGTGAACGTTTTGAGCGCCGCTCGCTCGATACCGACTGGCAGGTGATGGAGGCTATTCGCTCTGTGCACACCGATCCGCAGGAGGCGGGCATTGCTCTGATTGAGCGCTATCCGTGGAGCAGCTTTGCCGAGCATCTACGGGCCTATGACAACGATATGACGAGGGGATTTTCCGACCCTTCATGCGTGCTTGAGCTTTTCGGTTCTGCTAAGGCTTTTATTGCTTATTCGCTTTCGACGCCCGACAGCGGCGAGCCAGCGCTGTGCGATATGAAAGAGACGGAGTGGGAACGCCACGCCTTTGCCGACAAGTTGGCGAAGAGCCTCGGGGCTCCGCTCCACGGGGTTAAGGCCGCACCGCCTGCGCAGCGCGATACCGTTATTGTTGGATTGCGCGATGCCGGTTTCACGGTGCGTCAGATTGAGCGGTATACGGGGATTGGCAAAAGTACCGTTTCTCGTATTGTGCGTGCTTATGCGCAGGTGGACGCGCAGGCCGAGGGCTCGAAATAAAGG
The DNA here is from genome assembly GCA_958407545.1 of uncultured Collinsella sp. Taxonomy (GTDB): domain Bacteria; phylum Actinomycetota; class Coriobacteriia; order Coriobacteriales; family Coriobacteriaceae; genus Collinsella. The sequence goes on along the minus strand of CATYJA010000132.1, from coordinate 2,976 downwards.
CAGAAAAGAAAATGGCCGAATCGCGAAAGTTAAGCGATTCGGCCAACAGGATTCTTCAGATTCGAGACAAATATTACTGATTATTTTGTCCCGTGAGCATGCCGTCGAGGGTGCGCCAGGCGAGCTCGGCGCATTTGACGCGGGCAGGCATGTGCGAGATGTCCTGGAGCTGAGCGGCCTCGTCCAGGTCTTCCAGGTCCTCCTCGGAGAGCTGCTCGCCACGAATCATGGCGAGGAAAAGCTCTGCCAGACGACGAGCCTCCTCGACTGTCTCGCCGGTGATGAGGTCGGCCATGATGTCGGCGCTGGCCTGGCTGATGGCGCAGCCGTGGCCGGTAAACGAGGCCTCCTCGATCACGTTGTTCTCGACACGGAGCTGCAAGGTGAGCTCGTCGCCGCAGCTGGGGTTGATGCCGTCGTGCTCGTGCGTGGGGGCATCCATCTCGTACTTGTAGTCGGGGTGTGAGTTGTGCTCCATAAACGTGGTGGAGGTGTACAGATTACCCATTGAACGTGCTCCAAACGTGATGCAGACCGGCGATGAACTTGTCGATATCGGCCTTGTCGTTGTAGAAGGCTACGCTGGCGCGGCAGCAGGCGAGGTTCTCGACGCCCAGCCAGGTGAGCAGCGGCTGCGCGCAGTGGTGACCCGCGCGGATGCAGACGCCGTCCATGTCCATGATGCTCGCGACATCGTGCGGGTGGATGCCGTGGACGTTAAAGCTCACGACGCCGTGATGGTTGTCCCAATAGATAGAGCCGATGATCTGGACAAAGTCGAGCTGCATGAGCTCGCCCATCAGGTAATGGACGAGTGCTTGCTCGCGGGCCTGGATGTTTTCGTAGCCCACGGTGTTAACCAGGTAATCAAGCGCCGCGCCTGTGGCGAAGATGCCGGCGGCGTCCTGCGTGCCGGCCTCGAACTTCTCGGGGATGGGCGCCCAGACGGCGTCCTGCTCGGTGACCGAGTCGATCATCTCGCCACCGGTAAGCATGGGCGGCATGGCGTTGAGCAGGTCCATCTTGCCCCACAGCACGCCGATGCCCATGGGACCCATGGCCTTGTGCGCGCTAAAGGCAAAGAAATCGGCGCCCAGATCGGCTACGTTGACCGGCATGTGCGGCAGCGACTGCGCGCCGTCGACGACCAGATAGCCGCCATACTTGTGCACGAGCTTGCCGAGATTCTTGACCGGGTTCTCGACGCCCAGGACGTTAGAGACCTGACCCACGGCCAAGATCTTGGTCTTGGGGCCCACCTTGGCAAGCACTTCCTCGGTCGTGAGCTGGCCGGTCTTGGTGGGGTAGAGGTAGACGAGCTTGGCGCCGGTCTCGCGGCAGACCTGCTGCCACGGAATCAGGTTGGAGTGGTGCTCCATGATGGTGATGACGACCTCGTCGCCCGGCTCGAGGACTGTGGGTGCAAAGCTCTTGGCGACCAGGTTGAGCGACTCGCTCGTGTTGCGGGTGAAGACGACCTCGTTGGCCTGGGCAGCGCCGATGAGGTCGGCGATCTGCTGGCGCACCTTCGCGATAGCCTCAGTGGCCTCGACGGACAGCGAGTACAGGCCGCGCAGAGGGTTGGCGTTCATGCGCTGGTAGAAGTCGCGCTCGGCGTCGAGCACACAGGCAGGACGCTGCGCGGTGGCGGCACTATCGAGGAAGGCGATCTCGGGGTGCTGCTGGAACAGCGGGAACTGCGCCTTGTAGGGATTAGTCTCGATGTCGACGGTAGGCCAGCCGCGCGAGGCCTCGTCGCTGGCGTCGAGCTCCATAGGCTCCGGTGCGGTACAGGTGTCGCATTTAACGTGCTCGGTGTCGATCATGCGAGCTCCTCTTCAAAGTTGTCGATCAGGTTGTTGCCCAAGCGGACGACGGCGGCGCGGGTGCGCTCGTCGGTGGCGGAAAGTGCGGCGTCCTCCAGCTTGGCGCGGACGAACAGGTCCTCGGCGGCGTTTTGGTCAAGGCCGCGGCAGGCGAGGTAGAACAGTTGCTCGTCGCGGACGTGGCCGATGGTGGCTCCGTGGTTGCCGGCGACGTCGTCCTCGTCGCAGAGAATGACGGGAACGGTCTTGTTGTCGACGCCCTTGTTGGCCAAAAGCACCGTCTCGCGCTCGGTGCCGGTTGCACCCTTGCAACCGTGCACGAGGTCGATGGTGCCGCGGTAGACCTTCTTGGACGTGCCGGTCAGCACGCCGTTGGCGTCGATCTCGCACTCGGTCTTGCGACCGCGGTGGCGCAGCTCGTAGTTAAAGTCGCGCACCTGCTCTCGGGCGCCCAGGTAGTCAGTATCGATGGTGACCTTGGCGGTATCGCCCAGCAGGTCGCCGGCAAGGCCGGTGGCGCTGGCGCCGGCACCCAGGACGGTGTGCTGCACGTTGACGCGCGCGCCCTCGTCCAGGAACAGGCCGGTGTCGTCGAGCGCGATCCAGCTATCGTCGAGCGTCTGCGTGCAGGTCACGTTGACGGTGGCGTACTCGTGGGCGCACACGCGTAGCACGGATCCCACGACGCCTTGGCCGGCAACGGGAGAGTCCAGGGCAATAAGCAGATCGAGCGTCGACTGGGGACGGGCGACGACGTCGATGGCGGCGATGGCCGCGGCTGCATCGACACCGCTCACGCGCACGGTAACCTTGGCGTGCTTGTATGCGGGCACATCGATGACGATGCGCTTGGTGGCGTGGTCGGCCAAGTAGGTGTAGGCAGCCTCGCCCATGCCGGTCTCGAAGGCTTCAGCAGGGGAGAGCTCCTCCTCGAGCTTGATGGCACCGGCCTGGTAGATGGAGGTGGCGGGCACGTCAAGCTCGGTCTCGGGCGTGATGCGGGCGCGGTCGGCGGCGTCGCCGGGGGCGGAGGCGCGGCGCTCGGGGAAGCGCTCGGCCATGGCGTCCATGGCGGCGTCGAAGGCGTCGGCCGAGCCGGCAAACTGCTCGACCAGCCCCTCGACCTCGACGGCCTCGGCAGGAGCGACGG
>CATYJA010000131.1:0-4055 GCA_958407545.1 uncultured Collinsella sp. | reverse complement strand
CGCGAATGGGCGTGCGCCCGATTCCCGTCTCCTTTTCCAGACCAATCGCCGAAAGACGCGTGCCGGGCCTGAGCTCGGCATAGATGATCTTGGAGCGCAATGCGTTGTACGCCTGGTCTTGCAGGCTCTGATAATGCTGGTGCTGTTCCATAAAGCCCTCGGATAAGTCCTCGGTTAGTCGAATACCACCATGCAATACTATCGCATCCCCCGCCCCCTCATAAGTTGCGGTGGAATAGTTCCTGTTCAAGGCCTTCAGCAGCAAAAACAGGAACTATTCCACCGCAACTACAGCCAACGAGTTGTTGCGATTAGGTGAACGTTCACTTTTTATTGTTTTTCTCTTTGCAAATAGAATCCCGTGCGTATACTAAGGCTCAAACGAAACCGATTTCGTCGAGCGTGGGCAATAGGATGCTAAGACGCACCCTACCATCTTGGCATCCTATTGCCCACGCAATGTCATTTGCTTTCTTCCCGTCTCGTTGGACCTTTAGTCCCATTCCGGCACAGCGAGACACTTCCTAGACGACTGACCGTGGGGCCGGCTTTTCTGCTTTTGCAGCAGTGCCTCCGATAACCCTCTTTTGCCGGCCCGGGTCAGCTTTTTCACACAACCGAAAGGACGGGTAGCAACATGCGACCGCTCATCATCATGCATGGCGAGAACATCGACTGGTGCCATACCGTCATCAGAATGCTGATGTATCTGGTGGGCGTTGCAGTACTGGCACTCGGCATGAGTCTCCAGACGGCATCCGGCCTGGGCGTCGCCGCGCTCACGTGCTTTGCCACAACCCTATCCATGCTCACGGGCAAGACGCTCGGCTTTTGGATCACTGCTACCTATGTCGCCTACATCGTGGCACAATTCACCATCTTGCGACGCGAGTTCCAGCCGCGCATCCTGCTCGAGCTGTGCTTCTCAACGCTCATCGGCGGCTTCACCGACTTCTTCATGGCGGTCAACCCGCTGCATCCCGCAGCACTCCCCATACAGGTTGAGACCATGCTGCTCTCCCTCGCTGTCACCGCATTTGGCGTAAGTCTCGTCGTCAACATGGGCGTTGTCCCCAACGCGCCCGACGGCCTGGTGCAGGTCATTGCCGAAAAGATTAAACGCCGCTTTGGCGACGTAAAAGTCGTGTTCGACTGCTCGCATGTCGCCGTGTCTCTCGTTCTGTCGCTCGCGCTCATGCACAACCTGGGCGGCTTTGGCGTGACCACCGCCATCTCGGCGCTGTTCTTGGGGCATGTCATCAACGTCGCTAATAAGCTGTTCGCCCAGCGCTTTGTGCGCGTGGCATTCGGGAAATAGCACCACCGTAAGAACCCGCAAACAGCGCTATACGTTGCTATATCTTGCTATACTTTGCTATATCTTGCTATATCTTGAGCAAAGGTGGCTCACATGCAAACAAACCCTTTTAAGCCCACAGCAGGTAAAACACCTCCCACGATTATCGGCCGCGAAGATGTGCTCGAAGAATTCAATGAGGGCCTCGTCAACGGGCCTGGTGCCCCGGGGCGCCTAATGCGCATAGCCGGCGTCCGTGGAACGGGCAAGACGGTCCTCCTTGACGAGTGCTCACGTTTGGCGCAAAGCCGTGGCTGGACGGTCATAAAAGAGGTCGCAACCGAGGGACTTTGCCAGCGCATTCTCGAACAGCTGCAGCCCAAATTCCAGGCCAAACACGCCAGATTTGAGCCCACCGTAGCTGGCATATCCATCGGCAGCATAGACATTGAGCGAATCGGCCCATCGCTACGCGACGCCATGAGACAGACAATATCCAAGAATGGAAATGGCCTGCTCATCACTCTCGACGAGGTTCAAGACGCAGAGCTCGATGAGGTCCGAACGCTCTCCATTGCGATTCAGCAGGTTATCGGCGAAGACCTTGATATCGCCTTTGTTTTTGCGGGGCTGCCTTCGATGATTGAAAGCATCATCAACGGAAAGACACTTGCGTTTTTGCGCCGTGCCCTCCCCTTTGACCTGAAGGCTGTGGCAGTAACCGAAGTGTCGTACTCCCTCGAGGAAACCATTGAAGCGTCTGGCATGGAGTTGCAGCCAGGTATTGCCGGCCAACTTGCCGAGGCAACGCAAGGTTATCCTTTCATGATCCAACTCGTTGGATACTACGCATGGCAGTTGGCGAGACGCGCACATACAGCGATTATTGGAGAAGAAGAAGCCGAGCACGGCATTGCAACGGCACGCGAACGCTTCTGCGCCATGGTGATTGAGCCCGCGCTGCAGCGCATTCCGCCCACGTGCATCGCTTATCTGCTGAGCATGGCGTCTTTGGGGCAAACGAGCTCGAGCAGCATGGTTGCCGATGCCCTAAACAAAACGCCTCAACAGGTGAGCTCCGTCCGCAGCCGCCTGTTAAGAGAATCGATTATCGAGGCTCCTTCGTACGGCAAGGTCTCATTTGCCATCCCCTACATGCGCGACTACCTCTACGAACACAAAGCCGAACTGGAAGTTGAACTGTAGAAACGGCAACTGCCCTGCAAGACGAAAACCGTTTTCGTGCGGATTTATAGCAGACGCAAACGGTTTACGTCTTGATTTGCGTCCGGAATTAAGACGTAAATTGCGCTTTCGTACGCTTATTACCAGACGCAAATTGTTTTCGTCCGGCTATGCGTCCCCAATCCAGACGAAAAGAGCCCCGAGCTCGGGGCTCGATGTAAGTTCTAGGGTGTCAGAAGTTACATCAGCCGCTTACGACCGCTCTGTCTATCTCTCCGAGCGGGACGGGCGCCGATGCCCTGATCTCTGCCATGTCGAGGTGCGAGATCAAATCCTTGGCGCGCTCGCCGGAGTGGTATGCCTTGTTCGGCGCCACCTTCCTGTAGAGCTTCTTGAGCTTCGTCTTCCCCTTGTTGCCCGGCGGCATCTCCGTCTCAGGTGGCAGCCCTAGGAAGGACAGGACGCCGGGCAGGTCGCACAGCATCACGTCCTCGATGTCGGCCTTGGCCGCCAGGTCGACGACTCTCTGCGCTGTCGGCGAGATGTTCGGGGTGCTGCTACCGCCCGCTGGTTCGGAAGCTGGCGGGCAGTAGCGGCAGTAGCGGTGTGGCTCGATAGGCCCGAATATCCGTAAGGAAGGTGCTCGCTCTCATATGTGCTGATATGCCTCGCCTCGCGAACCTTGGGATGCTTCCTGAGGTAATCCCTCAATTCGAGCCACTCTTTATGCTCATAACGCTTCGAAATCGTTTCCCCGTCGACAGTTTCCTTCACATAATGGTATGTTCGAACGCCTTCGAACTTGCCGAACCCGTTCTCGACGCTGAAGTTTCTGAACCAGCGCGAAAACCCATTCAGGTCCATGAAGTTGACTTGGGGATGCCTGTCTTTCGTTCGTTCGAATGAGTGGACGAGCGGAGTGCCTTTGACTTGTTCCAGGCCGAAGGCTTCCATTTCGCGGGCCTGCTCCTTTTTCCAGAATTCGAGATACGACGTCAGCGTCTCGCTTATCGAGATCCTCCGCACGCTTTTCTTGCTTTTGGGCGAGCGAACGCTTCGATCGGCCGCGAACTGCTGCTCAATGAGGATGCTTCTGTTCTCGACGGAGACATCGGACCACGTCATCCCGAGGGCTTCTGCCCTTCTCATGTCGGTGTCGAGCATGAGCATCACGCATGTGATGTGCGCGTCCGGTTCTCGATTGAGTAGGATGTCGAGTAGGCGAGCGGCGTGATGGTTCCTTCGCGGTTGTCGTGGAACTTTTTTGCGTACGAGCCGACGGTGTCCCTCGATTTTTGGACGTAGGTGCCGCTGTTGAGTTCTGCCTTGTAGGCTTCGAGCGCGGCGTCGACCTCTCGGCTTTTGGTGGTATGTATGGTCTGCCACGGCGAATAGCGGTATTTGCCCGTGACCGGATCCTTGCCGAGGCTGTGACGGTAGCGCCACGTGTATTTGTCGCGGCGTTGCTTCGTTCCTTTGCCTATGACGAGAGGTCGGTCGTTCATCGTGTTCCTTGCCTGAAGTGCCTGAGAATCGCGCTCGGTTGCGCGGAATGGCGCAAAGGGCTGGGGCG
>CATYJA010000130.1:0-4073 GCA_958407545.1 uncultured Collinsella sp. | reverse complement strand
GACGAGCTCACGCGCTGGGCGTTGATGGTGCTTGCCGTGTGGGTCGCTCAGGCCATTATCCTCAACGTGATCGTCAAGCCGTTGTGGTCGCGCCCGCGCATGCGCGTGATCGAGGTCACGCCGGGGCTCAATTTTCAGCCGTGGTGGGTGATTGGCAACCCCGACAAGTGGAGCTATATCGCCGCCGGCGTAATCAAGGACGGCTTTAAGTCGTTCGCGAGTGGACACACCGCGCATGCGGCGATTGGCCTCATGCTCGCCGGGCTTCCCGCGGCGGCCTTTAAGGAAAAGCCGTCGCGCCGCCGGGTGGTCTTTTGGACGGCGGCTGTGGTCGCGGCGCTCGTCGCCTTTGGCCGTATCGTGATCGGAGCGCATTTTTTGAGTGACGTGAGCTGCGGCTTTGCCCTGGTGCTGGCGCTTGAGTGCCTTGCCGCGCGTATTGCCTATCCCAACGGCGTACAATAGCTCCGTTTGAATCATCTGGCCGATACCCGGTAAGAGAGGATTGCCATGCTCGCGTTTAACAACGATTATTCCCACGGCGCACACCCGGCGGTGCTGCAGGCGCTCGTCGACACTAATATGGAGCCGCAGCCCGGCTACGGTACCGATGCACATACCGAGCGTGCCAAGCACCTTATTCGCGAGGCCTGCCAGGCCCCCGATGCCGACGTGTTTTTTCTGGTGGGCGGCACGCAGGCCAACGCGACGGTGATCGACATGCTTCTCGCGCCGTACGAGGGCGTCGTTGCTGCCGAGACTGGCCACGTCGCCTGCCACGAGGCGGGCGCCATCGAGTTTGGCGGCCACAAGGTACTCGCCATCCCCGGCTACGAGGGCAAGATGCACGCCGAGGACCTCGAGAACTATATCCAGGTGTTCTACGAAAACGAGAGCTACGAGCACACGGTGTTCCCGGGTGCCGTGTACGTGAGCCTATCGACCGAGTACGGCACGCTGTACTCCAAGGCCGAGCTCGCGGCGATTCACGCAGTGTGCCAGAAGCGCGAGATTCCGCTGTTTGTGGATGGCGCCCGCCTGGCCTATGCGCTGGCGGCCGATGAGTGCGACATTACCCTGCCCGAGCTGGCGCAGCTGTGCGACGTGTTCTACATCGGCGGCACCAAGTGCGGCGCGCTCTGCGGCGAGGCTGTGGTGTTCTGCGGCATGCGCGCCCCGGCGCATCCCATTCCGCGTATTAAGCAGCACGGCGCGCTGTTGGCCAAGGGCCGCCTGACGGGCGTGCAGTTTGAGGCACTCTTTACCGACGGCCTGTATTTTGAGATTGGCCGTCAGGCGATCGAAACCGCGCAGGCGCTTTGTCGCGTGCTGCACGAGCACGGCTACCGGTTCTTCTTGGAGACGCCGACTAACCAGCAGTTCGTGATTCTGCCCAACGAGGACATGGCGCGCATTCGCGAGCATGCGGCGATCGAGTACTGGGAAAAGTACGACGAGACCCACACGGTGGTGCGCTTTTGCACCAGCTGGGCCACGACGCAGGAGGATATCGACGCGTTGGCGGCTGTCCTGTAGCCTGATGTAATGACGGGGGGCCGCCTTGCGCTGGGTTTGGCGCAAGGCGGCCTCTGTTTTTGAGGGGGAAGGGTTGTATGACCGAGATGTCCGAGCTGACGATTCGCCTGGCGACGCCCGATGATGCGCCGGCGTTGCTTGCCATCTATGAGCCGTATGTGCGCCAGACGGCGATTACCTGCGAATACGAGGTGCCGAGCGTTGAGGAGTTCGCCGGGCGTATTGAGCGTACGCTCAAGCGCTATCCGTATTTGGTGATGGAGTTGGACGGGCGTCCGGTAGGCTATGCCTACGTGAGTCCGCTTAACAGCCGCGAGGCATACGACTGGTCGGTCGAGACGTCGATCTACCTGGCACGCGATGTGCGCCATGGCGGGCTGGGTCGCAAGCTGCACGATGCGCTCAAGCAGTGCCTGATCGCGATGGGCATCACCAATATGTGCGCGCTCATCGCCGTGCCGCACGATAAGGACGATGAGTACCTGACGCACAACAGTCAGGATTTCCATGCTCATATGGGATATCGCCTGGTGGGCACCTTCGATCGCTGCGCCCAAAAGTTCGGCCGCTGGTACGACATGTGCTGGATGGAGCTGGTCCTAGCCGAGCGCACACCCAACCAACCCAAACCAACCTGGTTCCCCGACCTCCCCAAACCTATCATTTAGGGACAGGTTTATTTTGGCAGGTTAGCCGATTGGCTCGGTGTATTTGGCGCGGTCGGTGCGTTGGATGCGCTTAGAGACATGGAGCGGTCGGCCGTCGGTGTCGTAGACGTAGTCGGTGATCAGGATCAGCGCCTGCCCGCGCTCGACGTTGAGCAAAAACGCCTCGTTTTGCGAGGCATAGCACACCTCAAAGGTCTTATGTCCCTGTGCTGGCGCGCGATGGAATTCTTGGCGCAGCGTCGCGTAGAGCGAACCGTTGATATCGCGATCGATGAGCGTCTCGAAGCTTGGCGGCAGGTAGGTGGTCTCCAGGCACAGCGGCACGTCGTCCAGGTAGCGCAGGCGGACAAGTTTGACGAGCTTGCTGCCCACGGCGGCGTCAAAGAACTTAGCTATGCTGCCGGCCGCCTTGGCAAAGCCCGAGTCCACGGTGCGCGTGGTGGGCTTCATGCCCTGACCTTCGACCTGCTTGGTATAGCTCGAAAACACTAGGTTGTTCTCGTGGAGCGCGGGCGTGTCGGCCACAAAGGCGCCACGCCCGCGCTCGGTGCGCACCAGGCCCTCATCAACGAGAACCTTAAGGGCGTGGCGCACGGTGCTGCGCGACAGCCCCGATTCGTCCATGAGTTCCATCTCGGACGGCAGCTTGTCTCCGCGTGCGTAGATGCCGGCGGCGATGCGGTCACGCAACATGCCCGCCAAGCGCTCGTATTGGTTCAGTTTCTTTTTAGACGAAGCGTTCATGTGATCAACCTGTATCTAACTTGTATGCCTATCTAAGTAAGCATGTATTCAATACAACAACAAAACCGCTGGTAGCCAGTTGTCGAAAACCGCATCAGCAAAATTTCTAAGACAAATATAGCATACAACTAGTCGACATAACCAAAACATGTATGTAACTTGTATGCCATCGAGAGCATCAAACGAGAAGAAAGGCTGATGCACGATGACTACTCAGGAACAGGTTAAGGACGTCGTCTCCCAGGTTTTGGCTGACAAGGCTGACAAGGGCGGCATCAAGCGCGTCGTGTGGATTGGCGCCGGCGGATCCAACGGCGGTAACTATCCTGCCCAGTACTTTATGGAGCACGAGGCCACGCAGGTCGTGAGCTCCAGCTACACCAGCAACGAGTTCGTGCACGCCACCCCGGCCTACGTCAACGAGAACACCCTGGCCGTCGTCGTGTCCATGCGCGGCACCAAGGAGACCATCGTTGCCGCCCAGGTCGCCAAGGACCACGGCGCCAGCACCATCGCCATCTATGTTGACGAGTCCGGCCTCACCGAGGTCTGCGACTACAAGATCCAGTACGACAGCCTGGCCGTCGACGAGTCCTGCATGGGCCGCACCAACTCTGCCGTCGTGACCATGATCGCCATGGAGCTTACGCAGCAGACCGAGGGCTATGCCGAGTACGAGACCGCTATGGCCGCCTTCGACTTGGTCGACCCCATCTATCGCAAGGCCGTCGAGTACACCCGTCCGCTCGCTGCCAAGTGGGCCGAGCAGAACGCCGACAAGCCCTGCATCAACGTCATGGCCCAGGGCCCGCTCTTTGGTGCCGCCTACGTCTTTAGCATCTGCAACGTGCAGGAGATGCTGCAGATCGACTCCTGCACCATCAACACCTGCGACTTCTTCCATGGCCCCTTCGAGATCCTGGACAAGCGCACCTCGCTGTTCCAGCTCATCAGCGTCGGCCGCAGCCGCTGCAACGACGAGCGCGGCATCCGCTTCGTCAACCAGTACGGTGGCGAGCGCGTCTATCAGCTCGACGCCAAGGAGCTCGGCCTCAACGACATCAAGGACAGCGTGAGCGAGTACTTCAACCACCTGATCTTTGCCCCGATCCTCAACAACGTGTA
>CATYJA010000129.1:0-4226 GCA_958407545.1 uncultured Collinsella sp. | reverse complement strand
GGGTTCTCGGCCATGTAGGCCATGAAGCCCTTGGTGTAGGCCTGACGCAGCTCGGTGGCGTAGTTGACCTTGCAGATGCCGTTCTTCACGGCCTCGGCGACCTGCTCATCGGGCACACCGGAAGTGCCGTGCAGAACCAGCGGCACGTCGACGGCGTCGCGGATGGCCTTGACCACGGACTGCTCGATGTGCGGATCGCTCGTGTACACGCCGTGGCTGGTGCCAACGCCAATGGCCAGCGAGGTGCAGCCGGTGCGCTCGACGAACTCCTTGGCCTCGGCCGGATCGGTGTAGGGGCTCTCGCCCTCAACCGCGGGACCGTCGTCCTCCTTGCCGCCAACCTTGCCAAGCTCGGCCTCGACGGGCACACCCATGGCGCGGCCAGCGTCGGCGACGGACTTGGTCAGGGCGATGTTGTCCTCGAAGGACTCGTGCGAACCGTCGATCATGACAGAGGTGTAGCCAGTGCGGAAAGCCTGCATGCAGCGGTCATAGCCATCGCCGTGATCGAGGTGCAGAGCGACGGGCACGGAAGCGCGCTCGGCGGCAGCCTTGACCATGCCGTAGAAGTAGTCCAGACCAGCGGTCTTGATGGTGCCCGGGGTGGTCTGCATGATGACGGGGGACTTGGTCTCCTCGGCAGCGGCCAGAACGGCCATAACAAACTCGAGGTTCTCGACGTTGAACGCGCCAACGGCGTAATGGCCGGCCTGAGCGTCCTTGAGCATCTTTTCGGTGGTAACAAGTGCCATGAGCGTTTGCTCCTCTCCCTCGCCCGCATCTGGACATCGGGCGTACGTGTCCGCAAGGCGTTTTACCTTGCGTTTTGCTGCGTCCATTGTATGAAATTCAGCGGCTTTGCATGTGCGAGATATTGAGCCCATGCAGGTCAATACAGTCGTTTTTGAAAAGTAAACGGAAGGAATTGGAGCCGAGTGGGCGTATTCGATATTGAATTTTGGGCGTTCAGCGTCTTTCTTTTATAGAAAAGATAAGTAATCGAAAGGCGTTTTCTTACTCAAAAAGAAAATGAACGAAAATAGACTCAACACAATTCCTGCAAATTTCGGTTGAGAATGGAGCAGCTATGGCCCATGCGACAACCCGAGCTTTCGCCGATGAGCGTCGTTCCGCCATCATGGAAATGCTCGAACATAACGCCTCGGTGCAAGTGGCAGAAATCGCCCAGACCTTTGGCGTGTCCTCCGTTACCGCCCGCGCCGACCTGGACGCGCTCGCCGAGTCCGGCAAGTTGCGCCGCACGCATGGTGGCGCCGTGTCTCTCCAGAAGCGACTGACCGTATCCACCCAGGATCGCCGCATCAACGTCAATGTCGCCGCCAAGCAGGCCATCGCGCAAAGCGCCATCGAGCTCGTCGGCAATGGCGACACGCTGCTTGTCGACTCGGGCACCACGGCGCTCGAGTTCGTCCGGCTCCTCGATCAGCGCGACGGCATCACCGTCATCACGGCCGACATTACCATCGCCGATTACATCGACGAGAGCATGCCCTCGGTCGATGTCGTCATGCTGGGTGGGGCACTGCGCAAAGGTCATCGCTATCTGTACGGTCCACTTACCATGCAGGCGCTCCGAATGGTCCACGCCGACCTTGCCGTCATGTGCCCCGGCGCTTTTGTCCCCCGCTGCGGCTTTACGACCGACTTTCCCCAAATGGCCGAGACCAAAACGGCTATGATCGCCGCAGCCCATCAAAGCGTCGCCCTCATGGACGCCAGCAAGGTTAACGGACGCGGCATGTACCGCTTTGCCGAGCTGGCAGATGTCGACACCATCGTGATGGACCGTGACCCCGATCATGCCGTCGCCACCTCAATCGCCGAGATCGTCGACGACGCCCGCCCAAATCTCCTCATCGCTGGCGCTTAAACAAAAACCACCACAAAGGTGCCTGTCCCCTTTGTGGTGGTTGAGCGTTAAAAGCGAAATATCGCTACTTGGAAAGCTCGTCGGCGAGGGCCTCGATCTGGGCGCGCGAGGCGTCGTTGAGCGAGCCCAGCACGGTCACTTTGTTCTGCGTCAGGGTGATGTCCTTCATGCCCTCGAGCTCCTTGGTCATAACCTTGGCAGCGGCAGGCGCCCAGGAACCGGCCTCGACGAGCGCAACCGTACGGTTCTGATAGGCGTGCTCGGCAAGCGTATGGATAAAGGTGCTCATGAACGGGAAGATCTCGCCCTGATAGGTGATGGAGGCGAGCACCAGGCGGTCGTAGCGGAACGCGTCCTCAACGGCCTCAGCCATATCATCGCGAGCCAAGTCAAAGACGGAGACCTTCTGGCCGCGGGCCTCGAGCGCAGATGCGAGCTCCTCAACGGCAGCCTTCAGATGCCCATACACACTCGCATAGGCAATCGTGATGCCCTCGTCCTCGGGCTGATAGCTCGACCAGGTGTTGTAGGTGTCGAGGTAATAGCCCAGGTTCTCGCTAAGAACAGGACCGTGAAGCGGGCAAATAATCTGGATGTCCAGATTGGCGGCCTTCTTAAGCACGGCCTGCACAAACTTGCCGAACTTTCCCACGATGCCAAAGTAGTAACGGCGCGCTTCGCAAGCCCAGCCCTCGGGATCCTCGATGTCGTTGGCGCCAAACTTGCCGAAACCGTCGGCACTAAAGAGCACCTTGTCGGTGGACTCGTAGGAGAAGAGCACCTCGGGCCAGTGCACGTTGGGGGCACCGACAAAGGTTAGGCTGTGGCCGCCCAGGTCGAGCACGTCGCCATCTTTGACGACCATCTTGCGCTCGGGGAAGTCGGTGCCAAAGTAGTTGACCATCATGCGGAAAGCGCCCATGCTTGCCATAATCTGCGCCTGGGGATAGCGCTCCATAAAGGCGGCGATACCGGCGGAGTGATCGGGCTCCATGTGATGGACAACCAGGTAGTCGGGCGTACGACCATCGAGCACGGCCTCGAGGTTGCCGAGCCACTCGTCGACAAAGCCAGCGTCGACCGAATCAGCGACAGCGATTTTATCGCCCAAGATAACATAGCTGTTGTATGCCATGCCGTTCTCGGACACGTCGTACTGGCCCTCGAACAAATCGATGTCATGATCGTCGACGCCAATGTAGCGGATATCCTTGGTGATCTCCATCAGGCAAAGCCTCCTAGATAGACAAAAGAACCCGTCTATCATAGCACTCGGCAGTATCCCAACTGTTATCTGCCAGCATCCATACTGATTGTTATTGAAATGCGATAAATCGCCGTTTACCTGCGCAAACTATGCGCGCGGTATCGCCGTGCTATGTCGAATAATGAGCTGGCCGGGAATACGAATGGCAACGGTTTTGCCCGCCGTACCCGCCTCGGGAACCGCATGCTCGAATACCTCGCGTCCGCGCTGATGTAGATCGAATCGAACGGTCGTGAGCTCGTTATGCGCGACAAAGTCGTCGAGCGAGTCATCGACGCCCACCACGCTCACGTCCTCGGGCACGCGCAGGCCGCTATCGCGCAGCGCTGCAATGGCGCCGTTTGCCATCTGGTCGTTTGCCGCGTAAATCGCCGTCATGGTGCGATCGTGCTCGGCCAGGTACCTGCCAGCTTCGTAACCGCTGTTGGCAGACCAGTCACCCTCGAGCGGCGCCTGTGGCTTAATGTGCTTACGCTCGAGCGCATCCTGCCAGCCGGCGCGACGAAATTGCTCGTCAACCGAGAACGACGGTCCGCCAATATAGCGAATTTGCTCGTGTCCCAGCTCAAACAGGTGATCCATGAGCAGCAGCGAGCAGCCGTAATGGTCGGAATCGACCGTGGTCACGCGCGGATGCGCGTACATGGTAACGATGACCGTGCCGATACCCGGCAGCGGATCAAACGTCTCAAAATCGGGAGCCATGCGGCTCATGCCGATAATGATGCCGTCCACGGGCAGCGCGGCCATACGACGCGTTGCCTCGGCAAGCGAGAATTCCTCGGTCTTGGACATCTCGACCAGCGTGATGGCGCAGTTATGCTCGCGAGCAGCGCTGGCGATGCCGTCGATCATTGAGAGGTTGCCAAACTTGGTGACATCGTTGACGCACAGGCCGACCGAATGGTAACGGCCATCGCGCAGCGAGCGACCAGCATAACTCGGACGAAAGCCGAGCTCTTGCATAGCGGCCTGCACGCGCTGGCGCGTCTGCTCGTTAACGTTGGGCAAGCCGTTGGCAACGCGCGAAACCGTCTGCTGCGAAACACCGGCAGCGCGGGCAACGTC
>CATYJA010000128.1:0-4323 GCA_958407545.1 uncultured Collinsella sp. | reverse complement strand
CCTCTTTGCGTCCTGCGGAATGTTCCGGAGAGAAACCCCCGTCACGCCCCCGGATCCCCTGCGTTTACGGCCTTGAGGTCGGCGTGGGCGGAGATCGTGGCTGATGGGGATACGTGTCCCGGTCGCTGTTTCGCGGCTTTGCCGCGAAAGGCGCGCTACTTTGGGATGGGTGGGGAACGTGGTAGTTGCGGCAACTAGTCCCCGCCATAAATTACCCTTGGCATGCTTGCGCGAAAGCCTGCTGGTGCTACACTTGCAATTGCTGTTTCAGGGCGGGGTGAAATTCCCCACTGGCGGTAAATCGGGCGGTGCCAAAGGGGTGCCGTGGCGCAGGCGAGGCGTCTGCGACCGAGCCGATGAGTCCGCGACCCGTGCGTGTGTTGGTTCGCATGCCGGCTGAACTGGTGAGATCCCAGTACCAACGGTTAGAGTCCGGATGAAAGAGGCAGGTGATCTTAATGTCTGAACAGTCGCAGCATATCCATTTTGAGAACACGAATAGGTGGAGCACCAAACAGCTCGTTACTATGGCGTTGATGTGTGCCTTGGGAGCACTGTTTATGTATGTGCAGCTGCCCATTCTTCCCTCGGCGCCGTTTTTGACGTATGACCCGTCGCTGGTGCCGGCGATGGTGTGTGGATTTGCGTATGGCCCTGGTGCCGGCACCGCTGTTGCCGCTATGGCGATTGTTATCCATGCGCTTACCACGGGCGACTGGGTCGGTGCGCTTATGAACCTGGTTGCCACGCTGGGCTACATTCTGCCCGCGGCTATCGTCTATCAGAAGATGCATACCTATAAGGGTGCCGTGATTGGCCTGGTGCTCGGCGTCATTGCCGCTACGGCGCTGTCTATGGTCGCAAACCTTACCATTGGCGTATGGTTCTGGTATGGCTCGGTAGATGTGATCGCCCCGCTCATGATTCCTGCCGTACTGCCGTTCAACCTTATCAAGACCGTGCTTAACTCGGTGTTGACGCTGGCGGTGTATAAAGCAGTCTCCAACCTCATCACGCCTAAAAAGGACCAGGTCAAAGGCCGCGCATGATTGAGTGTCGGGGCGTTTCCTTTAGCTATGACGGTGCCGTGTCGGCACTCGACGGTGTCGATCTGAATATCGAGGACGGCGAGTTTTTCTGCATCCTCGGTGGCAATGGGTCGGGCAAGTCGACGTTTGCCAAGCATCTGAATGCACTGTTGCAGCCCGATGCGGGCACGGTACGCATCAACGGCATGGATGCGTCCGACCCCGAGCTGGTCTACGACATTCGTTCGACCGCGGGCATGGTGTTCCAGAATCCCGATGATCAGCTGGTGGCAACGCTTGTCGAAGATGACGTTGCGTTCGGTCCCGAAAACCTTGGCGTGCCATCGGCGCAAATTGCGCAGCGCGTACGCGAGGCACTGAAGGGCGTGGGCCTGGTGGGCTTTGAGCGCCACGAGACCCATGCGCTTTCGGGTGGCCAAAAGCAACGCGTGGCGCTTGCCGGCGTGCTTGCCATGGAACCGCACGTTCTCATTTTGGACGAGGCTTCCTCGATGCTCGATCCGCGTGGACGTAAGGGCCTCATGAAGGCTTGCCGCGCGTTGCACGCTCGCGGTATGACCATCGTGATGATTACGCACTTTATGGAAGAAGCCGCCGAGGCCGATCGTGTCGCCGTGTTTCAGACAGGGCGCGTTGCCATGCTCGGTACGCCCGAGGAAATCTTGACGCGGGCAGACGAACTTGTGCAGCTCAACTTGGATATGCCGGCGTCGTGCTGTCTAGGTAGGGCACTTCGTGAGAAGGGCGTACCCGTTTGCGCGCAGGTGCGTGAGGCGGATATGGTCGCTGAGATTGTGCAGGCTTATGCCGAGCGAAGTGAAGCGGGCATCGCGGGGCAGCCTTCCGCACCCCAATCGGAAATCGTTGGCGGTACAGTTTCGGCAGACAACGAAGATAACGTACCAGAGCCCGTCATCGAACTATCCCATGTTTCGTATAGCTATTCGCTGAGCGCCCGCGAGCGTCGTCGCTGGCATAAGCGCTCGGCCACTGCGGGCAAATCGAGCAAACAGGCTCTCTGGGGAAACGACCCCAGCAGCCCGTGGGCACTGCGCGATGTATCGCTGACGGTGCGTCGCGGCGAATTCCTGGGCTTGGCAGGTCATACCGGTTCGGGTAAGTCGACGCTGGTCCAGCATCTCAACGGCCTGATTCGCCCCCAGGAGGGATCCGTTCGCGCGCTGGGGCTCGATCTGTCAAACAAGAAAGACGCCGCCGCGGTTAAGGCCAAGGTCGGCGTGGTGTTTCAATATCCTGAGCGTCAGCTGTTTGCCGAAACCGTGGCGCAGGACGTGGCGTTTGGTCCGCATAACCTTGGCTTGCCGCAAGATGAAGTCGACCGTCGTGTCGAGTCATCGCTCTCGCGCGTGGGCCTCGACCTTTCCACGGTCGGCGACAAGAGTCCCTTTGAGCTTTCGGGCGGTCAGCAACGGCGTGTGGCATTCGCCGGCGTGCTCGCCATGGAGCCCGAAGTCCTGGTGCTCGATGAACCCATGGCGGGGCTCGATCCGGCTGCGCGCAGGGATTTCCTTGAGCTTATCGATCGACTTCACCGCGATGGCCTGACCGTTGTCATGGTTTCGCACAGCATGGATGACCTGGCAAATTGTTGTGACCGTATCGTTGTGATGAACGAGGGCGCCGTGTTCGCCGAGGGAACGCCCTCGCAGGTTTTTGCGCACGCGAACGAGCTCAAGTCGATTGGCCTGGGCGTTCCTGCCGCCCAGCGTATGGCGCTGGCGCTCGCACAGGCCGGCGTGCCGCTCCGCTGCGACAGGCTTTATACGGTTGAGTTGTTAGC
This sequence comes from uncultured Collinsella sp., assembly GCA_958407545.1. Classification (GTDB taxonomy): domain Bacteria; phylum Actinomycetota; class Coriobacteriia; order Coriobacteriales; family Coriobacteriaceae; genus Collinsella. Next base: position 1,473 of record CATYJA010000128.1, on the reverse strand, counting down.
CGATGAGCTGACCGGCTTGCTACCGGGCTGCGCGGACGGGCCTTTGAGGGTTCCGTCTCAGACCGGTTCCAAGATAGCCACGCGAGAGGAGGGCTGCTAATGGAGGCGTTCTCATTTGGCAGCTACTATCCCGGGGATAGCGCGGTGCATCGTCTGGATCCGCGCACTAAGCTGCTCCTAGGTTTCGCATTTCTGATCACCGTGCTCACCGTCGAAAGCTTCCGCGGGTTGGTTCCGGTCGCAATGTTTGTCGTGCTGGTCTATGTCGCAGCCCGGGTGCCGTTGCGCCGGGTCCTATCATCGATGGCACCACTGCTGGCGATTGTCGTGGTGGTCGCGGTACTCAACCTGTTTTCCGACCAGAGCGGCCGCACCCTGTGGCAGCTTGGCTTTTTGCAGGTGAGCGAGGGCTCGCTGCGTTCTGCGGCGTTTATGGCGTGCCGTCTGACCCTGATGATGGCCGGCATGAGCGCCATTACACTCACCACGCCGACGCTCGACCTCACCGCAGGTTTTGAGCGTTTGCTCGCACCATTTGCACGCGTGGGGCTTCCGGCGCACGAGCTCGGCATGATTATGGGTATCGCGCTGCGGTTTATGCCGCAATTTGCAACCGAGATGAAACAGACGACCGATGCACAGGCAAGCCGCGGCGCGCGCGTGACGGGCGGTCCGCTCGGCGGCGTGCGCATGCTCGGCAGTGTGGCGATTCCGCTGTTCACCGGCGTGTTCCGTCATGCCGAGACGCTTTCGGCCGCCATGGATGCACGCTGTTATCACGGCGAGCAGGGACGCACGCGTCTGCATGCGCTTACGTTTGGCCGCGGGGATGCACTGGCCGCGGTGGCGATGGCGCTGCTGGTGACATGCGTTGTCGTTATCAATCTTCAGCTCGTCTAAGCTCGATTCGAGCGCAAGAAAGGGGTCTCTATGACCGACATCGATCGCACGGCTCAGCTCGAACGCGTCTGCACGTATCTCAGACGCATTCCGGCGTGGTATCTTGCCACGACCGATGCGAGCGACGGGCATCAGCCCCGCGTGAGGCCGTTTTCGTTTGCCATGGTTGATGACGGCAAACTGTGGTTTTGCACGTCGCGCGACAAGGACGTATGGGCGGAGTTGAGCGCGAATCCCAAGTTTGAGGTATCGGGCTGGAAGCCGGGGGAGTGCTGGATCGTGTTAACCGGTGAGGCCGCGCTCGAGGACGATGCATTCGTGAGCGACAAGGTGCGCCAGGCGGGCTTTAGGCACATGGTGGGCATTGGCGAGCAACACGATAGCGCCAACGACGGCCGCCTTGCGTTCTTCTCGGTCCGCAACATCGCCGCGCGGTTCTGCGATATCGACGGCAGCGAAGAGCTCCTCGAGCTCTAATTTCCCAAATTGACTACCCATTCCAAAAAGACTGGTCAGGTGACAGGAGGAAACGTGGACGGATTGAATACGGTGCTGGAGTATCTGACGTCGGTG
>CATYJA010000127.1:0-4364 GCA_958407545.1 uncultured Collinsella sp. | reverse complement strand
CGTTTGTTTCCGCTCGCGTGCGCTGCGGGGATTAGTATACACAGAAGTCTGTCCGCCGCGCAACAACTTTTTTGAAAAATTTTTTCGGTCCCTCCGGGAGGGTCTCCGGGGCCGAGGGCGGGGGTTAAGTTTGCTGCTCTACAGTCCTGCGCAAGACGGAAAGCACATTAAGTGCTTTCCTTTGCGTGCGGAACTCGCGACAAACTTAACCCGCGCCAGCCGGCCCCGGAGACCCTCCCTGCCGTCACATTGTTCGAGCCGTTGTTGTTGCTCGCCGCTTCGCGGCTCGGCGGCCCCGTTCTCCGCGGCGGGGTTGTCTAAGGTTCTTGTTGAAACTCGGCCTTTGGCTCAAAGAAAAACGGGGGATGCATTGTGCATCCCCCGTTTTTGTTGCGGTTAGTCTAGGTCAATAAACTTGGTGCTTAGGATCTTGCCGTCTTTGACGAGCATTCTGGCCATGGTGGGGCCTCGGGTGCCTCTGGGGTAGCTGGCGCTGCCCGGGTTGAGGACTAAGCAACGGCCCACTTGGGCTTCTTTGGTTACGTGGGTGTGGCCGTTGATGGCTACGTCTACGGATCCCACCGGAAGGTCTTCGCGGTAGTGGGCTACGGCGAATTTGAGGCCTTCGTAGGTAAAAAGCGCAAGACGGTCTACATCGGGGCCGTAGTCGCGGTAGTAATCGTTGTTGCCCAGTACGGCCCGCACGGGGGCGATGGTGCATAGGTGCTCGTAGTCCATCTCTGACGTAAGGTCGCCGGCGTGGATAATCAGATCCGCGCCCTCAAGCTCGTCCAGGAGCGCAGGCGACAAATAGCCGTGGGTGTCCGAGATGATGTCGATGCGCTTGGCGCTTGCACTGTTCATGGGATCCCTTCCGCAAAAAAAACGATTCGGCAGATACATACAAAAAAGGCCCCACGGCTCCGCAGACGATGGGTCTACAGGGCTGCGGGGCCAGTGTGCTAGAGACTCAGAGCCTTCTTGAGCGGCACGACGCGGCGGCGCGAAACCGGCACGCGTTCGTCGACGCCCGTAATGCCCAGCTGGATGGCGCCCGAGGGCACCGTCTCCACATCCGTGACGCACGCCAAGTTAACGATATAGCGGCGGTGAACACGGAAGAAGCCAAAGTCGCAGAGCTTGGCCTCAAACTGCGCCAGCGAGGTCGTCGACAAAAAGCGATCATCGACGGTATAGATGCAGGAGTAATCGTCCTTGGCCATGATAAAGCGAATGTCGTCCACGGGAATGAGCACCTTGCGGCCGCCCTTTTCCACCGGGATACGCTCGATGGTCACCTTGCTGTCCGTAACCGGCTTGGCGCGTTGCATGACCTTCTCGATCGCGCGATCCAAGCGAGCTTCTTCGACCGGCTTCATCAGATAATCGACGGCATCCACGTCGAATGCCTCGACCGCATGGTCACTATACGCAGTCACAAACACGATCGCCGGCGGATTTTTGAGCTTATGCAGCGCCTCGGCAAGTTGCAGGCCCGAGGCACCGGGCATCGAGATATCGAGAAACACGACATCCACGCGACTTTCCATAAGCATCTCGATGGCGGAGCGGACGCTCGACGCCTCCGTGATCGTGCCGATCTTGCCCGTTTGCTCGAGCAGGAAGCGAAGCTCCGAGCGAGCCGGCGCCTCATCATCCACAATCATCGCACGCAGCATAGGGATAAAACCTTTCGTCAACTAACTACGCCGGGCATCCGCCGCATGACGTTGAGCCCGTAGCCTTTTATTTTACTCTTGAATGTCAAAGATGCTCTCTGACAAATCAAGATGAAGGAGCACTTTGGTGCCCTTGCCCGGCGCCGATTCGACACGCGTATAGGAGTGCGGCCCATAAAAGCGATGGATGCGCTCCGAAATATTGTGCATGGCCACACCGGCGCCGCCGCCCTGCGGGGAGTTGGCGTCGGGACGGGCGGAGCGTTCGTCAAACAGTCTGGCAGCGGTGCCTTCGTCCATGCCCACGCCGTCATCGGCGACCGCAATCAAAATCGCATCTTCGCCATCCCTGTGGACCGACACATCGATCCCCAGCGCATCGCCGTCGCCCATACCGTGGCGCACGGCATTCTCGACGATCGGCTGGATTACAAATGCCGGCACCAGCGTGTCCTCGACGTCCTCGGACACGTCGAAGGTCGCTAGCACGCGATCCTCGCCAAAACGCGCCTTCTCAAACGTCAGGTAGCGTTTGGTCTGTGCGACCTCGCGCGACACGGGAATGAGCGAGCCCGAATTGTCGAGCGTGGCGCGATAGAACGAGGAGAACTCGCGCAGCAGCTCGCGGGCGCGCAGCGGGTCGGTACGCGTAAACGACGCGATGGTATTGAGCGTGTTGAACAGAAAATGCGGGTTGATCTGCGCCTGCAGGGCACGCACCTCGGCACGGGCCGTGAGCTCCTTTTGCACCTCGAGCTCGTGGATGGCGAGCTGCGTGGACAGGATCTCGGCAAAACCCGAGGCAAGCGCGTACTGAGTGCGGTCGACGGCACGCGGGGTCTTGTAGTAGAACTTGAGCGTGCCGACGGTGCGGTCGCCCACCTTGATAGGAGCGATGATACCGGCAGGAACATGGTTGTGCGAGCCATCCGAACCCACCACGTCCACCACACGGTTGAACGACTGGACGATACCGTGCTCGATGACGTAGCGCGTGGCAAGTGTGTGGATGGGCGAATCGGGCAGTAGCTTTTCCTCGAACTCGCCCGCGCAGGCCAGCACGTTGCCCTCGTCGGTGATGGCAACCGTCATGGCGCGCGTCTCGGGCAAAATACGCTGGCACACCAGACGCGCCGACTCCTGCGTCAGGCCGCCTTTGATGTCCTCGAGCATGGCAGAGGCCACCGAGAGTGTCTCTTCGGTGTACTGCGAACGCACCGAATCGGGATTGAGCGTCAAATAGATAAAAATGCACAGAAAGATGCACAGCAGTGCGCAGGCGACCACGGTCGCGATTGGCTCGATTCCGGTCGCCAGGGCGAAAATAAAGTACACCAGCACGCAAATGGCGCAGACAACGGCGATCACGCGAAAGATTGATATTGAGTTATCGCGCTGGGCGCGGCGGTCGATCATTCAGTCCCCTCCAGGATGCTGGTCAGTTGTGCGTCGCGCCAGAGCCCGTCCATGATCTTGGGCCAGAAGCTCTGGAAACGCAGGTAGCTTGCAGCGTTTTGGCGCGCGTAGGTCTTGGCCTCGTCAATACCGTGGCGCCAAATGCGTAGATACCCCTCGTGCTCGCGGGTAAACATACTGCGGACCATGGCGGTCTTGCGCACGCGGTCGTCGAGCTCGCGCGAAATCCACGGGCCCGGATAGGGCATGAGCGACGCGGCCGTGACGGGAACGAGCTCCTGCTGGTGCGCGGCAAATGTCAGCTTGGCACGCTCGTAGTACCAGCGGTACACATCCTGCATAAAGCGCGGCGAGCGCTTCTCGGACTCGGGCGGCAGGTGACGAACGGTCCACTCGTTGTCAAACCACACGTCGTAGCCAAACATGCGCATGTTAAAGAGGTAGTCCAGGTCCTCGCCTCGGGTGATAAACGGGTCAAACGCCACACGGGTAAAGGCGCGGGCATGAAGTGCCATGAGGCCGCCGCACACGTAGTTTGAACGCGAGATACGGGTGCCCGAGAGCGCCTTTTTCATCCAGCGATTAAACTCGATGCGCTTGGTCCACCAACGATGGCAAATGCCCACCTTGTCCGTGGGCGCCAACGGCGATCCGTCGCGATCGTAAAAGTAACCGCTCTTAACCAAAATCGGCAGGCCCTGACGCGTCTGCTGGCCCAGCGCATAGGTCGCGCGCTTCATAAAGTCGGCATCGATAACGGTCTCGTCGTCATCCAAAAAGACGACGGCATCGTGGCCGAGCACCGCAGCGCAGGCAAGCCCCATATTGCGAATGGCGCCGTATCCGCGCAGGCTCACGCACTCGCCCGAACCCTTGGGAGCAATCTGCGCCACACGGTCGGCGATACGCGATGCCTGGGTGTTGGTAACTACGGTGACTTTGAGCGTAGGGTGCGCGTTGACGATTTCGTGCACGCGCTTCGACACATCCGCCGTAGCCGAGATGGGACAGACCACCAAAAGGATAATCCTCGGAATGTCGCGCACCTGCTCGAGCGAGGCCAGGCAGCGGTCGAGCTCGGGATTGGTGGCGTCAAGCTTCGTCGAGTGGTCATAGGCGCCGGGAGCGTTTGCACGGGCATCATCGCCCGCCCAATATGTTGGAATCACAACCGTGGCGTTCATGCCTTCCCTCCCTGCAACACAAAAACGGGGCGCCGCCAAACACAGGCGACGCCCCGCGACCTAGCTGATTCCATCATACCCACTT
>CATYJA010000126.1:0-4418 GCA_958407545.1 uncultured Collinsella sp. | reverse complement strand
ATCGAGTTGCGATGCTCCGCCACGGCCGTTGCTAGGGGGAACAATGGCCAAAGCAAGTGTTCGCGAGATCAGCCGCATCACCGGTTTTTCGCCTGCGACCGTGTCCAACGCGCTCAACCGCAAGCGCAGCGTGAGTGAGGAGACCGCCAAGGTCATCCTGGAGTGCGCACAGTCGCTGGGCTATCAGCAGTCGACGCAGCTCGAGAGCATTCAGTTCGTGCTTGCGCGCAAGACGGGCGCCATTCTGGACGAGAGCACCTTCCATCCTGCGGTCATTGAGGGCGTGGAGCGCCAGGCGCGCCGTCACGGTATGAGCACGAGCTTTGTCTCGCTCGACTTTAGCGACTTGGACGCCGTGCGTCCGCAGGTCGAGGGCCTGATCGCCGATCCATCCGCCGCTATCGTGCTGATGGGTACCGAACTGGGTGAGGAAGACTATGCCTTGTTCGCCAACGCTGCCGCCCACTTGATCGTGCTCGATGGCTGGAGCGATCGTCAGTACTTCGATGCCGTAGTCATTGCCAACACCGACTCGGTGCTGCGCGCCGTGGACTACCTTATCGAGAAGGGTCACAAGCAAATCGGCTATCTGGCAGGCGACCTTCGCATCCGCAACTTTAAGGATCGCGAGCGCGGCTATCGCCAAGCGCTTGAGGATGCGGACCTTGAGGCCAACCCGACATGGCGCGTCACACTGGGCACCACGCTCGAAGGTGTTTATCGCGACATGGGCGCATGGCTCGACAGCGTCTCGCGCGACGACCTGCCGACGGCTTTCTTTGCCGAAAACGACGTGCTCGCCGTAGGCGCCATGCGCGCGCTGAACGAGCACGGCATACGTGTCCCCGAGGATGTCTCAATCATCGGCTTTGACGATCTGTCTTTGGGCGCCTTCTCCAATCCGCCGCTCACCACGGTGCACGTTCCCAAGCACGAGGTGGGCGAGATCGCGGTGCGCCGCCTGGTGGGCAACATCCGCAATCCCAAGAGCTATACCTGCAAGACGGCCGTGTCGACCTATTTTGTCGAGCGCCAAAGCGTGCGTGAGATCTAGGCAAAGGCAACACTGGGCCGTAGGGAGGCAAAGCTCGCTAAGGCAGCCATACATAACGCTACTAAGAGAGGGTCCTTTGGGCCCTCTTTTTGATGCCCTTGTATGTTCAGTTTGTTTACATACCGTTTAGGCTGATTTCTCTACCGTCTACGGGTATTTCGCGTTAAACTTCTAAACAGTAGAGTAAAACATTTAGTAAACAGAACAAAACGAAACATGCGTCTGTTTACTGAACATGTGATTAGGGGAGGACGTACATGGACAAGATCAAGCTCGGCTTTGTGCCCACGCGCCGCAGTATCTTTAGCGCGCCGGACGCAATCAAGTATCGCGGCCTGACGGCTGATCGCCTGCGCGAGATTGGCGTCGACATCGTGGATATCGACGACATCAATGAAGAGGGCCTGCTGTTCGACGACAGCCATATCGAGCCCATCGTCAAGAAATTCCGCGCCGAGGGCGTCGATGGCATTATGCTGTGCCACGCCAACTTTGGCACCGAGTACGTTTGCGCTCGCCTTGCCCGCGAGCTCGGTCTACCCGTACTGCTGTGGGGTCCGCGCGACGAGCGCCCCGAGCCCGACGGCACACGCCTGCGCGATAGCCAGTGCGGCCTGTTCGCCACCGGCAAGGTCCTGCGCCGCTTCCAGGTTCCCTTCACCTACATGACCAACTGCCGCCTGACCGACCCCGAGTTCGAGCGCGGCGTTTGGGACTTTTTGGCCGTTTGCAACGTGGTCAAGACCTTCAAGCACACCCGCATCCTGCAGATGGCCACCCGTCCGTTCGACTTCTGGTCGACCATGTGCAACGAGGGCGAGCTGCTCGAGAAGTTCAACATCCAGCTTTCGCCTATCCCCATGACCGAGCTTGTCCAGGCCGTGCGCGACGCCCAGACCGACGAGCAGGCCATGGCCGCCATGCTGGCCCACATCAACGACAGCTTTGAGATCCGCATCCCTGAGGACAAGGTCCCCGCGGTCGCCGGTCTTGCCATCGCCATGAAGCGCCTGGTCGAGAAGTATGGCTGCAATGCTGGTGCCATTCAGTGCTGGAACGCTCTGCAGGACGAGCTGGGCATTATGCCCTGCGCCGCCAACGCCGTCCTCAACGAGATGGGCATCCCTATCGTATGCGAGACCGATATCCACGGCGCCATTACCGCGCTGATGGTCGAGGCCGCCGACCTGGGCCGTCACCGCGGCATGTTCGCCGACTGGACCGTGCGCCATCCCGACAATGAGAACGGTGAGTTGCTGCAGCACTGCGGCCCCTGGCCCTGCAGCTGCGCGGCCGTCAAGCCCAAACTCACCTATCCGCTGGCTTTCGACCACCCCGGTGCGCTGACGGCCGAGGCCAAGCACGGCGACCTCACCCTTGCCCGCTTTGACGGCGACAACGGCGAGTACTCGCTGCTGCTGGGCAACGCCCACGGCATCGACGGCCCGGCCGGCATGGGCACCTATCTGTGGGTCGAGGTCGACAACCTCAAGCGCCTCGAGGCCAAGATCGTCGAGGGCCCCTACATCCACCACTGCGTCGCTATCCACGCCAACGTGGTGCCGGTGCTCTACGAGGCGTGCAAGTACCTCGGCATTGCCCCTGATTTATACGACCCCATTGAAGAAGACGTTAAAGCCTACCTGCGAGGAGAGTAGAAATGGCAACTATCGAAGAGCTTGAGTCCCTGCGCTGGAATCTCCGCCGCGATTGCGTCGACATCATCATGGCTGGCGCCGGCGGCCACATCGGCGGCGACATGTCGGTGATTGACGCCCTCATGACCCTCTATGCCAACCACCTCAACATTTCGCCCGAGACCGTCGACGATCCCAACCGCGACCGTTTCGTACTTTCCAAGGGTCACGCCATGGAAGCCTACTACGCGGTGCTCTGCCACGAGGGCTATCTTGACCTCGACGACGTCAAGGCCCGCTTCTCCAAGTTCGGCAGCCCCTACATCGGCCACCCCAACAACAAGCTCAAGGGCATTGAGATGAACTCGGGCTCGCTGGGGCACGGCCTGCCCGTGGCCGTGGGCATGGCGCTCGCCGGCAAGATGGACGGCCGCGACTACCGTGTCTACACCATCATGGGCGATGGCGAGCTTGCCGAGGGCTCGGTCTGGGAGGGCGCCATGAGCGGCGGCAACTACCAGCTCGATAACCTGTGCGCGCTCGTGGACCGCAACCGCTTGCAGATCAGTGGCAGCACCGAGGACGTCATGAAGCAGGACTCGCAGGAGGAGCGCTGGGCCGCCTTCGGCTGGAACGTGCTTTCCATTCCGGGCAACGACGTCCAGGCCATCGACGCTGCGCTGACGCTTGCTGCCGAGACCAAGGGTAAGCCCACGGTCATCATCCTCAACACGGTGAAGGGCTACGGCTCGTCCGTCATGGAGGACAAGGCCAGCTGGCACCATCACCTGCCCAACGATGAGGAATATGCCCAGATCATCGCCGATTTCGCTGCCCATAAGGAGGCCATCAATGGCTAACAAGATCGCCAATCGCAAGGTTATCTGCGACACGCTGCTCGAGGCCGCGAAGACCGATAAAGACCTCGTCGTCCTGTGCTCCGATTCCCGCGGCTCCGCATCGCTCACGCCGTTCTTTGATCAGTATCCCCAGCAGTCCGTCGAGGTCGGCATTGCCGAGCAGGACCTGGTGAGCATCGCCGCCGGCATGGCTTCGTGCGGCAAGAAGGCCTGGGCCGCCTCGCCGGCGTCCTTTGTGACCACGCGCTCGTATGAGCAGTGCAAGGTCGACGTCTCGTACTCCAATACCAACGTCAAGCTCATCGGCATCTCGGGCGGCGTGTCCTACGGCGCCTTGGGCATGAGCCATCACTCCGCGCAGGATATCGCCGCCATGAGCGCGATTCCCAACATGCGCGTGTATCTGCCGAGCGATCGCTTCCAGACCGCCGAACTCGTGCGGGCCCTGGTCGCCGACAACAAGCCGGCCTACATCCGCGTGGGCCGCAATCCGGTCGAGGACGTGTACACCGAGGACGAGTGCCCGTTCCAGATGGACCGTGCCACCTGGGTGCGTCGCGGCACCGATGTGACGCTCGTCGCCACCGGCGAGATGGTCCGCCATGCCGTGGACGCCGCCGACCTGCTGGCCGAGCAGGGCATCTCGGCAACGGTGCTCGACATGTATTGCGTCAAGCCGCTTGACGCCGAGGCTGTGATTGAGGCCGCCGGTGCCACGAGCGCCGTCGTGACCGTCGAGGAGCACAGCCCCTTCGGCGGCCTGGGCTCTATGGTTGCGCAGGTGGTGGGCGAGCATTGCCCGCGTCCGGTCAAGTGCCTCTCCCTGCCCGACGCGCCGGTCATCACCGGCACGAGCCCCGAGGTCTT
>CATYJA010000125.1:0-4435 GCA_958407545.1 uncultured Collinsella sp. | reverse complement strand
TCCAATCGTTTTGAGCGGAGGCGATTATATAGCAACGGCCCCGCATCCGTCAGTACAGATGCGGGGCCGAAAACAATTCGATACACAGAGGTTGCGCCGTCAATTCATAACTAAGCCCACCCCAGCAATATGCCCGCCGAATGCACGACAAACGCCACGATCCAGGCAACGGCGACCTGAAACGCGAATACGGCCACGGCATAGCGCGCGCCCAACTCGCTCTTGACGGCGCCGATTGCCGCCACACAAGGCGGGTACAGCAACGTAAAGACCAAGAACACGTAGGCGGTAAACGGCGAAAACATGGTCGACAGCGCCGCGGGCGACGTTGCGCCCAAAAGCACCGTGAGCGTCGAGATGACGCTCTCCTTGGCAATGAGCCCCGTGACGAGCGCCGTCGAGGCGCGCCAGTCGCCAAAGCCGAGCGGGGCCAACACCGGCGCGATGATGCTACCCAGACCGGCAAGCAGGCTTTGCGACTGGTCGGCGACCACGTTAAAGCGGATGTCGAACGTCTGAAGGAACCAGATGACCACGGTCGCGGCAAAGATAATGGTAAAGGCCTTGGTGATGAAGTCCTTGGCCTTATCCCATGCCAGCATCACCGTCGTCTTGACGCTCGGCAGGCGGTAATTGGGGAGCTCCATGATAAACGGCACCGGGTCGCCCTTAAATGCCGTGCGGTTGAGCACCAAAGCCGCGACGCAGCCGACCACGATACCGATCAGATAGAGCGAGACCATGGCGGGAACCGTCGCCTGCGGGAAAAACGCCCCGCACAGCAAGCCGTAAACCGGCAGCTTGGCTGAGCAGCTCATAAACGGCGTGAGCATGACCGTCATCTTGCGGTCGTGCTCGGATGGGAGCGTACGGGTCGACATGATAGCCGGCACGGTGCAGCCAAAACCGACGAGCATGGGCACAAAACTGCGGCCCGACAGGCCAAAGCGACGCAACACCTTATCCATGACAAAGGCCACGCGCGCCATGTATCCGGAGTCTTCCAGAATGGAGAGGAACAAAAAGAGCACGACGATAATCGGCAGGAAGGTCAGCACACTGCCCACGCCCGTAAGCACGCCGTCGACAGCCAGCGAGCGCACCACGTCGTTGGTACCGAACGCCTTGAGGCCCGCATCGGCCGAGGCGATGATGGCAGCGATACCGTCCTCCATGAGTCCCTGCAACGCCGCGCCGATCACGCCAAACGTCAGCCAAAAGACGAGACCCATGATCACCAGAAACGCCGGAATGGCTGTGTAACGACCTGTCAGGATGCGGTCAATCTTGACGGAGCGCACGTGCTCGCGGCTCTCGTGCGGCTTGACGACGCAACGCCCGCACACGTCGCCGATAAAGCTAAAACGCATATCGGCCAGCGCAGATAGGCGGTCGGTGCCGGCCTCGCCCTCCATCTGGGTGATGATGTGCTCGATAGCGTCGAGCTCATTGCGATCCAGGTGAAGCGCCTCGGTTACCAGCTCATCGCCCTCGACCAGCTTGGTCGCCGCAAAGCGCACCGGGATGTGCGCCGTCACGGCATGGTCCTCGATCAGGTTAGCAATACCGTGGATGCAGCGATGCAGCGCACCGCCGTCCGGACCGTCGGGCGCGCAAAAGTCCAGGCGACCAGGGCGCTCGCGGAACCGCGCCACGTGCAGGGCGTGGTCCACCAGCTCGCCGATGCCCTCGTTGCGGGCAGCGCTAATGGGGACAACGGGCACGCCCAACAGGCTCTCGAGCAAGTTGACGTCTACGGCGCCGCCGTTGGCGGTCACCTCGTCCATCATGTTGAGCGCGATGACCATAGGACGGTCAAGCTCCATGAGCTGCAGTGTCAGGTACAGGTTACGCTCGATGTTGGTGGCGTCAATGATGTCGATGATGGCGTCCGGACGCTCGTCGAGGATGAACTGACGGCTCACGACCTCCTCGCCTGTGTACGGCGACAGGGAGTAAATGCCGGGCAGGTCGGTAACGCTCGCCTCGGGATGGTTACGGATGGTGCCATCTTTGCGGTCGACCGTCACGCCGGGAAAGTTACCGACGTGCTGGTTGGAGCCCGTCAGCTGGTTGAATAACGTGGTCTTGCCGCAGTTTTGGTTGCCGGCGAGGGCAAAGTGCAGCGGCGCGCCCTCTGGCACGGCCGTCTTTGCCGCACGGGGCGAATACGTCCCCTCGCCCAGGGCCGGATGCTCCGTCGTGCCGATTGCGGCGTTAGCGCGCGGACCCGTATCGGTGTCGTGAATACCCACGAGCTCGATGCGAGCGGCATCGTCCTTACGCAGTGTCAACTCGTAGCCACGCAGGCGAATCTCGAGCGGGTCGCCCATGGGGGCATACTTCATCATGGTGACTTCGGTGCCCGGCGTTAGACCCATGTCCAAAATATGCTGTCGGAGTGCCTGATCGTCCGATGCCACCGATGCGACAACGGCGTCCTTTCCAATCTCGAGTGTATCGAGCTTCACGTCCGTGTTCCTCCCCCGGCGCCCGCAGGGCGTTGTATTTATGTTCACCATGGCTAACCGTTTGCCATGGCTAACCAATTTTAAACTTACATGATAGCGTGAACACACAACGACGTTCAATCGACAGATTGCTGCAAGGAACGTCCCCAAGTGCCGGCACAAAAGGAACGTCCCCGAGTGCCAAGTGCCGCAAGAGTGTCCCTTTCGACTAGTCGCTTAAGAACGTCCCCAATGACTACCTACGCCAAGCCCTTGACAGCTAGGACGATGCCGATGTCTTGGAACCGACAGACACTATGACCCAATCCGAGGGCACTAAAAAGATAGGAGCCCCCGCTCGTGACCGCGGGTCGGGGCTGCGACAATGATGTCGAAGTGCCATAGGCGCAGCCGCGCCGCAACGAGGTTGGGAGGCTCCCATGCCAAAGTATTCTACCGCGTTCGGGATGGACGTACACCTGAGGTCGACCACCGTCTGCGCCCTCGACGCGGACACCGGCGAGGCCGTGACGAGGAGGTTCCCCGGCAACCCCTGGGGCGAGATCGCCGGGTGGATGGATGGGTTCCCCGGGCCGTCGCTCGCGGCCTACGAGAGCGGCTACCTCGGCTTCGCCCCGCAGAGGGAGCTCGCCGGGCTCGGCGTCGAGTGCGCCGTCGCCGCGGTCTCGAAGATCCCCAGGTCGGCCGCCGACTCGGCCTCCAAGAACGACAGGAACGACGCCGCCAGGATGGCCAAGGCGATACTCGCCCACGACATCTCCCCCGTATGGGTCCCCTCCCCCGAGGTCGAAGGCATCAGGGACCTCGCCGGCGCCTACGACGGGGCGACCGCGCGCCCGGCGACCGCCAAGCAGCGGCTGCTCGCCTTCCTCGCAAAGCGAGGGTTCGTCTACGGCGGCACCACGCCCGCCGGCAACCCGAGGAAGTACTGGACCTACGACTTCCTGAGGTGGCTCGACAAGGTCAGGCCGGAGGACGATGGCGGGGTTCGGACGCTCGCCGCCCTGAGGAACGAGGTCGAGGCCGCGGCGGAGGCCCGGGCGGACCTGCTCTCCGAGTACAGGGCCGCCGTGGATGCCAGCCCGATCGCCGCGGAGGTGGCCGCCCTCCAGTCGATCAAGGGCTGCGCCTTCGCGCTGGCCGCAGCCTTCTCGGCCGAGGTCGGCGACTTCACGAGGTTCCGCTCCGGAAGGCAGGTCACGGCCTATTTCGGCCTCGCGCCGAGTCAGAGGTCGAGCGGCGACTCCGTGCGGCTCGGAGGCATCAGCGGTGCGGGCAACGCGCTCGTGAGGAAGCTGGCCGTTGAGGGTTCATGGTGCTACGCCGCGGCACGGCACCAGCCGAAGCTCATGCCGAGGGACACGGGCGTGCCCCTCGAGATAAGGATGCACGGGAGGAAGGGGTCCGAGCGGCTCCTGCGGCGGCGCGAGGAGATGCTCGCCCGCGGCGTGCCCGCGGCGAAGGCCAACGCGGCCACCGCGGCCGAGCTCGTGAGGTGGCTCTGGGCCCTCGGCATGATGTGCCGGGAGGGCGCGGAATAGACATAGCCCCCGTCCCGGCGAGCCGGGCGGCCTTCGGGGACACCCCCTATTTCGCTGTGCGCGCGGAGCCCTCCGCATGCGCCTCGACAGACTTGGGGAACCCCGCCGAAGGAATGGAGTGCGGGCCGACAGAACGGTATCCGCGGATATGAGACTGAGCCGAAGGCGTCGACGACATGCCGGGGGCGGACCGGGACGGGTTCAACGGCAGGCCCCGCCGACCGATTGCAAGCGGTCGGCGGGGCCATTGTGGCTCTTGACAGCGGATTGGGTCATATGAGCGAAAGCCCGCCAGAGCGAGCAAGGTGCCTTGAAGCGAGGCGGCATTGACCTTCTGGTCATGCCGCCGAAGTTGAAAGGCAGATTGCCGCTCTGGCGGGCTTGCAGCGTCAAGTGGTTACGGCGTTTGGTAAAACGCCGTAA
>CATYJA010000124.1:0-4528 GCA_958407545.1 uncultured Collinsella sp. | reverse complement strand
GCAGGGGGCGCTGACGCGGCCCTCCCTCTTACACCACAAAAATTTGCGCCATCCCCGATGAGGCACTCGACGGAAAATACATCCCAGAAATGGCCTTTGAGCTGGGATAAGATTTCCGCGGCATCTCGGATTCTCAAAAATGAGACACGCCGTTGGCGAAAATGAGACACGTGATATCGGGCATCGGTTGTATCATTTGCAAAAATGAGTCCACTCCACTCGAATAAAGCGAGGTCCCTCATGTACGTTCCACACCCCCGTATCCGTAGGCTGTCGAAAATCCCGCTTGTTGGGACGGCGGCGCTTGCTGCGTTGATCGCCACGAGCGTCGCCTGCTTCACGGCCACGCCCCAGGTTGCCCAGGCGGCAGACGCGCCCGCAATCACCGATATGACCGAGCAGGATTATCAAGCCCTGGGTCTGGGCACGAGCGAGGACATTCCGGCCGATACCGTTGGCCCCTATTCCACTGATACCCCCACGACGTTTGCCACGCGCAGCGAGGTCTATATGGCAGCTAACGGTAGCCATGGCAATCGCTACACTCTGCGCGACAAGCTCGAGAACGTCGAGCGCGGTGACATTGGCGGCAGCAGCAAACTCACCGATGGCTATGGAAGTGTGTGGGGCGCCGCAAAGTTCTGGCAAAACGTCAACAACTTCGACACGAACAGCGATCTCTACAAGCATAGCGACTACGGTGGCGGCACCTGGTCGTACCTAAGCAACAATGAGTCCTCAACAGTACTCGCCAACGACAACAACGGTTTCTCGGGCATTCACGCCACGAGTGTTGAGTTCTGCAGCGACGCCAGCACGGGCAAAAAGAGCCGCGTTGCCGAGCTCCGTGCCTACGGCGACAGTTCCTCCACGACGATTGACGGCAAGTCATACGCCGGAAAGGTTGAGCTGGTCCTCTACTCGTTTAGCAACGGGCGTACGCGCACTCTCGACACACACCTGCCGGTGACGGTCAACACTAATATGATGTACGAAGGCCGTTTTAAGTACCTGGATGCCGGTTACCTGCAAGAGCACGACGCCGTCTTTGATGTCGAGGCGGGCGATGTCGATGGCGACGGCGTCGACGAGCTTTTTGTCTACGCGGGCTGCTATGTCGACGAGAACGGCGTGCGCAAGGCTGTAGTCGACATGTATGACTTGGAGGGCGGCAACTGGAAGCAAAGCGTCGTCAAGATCGATGCCGGTAACGCCGCGGACTACACCACGCACAACAAGGGCGGGAACGACTCCTGGACGCAGCTTCAGTCAGCTCCTGTCGTTTCGCTAGCGGCCGGCGACCTCGATCGCGATTTTTGCGATGACCTCGCCATCGTGGTCTCGGCACCCTACGGCAAGAAGAATATTGATAAGTCGACGCATTGCGAGCTGTTTTCGTGGGATGCATCCAAGGGTGCGCTCGTCCATGTCGATGCTCTGAGCGACGCGGGCGCAATCTCCCTCTCCGCGAACGGCAAGACCATGGTCGCTGCGAATGCGACGTTCGGCACGTTTGCCGCCTACGATGAAGAAGGAAAGAAGACGGGTGAAACCGTCACGGGCCTTATTCTTGCGGGCTATGACTGGCAACGCAGCGCTTTTGATTACGGCGCTTCTGACGGCAGCAAGGGGCTGTACGGCGCGCTGTACCGCTACGCGTATTTTGACTCGGAGTCTGGCGAGTTCAAGCTTTCCGATTGCAAGGAATACAGAGACGGGCTCCTCGCCTCCTATGGGCTGATGCATGTGCCCAACAGCGCATGGAAGGATAGCGCTCAGGATAAGCGCTATCCGTGCACCTTGGCGCCTATTGCCCTTGCCACTGCCAACCTTGACGGCCTGTCCGAGCAGCTGGCGGTCGACGAGGTGCTCGTGGGCGGCGATGTGTTCCGCGACTTTGCCTGCAACACGGCACAGAGCGGGGCTCAGGGCTTGGGGTCCATGGTCGGAACCATGAGCATGAGCGGTCAGCAATACAACAGCAGCAACAAGCGTGACCACAAGGGTATAGAGCAGGTGTGGATCAGCGACGTCAAGGCGGGCAGTGTCTCGGGTTCGGACCGCTATAACGAGAGCTTTATCGCCGTGGTGGGCAAGCACCGCGACGAGGACCTGCGCAAGAACGATGACTACTATTGGATGACCGCCTCGCATTTTTCGCTCGACGAGAACGGAAAGGTGCGCCGCGGCGAGGAGCAGGTGATTAGCGAGAGCAACCGTCGCGGCACTACCTACGGCACATTTATCTCGCTCGCGCTGCCCGATGTCGACAACGACAGCGTCAAGATCACGTACAAGGACCGCTACAAGGTCTATACCAACCCGCGCGTGCTTGCCGTGCTGCAGGATGCGCCCTATGTTGAGGATCTGGAGCAGGCATACGGCTATCTGGTGTTGGGCGGCACGTCATACGGAGAGGAAAAGGGCACGGGGACATCCCAGGGCTATACCATTGGCGCCGAGTTGGGCGTTGCCGTCGAGGTGCAGACCGGTCCGCCCCTGGTCGCGATGAATGCTTCAGTCGATTTTGCCGCCGAGGGATGCTATGACTACCGGAGCGAGCGCACGGTCAGCGCAAGCGTAAGCTATGAGTCGCATGCCGGCGAGGGTGACAAGGCCGTGCTCTACACGATTCCGATGGTCTATTACGAGTATGAGATCGAAAATGAGGAAACTGGTGGCAAGGGCGTGATGGCGGCGCCCGTGTCGCTCGGCGCGCAGACCTCGGTCGTTAATGTCGAGGCCTATGACCGCATTGCCAAACAGCACAATATGACGCCGCTCAGCTACTTTTTGACCAACCGGTCGGGAGAACCCGGAACCTATCAAACGACGCTCAACGGCGAGACTCCCGTTGGGGATTCCTTTGGCCTGGGCAAGCCTGGCGTAACGCGCGCCTACACGCACGATGGGTTTAACGGCGCCGCCGCGCAGTCGGGGGCGAGCATTGAGCAGACCATCGAAGTCGAGGAGGGCAAGGAGCAGGAGCTCGAGCTCGGCTTGACGCTGAACGGCAGCGTTGTCATGGGAGCGAAGCTCGCAAAGCACGAGTTGTTTGGCGGTCTGTGCTTTGGTGCCAACGCCGGCTTTACTACGGGTAACTCCTCGAGTGAATCGACCGAATACGGCGGCACCGTCGACAACCTGCCCGAGGCCGCGCAGGGCAAGTACGGTTTTGTGTGGCGTCTGGGCGTCAACGCGGTGGATGTCGACAAGTTCGAGGCAGACTCGGGCGACAAGCTCGGCACCAAGGACACCGACCAGTTCTGGATCGTGGGCTATGACGTTAAGGACGTCGAGATGCCCGACGCGCCGGCCGTGACGGGCTTTACGGCAAACGCCGTCGATTCGACCAGCGTTATGTTTAGCTGGGACGATGTACTCGCAAACAAGAGTGGCTTTAGCTACGGCGTGGGCATGCTGCAGAGCAATGCGGCGGATGCGGTCGTCAATAGCTGGAAGATTGCCGACAACACGCAGACCTCGCTCAAGTGGGATGGGCTGCAGCCCAATACGGAGTATCGATTCGCCATCGCCGCCGTTAAGAATGGATCCACGACCGAAACAGGTATTCGCTCGGCAATCATCACGGTCAAGACCATGCCCGATGGCATGACGATGACCGTGAGCGGACCTGCGGCGGATGCTGCGGAGGGGTCGGATCTTGGATACGACTCTTCGGTTGAGCGCGCGGCGGGAAGCCACCTGACGCTCTCGGCGATTGGCCATGTGAAGCAACTCGGTGCCGACGATAGCGAAACAGGGCTGGCACCGACCTATATGTGGTACCGCGAGGGCCGCGGCGAGACAGAGTTTAAGCTCGTGGGTGCCGATGGCAACCTCGCGGCTGGAACGGCCTCAAAGCTCGAGATTGACCTGACCGCAGACGATGACGGTGCGCAGTATTACTGCCACGTGGGATACAACGACGTGGGCCTCGACACCGGCACGACGCTCGTGAATATCGAGGCCGAGGAGACGGCGCCCACAACGGTGAACGCCACCCCGATCCGCACGCGCCGCCTGTTCTCACAGGCAAGTGCGGGCACCAAGAAGTTCCTGGACCATACGCTGGTAAACACCGCCGGCCCAACCGATTCCGAAGGCTCAAAGGACCCCGAGACTCCTGAGACCCCGACGAACCCGGACAAGCCCAAGTCCGATAACGGAGCTAAGACCGACACCAAGGTCAAGACTACGACCACAGCGAAGAACCTCGCAAACACCGGCGACCAAACATTCGCCCTAGTCGCCACCGCAGCAGCAGCGGGAGCAACGCTCGTAGTGATAGCCCTCATCATGCTGATCAAGCGCCGCAAGACCCACTAGTAGCCAGTCGAACATATCGACAACCCAAAAACCCGGGTAGCCAAAAAACAGGCCACCCGGGTTTTCTGTTGAGTGGAGACTCCGCAAGCGGAAACTGCATCCCACAATTAGCGCCCGGAACGGGACACATTTTCCGTCAAGCCCTCATCCGGAAAATCCATCCCAGTTTGAGCGCCCAGACCGGGACGCACTTTCCCAA
>CATYJA010000123.1:0-4544 GCA_958407545.1 uncultured Collinsella sp. | reverse complement strand
AGAGCTGCCAGCACATCCGCGACAACATCGCCCAGCTCGACTGGTGGGACGCCGAAGGCGTTGTCGGCAAGTAGACCGTCAATCGCCGCAATCTCGCGAATCTAAACGCGATACCAAGCGGGCCGCGCCGGAAATCCCCGGCGCGGCCCGCTTTTTTGACTCACGCAGTGCCCTTGCGAATCGAAGGTGAATACTTTTCCCGGTGCCTAGTACTGCTCGATGCCCATGTAGCGACGAACCTCGGGGCTGTGGTCGAACACCTTGCCGCGGGCGGCGCGCAGCTCGCAGCTCATCGCATAGAAGAAGATCGGCTCCAGGAACGAACGCACGCTGGCGGGCACCTCGCCCACGCCGTACTCGAGCGCATCGAGCACCATAACCGTATCGGTGTGCGTGTTGAGGAACGCAAGTGCACGCTCCTCCATGGGACGGCACTCGCCCGATCCGAGCTGTACAAAGTAGAACACGCCGGGCTCGGTGGCTTCGAACGGGCCGTGGAAGTACTCGCCGGAGTGGATATAGCAGCAGTGCTGCCACTGCATCTCCATGAGCGAGCAGATGGCCATAGCGTAGGTCTGGCTAAAGTTGGGGCCGGAACCCAGGATATAGAAGAACTCGTGCTGCTGGCAGAGCTCGGCAAAGCGATCGCCCAGCTCGGCGTTGACCTTCTCGCGGGCAGCGGGCAGCAGCGCATCCATCTGCTTGAGGCCGGCGTACATGTCGGCAAGCGCCTCGTAACCCTCCTGCTGGTCAAGCAGTTCGGCGGCGATCAGAGCGCCGATGCCCTGCGGTACCTCGGCCTGCGGCACGCCTTCGCCCCACGGATAGACCCAGGTGGTCCACTTGCCGTTATCGATCTTGGAGCCCTCGCAGTCGGTCATGGCCACGACCTCGGCGCCGGCGGCCAGCGCCATCTCGCAGCCGTCGACGACCTCCTGCGTATTGCCGCTATGGCTGCAGGCGATGACGAGCGACTTCTCGCCAAGGCTCTTGGGGGCCATCAGGCAAAACTCGCGTGCCGTGTAGACCGTCGAGGTAAACGTGGTTGCCTCGCGCTTGAGCAGCTCGTTGGCCGGCATCAGGTCGATCATCGAACCGCCGCAGGCGATCCAAAAGACATTCTCAATCTTGCCCTTGCGCTCGATAATTTCCTGAATCAGATCGTGTGCGTTCATGGTGATGCTCCTCCTTGTGTGGCGGTTTTGAACGACGTCAGCTCGTACCTGCGGTCGTTCTATGTTGTCCTATTTATAGCACGCATGACGACGCCCGTGAAGCCATCTCACCAAATTTGTTCTATATCGTTCTATCTGTGGACGTTAGATGTCGAACACGTAGCGCGAACCCACGATCTTTTGGCGTCCGAGCAGCAAGGGCCGCTCGTCCTCATCGGTAAAGTACGCCTCCATATAGAAGAGCGGCTCGCCGACCGGCACCTCCAGCAGCGAGGCCGCCTGAGCATCGGCAAGCGCAATCTCCACAGTACAGGGGTCGGACTTGAGCGGCGCGCGGCCCGAATGCTCGGCAACGAGCGCAAAAATGGAATTGTCCGTGAGATCCTTGTCGGCAAGCGTCTGCAGATAGGGATGGTCGGCCAGCACAAAGGCGTTGTTCTCGAGCATGACGGGCACGCCATCTGCCGTGCGCACGCGCTCGACAACGATGAGTTCGCAGCCGAGCTCCACCCCAAAAAACGCCGCGTCCTCGCGCGTCGCCGCAACCACCGTGCGCGACACCAGGCGTGCTCCGGCCACCATGTCGTTGGCAGCGCAACCCTCGGAAAAGCTCTGAACGTCACCCTTCTGGACAATTTTGCGCTTGAGCTTGGGCGCGCACACAAACGTGCCCCTCCCCTGCTGACGGCTGAGATACCCCGCGCGCGACAGTTCCTCGATAGCGCGGCGCACGGTGATGCGTCCCACGCCGTAGTACTTCGCGAGCTCCATCTCGGAAGGAATGCGCGAGCCGGATGCGTACACGCCACGCGCGATCTCGCCCTTTAGGTCATCCATAACCTGCTGGTACAGCGGCACGGCGGACACCTCAGTGCGCTCGGTTTTATCGTCGGATGCCATCGTTATGCTCCATTCCGTGCATGTTCGGACTCAAACTCTTCAATCGCCGCCATAAACTGCTCGCCAAAGGCGTCGGCCTTTTTCTCGCCGATGCCGTTGACCTGGATAAGCTCGTCGCGCGTCTGCGGGCGTAGGCGACATAGACCGCGCAGAGCCTTGTCGGAAAAGACCATGTACGGCGCCATCTCCAGCTCGGTCGAGATCTCCTTGCGCAGGGCACGCAGGCGCTCGAACAGCTCGGCATCGTCACCCACACGCGGGCGCTGATCCAGCTCGGCCTCCTCGCGCAGCAGATCCACCGCACGGCGGGCGCGGGCCGAGGCCTTGCGCTTGGACGCGCGACGCTTAACGGTAAAGGCGAACGCCTCGTCCTCGACCTCGCCGGCGTGCGGGCCCAGCCCCACGACCGGGTACTGCCCCTGCGAGGTAGCCAGATAACCGCGGCCGCACAGCTGGCCGATGATGTCCTTGATGCGCCCGACCGATTCGCTCGACAGCTCACCGTAGCCGTGGTCCTCGTCCAGATGCATCTGGCGAATGCGCTCGGTGTTGCCGCCGTGAAGCACATCGGCGATGAGCGACTTGCCAAAGCGCATGGGTCGCGTGGCCACATAGCGCACGGCAGCGCGGGCCATATCGGTGACGTCCTCGACCTCGAACTGCGTAAGGCAGTTGCTGCAGTTGCCGCAGCCCTCGGCGTCGTCTGCGGTGCCGCCCGCAGCAGCCGCGACAGCATGCTCGGCCGCGGCCTCGTCGCCAAAGTAGCGCAGCATGTATTCGCGCAAGCAGCCGGTGGTATTGCAGTAGCCCTCCATCTGGCTGAGCAGGCGATATCGATTCTGGAGCGCCCACGCACGCTGCTCGTCGTCGAGCGCCTCGTCGGCAGCATCGCCGCGGTCGATCAGAAAGCGGCGCATGCGAAAATCGTTGCCGTTCCACAGCAGGTGGCAGCTGGCCGGGTCGCCGTCGCGGCCGGCGCGGCCAGCCTCCTGGTAGTAGGCCTCGATGCTCTCGGGCACGTTGTTGTGGATCACGTAGCGCACGTTGGGCTTGTCGATGCCCATGCCAAAAGCGTTGGTGGCAACCATCACCTGGATATCGTCGTCGATAAAGGCGCGCTGGCTTTGCCGGCGGGCGTCGTTGCCCATGCCGGCATGGTAGCGGCCAACGCGAATGCCGCTGGGGCCCAGCGCCTCGGCAAGCTCGCCTGCCAGCGCATCGACCGTCTTACGGGTCGAGCAATACACGATGCCGCTCTCGCTCGAATGCGAAATCACATAGTCGCGCACCCACGCGGCCTTGGCCTTGTCGCCCATCTCCTCGCAGCCAAAGTAGAGGTTCTTGCGATCGAAGCCCGTCACCACCGTCGCGGGGTTTTGCAGGCCGAGCATCTGCTGAATGTCCGCGCGCACACGCTCGGTCGCCGTAGCGGTAAAGGCCGCCACGATGGGGCGCTGCGGCAGGGAATCGATGAACTCGCGAATCTGTAGGTAGGCGGGGCGGAAATCCTGGCCCCATTGGCTCACGCAGTGGGCCTCGTCAATGGCCACGAGCGGCACGCCAATGCCGCCGTCCGCTGCGGCCTCCTGCGCAAAGGCTAAAAAACGCGGCTCGAGCAGGCGCTCGGGCGCCACGTACATAAGCTGGTAGCGGCCCTCGCGCGCTCGCTTGAGCACGGTGTTTTGCTGGGCCGGAGTAAGGCTGGAGTTGAGATAGCTGGGTCGCGCACCCGCCGCGAGCAACGCACGGGTCTGGTCCTCCATAAGCGACAGCAGCGGACTCACCACAAAGGTGATGCCAGGCAGCATGAGCGCGGGCACCTGGTAGCAAATGGACTTGCCGGCGCCCGTGGGCATAACACCCAGCGCATCACGACCGGCAAGGATCGCATCGACCATGCGGTCCTGTCCCGGGCGAAACGAGGTGTAGCCAAAATAGGCGCCGAGCGTGTCGAGCGCCATCTGCTGCATGCTATCGGTCATGGTTTCCTAACGTTCAAGTCATCTGCCGCCGATTATACGCCGCCACGCGGACCGGTGCCGCGCCGCTGTCGGCCACGGGCGATGCAATCCGAAGGGAACGAGCGTGGATTTTTGGACACTTTCCGGATGAGCGTGGATAATCTCCCACTTTGAGCACGCCGTTGAGCCAAAAACGGGAGATTATCCACGCTCATTCTGCAAATTGCCGCCCTGGCGGGCTTGCAGCGTCGAGCCGTTGCGCGGTTTGGAAAACCGCGCAACTAGAGCTACATGACCATGACGTAGCGCGATCCCACGTAGTACTGCTTACCCATCAGGACCGGCTCATCGTTGGGACCGGTAAAGCCGGCGCGCAGGTTGAGTAGCGGATCATGCGGGGCAATGCCCAGCTCGGCCGCCTGCTCGGCATTAGCTCGAACGGCCTCGACCGTACGGTAGCCAACCGAGACAATCGGCGTTCCGCCAACACGCTCGACCTCGGCAAAAA
>CATYJA010000122.1:0-4582 GCA_958407545.1 uncultured Collinsella sp. | reverse complement strand
CATGCGCAGGAATACGTGCTGCCGCTCTATGCAAAGGCGGGCTACACGCAAATTGCCCCGGTAGATTACGAAGACGAGGGCCAACCCCATGTCTGGATGGCCAAGCGCGTAGATGGCAGATAGGGACGTTCCTTTTCTGCCGGCAGTTGGGGACACTCCTTGGCAATTGACGCATTGGAGCGCTCGGACATACAGTTTTTCGATTCCGTATGTATATATGCGCGTTAATGGGTTATAAAATCTAAGTCTGAACATAGCAGGTCTGCGATGCGGCTCGGGCGACCGGGCCGTTTTTGCGGACAGGGGTAGCGCGAAAGGACTGCACATGCGTCAATTTAAGACCGAGAGCAAAAAACTGCTCGACCTCATGATCAACTCCATCTACACCAATAAGGAAATCTTCCTGCGCGAGCTTATCTCTAACGCGAGCGACGCCGTCGACAAGCTCAACTTTAAGAGCCTGCAGGACCCGAGCGTCAAGATCGACCAGGGCGACCTGGCCATTCGCGTTTCCTTTGATAAAGACGCCCGCACCATTACCATCTCGGATAACGGCATTGGCATGACCGCCGAGGAGCTGGAGCGCAATCTGGGCACCATCGCCCATTCCGGCTCCGAGGAGTTTAAGACCGAGAACGCCGAGCAGCAGGGCTCCGATGTCGACATCATCGGTCAGTTTGGCGTGGGCTTCTACTCGGCTTTTATGGTCGCCAGCCATGTGAAGGTCGTCAGCCGCGCCTATGGCGAGGATGTCGCCCATGTGTGGGAATCCGACGGTCTTGAGGGCTACACCATCGAGGACGGCGAGCGCGCCGAGCACGGTACCGATGTCATCCTGACGCTGCGCGAGAACGAGAAGCTCGATGCCGACGGCGAGGCCGAGACCTACGATCGCTTCCTGACCGAGTGGGGTCTCAAGAGCCTGATTCAGCAGTACAGTAACTATGTGCGCTACCCGATCCAGATGATGGTGTCCAAGAGCCGCCAGAAACCCAAGCCCGAGGACGCCGGCGACGATTACAAGCCCGAGTACGAGGACTACCAGGAGCTCGAGACCGTCAATTCCATGACACCGATCTGGAAGAAGCGCAGCTCCGATGTCGAGCAGAAGGACTACGACGAGTTCTACAAGTCCACGTTCCACGACTTTGACGATCCTGCGCGCACCATCAGCTTCCACGCCGAGGGCACGCTCGAGTATGACGCCCTGCTGTTTGTGCCGGGACGCGCGCCGTTCGATCTGTACAGCAAGGACTACGAGAAGGGTCTGGCGCTCTACAGCTCCAACGTCCTGATCATGGAGAAGTGCGACGACCTGCTGCCCGACTACTACAACTTTGTCCGCGGCGTCGTGGATTCCGCCGACGTGTCGCTCAACATCTCGCGCGAGACGCTGCAGCAGAACCGTCAGCTCAAGGCCATCGCCAAGCGTGTGGAAAAGAAGATTACCGCCGACCTTGAGGATATGCGTGACAACGACCGCGAGGCCTACGAGAAGTTCTTTGAGAACTTTGGCCGCGGCCTTAAGTACGGCATCTACTCGAGCTATGGCATGAAGGCCGATGAGCTCGCCGACCTGTTGCTGTTCTGGTCTGCCAAGGAACAGAAGATGATTACCCTGGCCGAGTATGCCAAGGGCATGCCTGAGGATCAGAAGGCCATCTACTACGCCGCCGGCGACTCGCGTGAGCGCTTGGCCAAGATGCCCGTGGTAAAGGGCGTGCTCGACCGCGGCTATGACGTGCTGCTGCTGACGCAGGATGTGGATGAGTTCACGTTCCAGGCTATGCGTGAGTACGTTGCCGCCGATATGCCCAAGATCTACGAGGACGATGCTGCCCGCGAGGCTGCCGAGAAGGCTGTGGCCGACGGTGCCGAGCCCGAGGTCGAGGATCATCATCTGGAGCTCAAGAACGTCGCGACCGGTGATCTTGACCTGGCGACCGAGGACGAGAAGAAGGAGGCCGAGGACGCCACCAAGGAAAACGAGGACCTCTTCAGCGCTATGAAGGAGGCGCTCGGTGACAAGGTCGAGAAAGTTGCCGTCTCC
Organism: uncultured Collinsella sp.; assembly: GCA_958407545.1. Taxonomy (GTDB): domain Bacteria; phylum Actinomycetota; class Coriobacteriia; order Coriobacteriales; family Coriobacteriaceae; genus Collinsella. The sequence continues at coordinate 2,532 of CATYJA010000122.1, read as the reverse complement.
GCGCGCCTGACCGATGCCCCCGCTTGCATCACCACCGAGGGTCCGCTTTCGCTTGAGATGGAGAAGGTGCTCCAGAAGGGACCCGAGGGCGCGCCCGACGGCATGCCCAAGAGCCAGCGCGTGCTCGAGCTCAACGCCAAGCACCCGGTCTTTGACAAGCTTGTCGCTGCCCAGAAGGCAGGCGACGCCGACAAGATCAAGCAGTACTCTGGTCTGCTCTACGATCAGGCCCTGCTGGTCGAGGGCATCCTCCCCGAGGATCCCGTAGCCTTCGCGGCGGCTGTTTGCAACTTGATGTAGTTCGGGGATACGGCACCGTAACTAGATTAGAACGAGAGTGGATAATCTCCCACTTTTGGCTCGAATGCGGGCTTGAAGTGAGAGATTTTCCACTCTCGTTTCCTTTTGAATGATCCCTCCGTCCCCAAGGGATCATTTATTTGTGCGGGTTGTGGTTTTGTGACCTGCTGAAATTTAAGATACTGTACAACTGTACGTTAACTCATCTTCGTAGTATATTGCTACCCGCAAAACTCAACACCATTGTGCTTTGAGACGTTAAAGCGCCTACTACAATGGTTGTCGATAGTACGATTCGATTTAACGACAGGATGGATGGTCCAAGCGTGAGTCTCGGCAGCAAACTATCCAATGCAAAGGTGTCCTTTGCGATATTTAAGCGCGACATTAAGCGACTGCTTGTGAACCCCGTCGCCCTGGTGGTTACCCTAGGCGTGTGCGTTATTCCCTCGCTGTATGCCTGGTATAACATCGTGGCAAACTGGGATCCGTATGGAAACACCCAAGGCATCAAGATTGCTATCGCCAACAACGATCGAGGCACCCAAAACGACTTGGTGGGTGAGCTCAACGCTGGCGACAAAGTGGTCGACCAGCTCAAGGAGAATCATCAGTTGGGCTGGACGTTCGTCGACTCGACGGCCGATGCCAAGGAGGGCGTCGAGAGCGGCGAGTACTATGCCGCTATCGTGATTCCCAAGAACTTCTCGGATAACCTGGTTTCGATGCTCGACGGCAACTACCATCAGCCCAAGCTCACGTACTACGTCAATGAGAAGAAGAGCGCCATTGCGCCCAAGGTTACCGATACCGGTGCAAACACCATCGAGGAGCAGATCAACTCGGAATTTGTCTCTACGGTAGGCAAGACTGTTGCCGGTATCGCCAAGGATGCCGGTGTCGATTTAAAGGACAAGGCAACCCAGACTCAGGACTCGCTGGCAAGTTCGGTGTCCGAGGCGTCCGACACCTTGGGCGAGGTGCGCGATTCGATTGGCGATATGAATGCCGCCATCGATAAGACGAGTGGCGCTATCGCCTCGGCTGATGCGGCACTTGCCGGCTTGCAAGGCCAGGCACCGTCGCTGACGCAGGCGATCTCCCAGGGCAACGACCTGCTGAGCGAAGCTCGCACCACGGCGGGCAACTCCATCACCTCGCTCTCCAAGGCGCTCTCGGAAGGCAGCCTTGCGCTCACCAAGACGTCGGCCTCTGCGAACGCTGCCATCGGCAAGCTGACGGGCGCGGTCACATCTACGACCACCCGTATCGACAACTCGCTCGAGTCTCTTCAAGCGACGATCGACCACAATAAGGCCGTTATCGGGCACTTGGAGATTCTCGCCAATGACACGTCGACAGGTTCCGAGGAAATTGACGCGCGCATTGTATCGACCATCGATTTGCTTCGAGAGCAGAATGAAAAGCTTCAGAGCATCAAGGACGGTCTGTCCGCGCAGTCGAGCGCCATGGCGAATGACGCAGCGGCTGTTTCGGGTGCCAGTGACGCTATCAATAACGCAATTCATACCGGTGCGACCAACCTTGGCCAAGCCCAGACGGACTTGGGCCAAAACGCGCTGCCGAAGGCCTCGAGCGCGCTCGACTCTTTTGCTGCCGTTTCGGGCGACCTGACCGGTATCGTCTCGGGTATGACACCTACACTTGCAAATGCGCGCGGCACGTTGGCGCAGCTTAGCGCTACGCTTGGTCAGGCCAAGACCACGCTGTCCCAGACCGATTCCTCGCTTGCCAAGGTCCAGGACAAGCTTGCAACCGCCGCCAATGACATCGCGGCGCTGCAGACCTCCGAGTCCATGGGCGAGCTGGCCGATCTGATGGGCGTCGATGTCAATGACGTGGCAGATTTCATGGCGTCTCCGGTTGAGTTGACGTCCAAGTCAATCTATCCGGTCAAGAGCTTTGGCTCGGGCATCGCTCCCTTCTACACCAATCTGGCGCTTTGGGTGGGCGGCTATGTGCTCATCGCCATTTACAAGCTCGAGGTCGACCGTGAAGGTGTTGGCAGCTTTACGGCGCGCCAAGGCTACTTTGGCCGCTGGTTGCTCATGGTGATCCTGGGCGCGTTGCAGGCCATCATCGTTACGGTAGGCGATCTGGTGATTGGCGTGCAGTGCGTCAGCCCGCTGCTGTTCGTGCTGGGCGGCATCGCCATTTCGTTCACCTACGTCAATATCATCTATGCGCTGTCCACCACGTTTAAGCATATCG
>CATYJA010000121.1:0-4656 GCA_958407545.1 uncultured Collinsella sp. | reverse complement strand
GCTACTACTGCAGCTACCTGCAGGACAAGTTCACCACGCTCTACGAGCTGTAAGGCATAACCGACACGCCAACGCAAAGGGGACGCCGCGGAACCAATCCGCAGCGCCCCCTTTCCACCTAGTTGTTTAAGAACGTCCCCAATGACTACCTTACAGAGCCTCGAGCGCGTTGGCGATGCGCTTCATGGCGGCATCGGCGGATGCTTGGTCGGGCGCCTCGGCCAGCACGCGGATAACCGACTCGGTTCCGCTCTTGCGCACGAGCACGCGGCCCTCGCCTGCCAGCGCAGCCTCGGCCTCGGCGATGGCGTTCTGCACGCCCATGTTCTCGAGCGCGGCGTCCTTGTCCGCCACGTGCACGGCCACCTGCGCCTGCGGCAGCAGCTTGCACGGAGCCGTGAGCTGCGAGAGCGTCTCACGCTCGGCACGAATCACTTCCATCACGCGCAGCGAGGTCATAATGCCGTCGCCCGTGCGCTCGATATCGCCAAAGATCGTATGGCCCGTCTGCTCGCCACCCAGGCTGTAGCCGCCCTCGCGCATCTTGGCATACACGTGACGGTCGCCCACACCGCTGGTCACGGCGCTCAGACCGGCAAGCTCCAGCGACTTGACCAGGCCAAAGTTGCTGGCAATCGTCGGCACCACGGTACCGCCCGAGAGTCGCCCGTGCTTGTTCAGATACACGCCGCACACGTACAGGATCTGATCGCCGTCTACCACGCGACCGCGCTCGTCCACGGCCAGGCAGCGATCGGCATCGCCGTCATAGGCAAAGCCCACGTCCAGGCCCTGCTCCACCACATGGCGCTGCAGGCGCTCAATATGCGTAGAGCCGCAGTCAACGTTGATGTTAAAGCCGTCGGGCGCGGCGTTGATCACGCGCACGTCGGCACCCAGTGCGTCGAACACCGGCTTGGCCACCGAGGATGCCGAGCCGTTGGCGCAGTCGATACCGATCTTGACGCCCTGCAGCGAAAAGTTCGCGCTGGCGATGAGCGAGGCAATATAGCGGTTGCGGCCCTGCATGTAGTCCACCGTGGCGCCGATATGGTTGCCCGTTGCCAGCGGTACCTCGCTCTTGCCATCGATGTAGTCCTCGATGAGCTCCAGTACGTCCTCGTCCATCTTAAAACCGTCGCTGTTGACGAGCTTAATGCCGTTATCGCAAAACGGGTTGTGGCTTGCGCTGATCATGATGCCGCAATCGAAGCAGCCCTCCACGGTCTGATGCGCCACGCCCGGCGTCGGGATCACATGCAGCATATAGGCGTCCGCACCGCTCGCGACCAGGCCGCTCACCAGCGCCGCCTCGAACATATAACTCGAGCGACGCGTGTCCTTGCCCACGATAACGCGCGCCTTAGCACTGCGGTTGGCGCCGTAATACCAGCCCACAAAACGGCCAATCTTATAAGCGTGCTCTACCGTCAGCCCAACGTTGGCCTCACCACGAAAGCCGTCGGTGCCAAAGTACTTCATGCGCTCTCCTTACAAAATAGGGGCGAACAGATTGCCTGTCCGCCCCAAAATGGTACTCGATTATCTGCACTACCAGAAAAACCCTACGCCGACGCGCTGTCGCGAGCCGCCTGGCATGTAGGAGTCTGACGCAGCGTAAGCGGCTTGTCCCCCGCCTCGGCCGACGTGGTCAGCGTATACGTGATCGTCGTCGTCTCGCCAGCATGCAGGTCAACGGTGCCCGAATAGAAGGGGATTCCATGCCACGTAGCGGCGCCAAGACCAAACTGGGTGCCCTCGACGGTCAGATCAGTAATGTTGCCGCCCGTCGGGGCAAACAACGAGACATTCAGACGCTCGTCGTCACGCGCGGCATCGGGTGCGCTCGCCGCAACGTAGTCGGGCAGCTTGCCTGCCTCCTCCTGCGTCATGATGTTCGTCAGAGTAACGGTGATGCGATACGAGCACGTGCCGTCGCCGTTCTTGATGCCCTGGCCGATCTGCGTGTCGGCGTTCAGATACCAGTCGAGCTTGGAGAAGCTCAGGTTGTTAAAGTAAACGCCGGCAACGGGATCGGCACTCGGATCATCCGGATCGGGCAGCGAAGCGTCAATACCCGTCTCTTTGATGGCATTCTGCTCATCATCGTTTCTCATCCAAGCAATCAGACGGCCCTCTTCGGCACCGCGCTCGAATGCACCGACAAGCTTTGTAACGTCGACGTCACCGATGCCACCGAGAATCTTGTCGAAGGCGGCGCTGGCAACAGCCGCAAAGATGCCGTCCGATTCCTCGACCGGATAGTTCCAATACACATCGTGCATGAGAACCTTCGCCGCGTTGGTACCGTCGACGACCGTACCATCAGGCAGCGAGACATTACCGACAAGGCCCAGCAGGTACTGCAAGAACACCGGATCGATGCCGACGACGCCATCAACGTCCTGCCCATACTGGGACTTCCACAGCGCGGCGACACGCTGCGAGTTGCGGGGCCAATCAGGCGAATAGGTATTGCCCGAGTTGTACAGGTTGCTGTGGTTGCCGAACAGCGCCTCATCCTCTTCGTCGACGCTCTCGACTGCCTCATCCTCGCTGAGTCCAATGCGGGGAACAAACTCGCCAATCGACATCTGGCCGTCGGTGACCGAAATCAGGCCCTGCGAACCGCCAAAGCCGCCGCAGGCACGAATCTCGACGTTGTTCATGGCGTACACAAGGTAGTTGCGCGTCTGGCCGTTGGCGCCGAGCATCTGGGGAAGGACGGGGGCGACCTTCTCCGCCGCGTCAACCGCGCCGTTGAGGGTGGCAAAGCCGTCCTTGGCCTTATCGACCAGCTCGGTCACCTGGGAAATATGAGTATCGCCAATGCCCTGGACCTTCTCGTTGGCGCTCTTGAACACCTTCGAGCTGCTGGAAAGCGAATCGGCGACCGCCTGCAGCGCGGACACGTTAATCATGCCGTCCTGGAACAGCTTGCCGGGCGTAGCCTGCGAGAGGTTGTCGGCCATGGGAACCAGCGCATTGCTCGAGACATCGGACAGGGCGTCAATCATGGTGCGGGCCGCATTGATATCGCTGCCATACACCGGGATAAACGAAGCCGCCGCCCACAGCGGGCTCGAGGTCTCCGCCTTCATGCTGTCGCAGAGCTCATCGATCTTTTTCGCGTCGTCAGGCAGCGTCGAAAAATCGCCCGACGTGACCTTGTCCTTAAGGCCACCGACGATCTCGACAGCCTCCTTCGCTTCGCTCTTTACGGTTTTTGCCGAGTTAAGCAGCATAAAGCCGCTTGCGCCAAGCGCAACGAGAAGCACCACGACTACAGCGGCAATAATGGCGCCGGTGTGACGCTTTTTGCGCTCGCCCTTGCGATGGCGATGACGGACCAGACCGTCAGAGGTCGAACTCGACGAAGCGTCGCTACCGTAGTTCAAGCCAAAATCGTAATAATCTTCCTTGGAACCCGAGCCCGCAAACTCGGCACCGCTATCATCCAGGCGGGCGAACGTGCCAGTCTCGGAGGCGCCGGTGTAAATCGTGCCAAGGTTACCCGTAAGCCCCGCGCCACCGGCAGAAGGAGTATTGTTGGCGGCCTTGCCGGCATTAACGTTGCCGGCAGCATTCGCGGCGTTGGCAGCACCTGCGTTGTTCGCAGGCACCGAAGGAGCCCCGCTCGGCTGCGACGCGGAGGTTGCACCGCCCGCAAAGACATTCCCTTTTGCACGGCCGGTCTTTTTTGCCTTTTGAGACTGCTCGTACAGAGCGGTAAACATCGCCGTCTCGCCCGGGGACACGCGCTTACCGGAACCGCCCTGTCCAGCGCCGCCCGGCGTGCCGGCCTTACCAGCCCCGTTCGGACGCGGCGGAACTGCAGGACGGCCGCTATCGCTGCCCTTAAAGTGATTACCAGCCATAAAGAAATCCTCGCAATTGAGTCGCAATGAAAAAGTCCATAACGTTACCAGTTTATGGCATTTTGAGCATCGACAGCTAAACTCCAGACACGGACATCAATTGGCGAAAATGCGGCACAACACCTTTTCTGTCTTGGCGGCGGCGCTAGCTACACCGTGAGGAACATCATCACGATAATCATGACAAAGCCGATAAGGTCGGTCGGCAAAAACACCGTCCCCAGCATAACGGCGCTGGTGATGGTCGCCGAAACCGGCTCCACAGTTCCGATGAGGCTCGCGCGCACCGAGCCGATGTCCTTAACGCCCTGCATATAAAGCATGTAAGCAAAAAACGAGCCGATAACCACGAACACCGCGAGCGCCTCGATGCCGGCAGCGTCGAGCGCCGGCATATGCGCCCAGGGCTGCACGAAGACGCACGAGGCCACGCCCGCCGTGAGCATTGCCGAACCCGTGACGATGGGGCTGCCGTATTCGGGCAGGATCTTGGCGGGAATCACCGCCATACACGCGGCGCTGACCGCGCACATAAGACCTGCTGCCAGGCCAAGCGGCGAGATATTCAGGCTGGTGGGGTCGCCGCCGGTGGCGATTAAAAAGGTTCCACCCAGAGCCAGGCCAATGCCGATGACTTCGCGAGTACGCGGCATACGGCGATCGGTCACGCAGGCGTAGCCCATGATGATAACGAGCTGCAGGCACTGGAGCACCGTCGCGGTTCCGGCGTTGGTCAGGCGCACGGCCGAAAGATAGCAAAACTGGTTGAACAGCAGGC
>CATYJA010000120.1:0-4822 GCA_958407545.1 uncultured Collinsella sp. | reverse complement strand
CAACGCGTTGCGCTGAGTCCTGAGGCTGTTGCAATGAAAATGAGAATCAAGGGCCCCGCGCCTTTCCACGCACCGTAAAATCTTTTCCAAAATTGTCCTTGCATCGGCGGGGGAGTTCCCGTATAGTACTTTCTCGCACGGGGGCGTAGCTCAGCTGGGAGAGCGCTTGACTGGCAGTCAAGAGGTCAGGGGTTCGATCCCCCTCGTCTCCACCCGAGCATTGAATGAGGCTCCAACGCAAGTTGGGGCCTTTTTTCATATCTATCGATTTACACCATGTGTTGACTGGGCAGCATCTTGGCGACATACCCATTGTTAATTACGAATATGAATGTTAATAACTTTACGTTTCTGGATAGCAAACCTAGTCTGCAGCGCCAATAACAAAGAGGCCGGGCGTAATGCCCGGCCTCGAAATACTCTGGTGGGCCCTCCGGGATTCGAACCCAGAACCCAGGGATTATGAGTCCCCTGCGCTAACCGTTGCGCCAAGAGCCCTTATGAACGGTGAATGCAATTCTAGCAAAGGCAACTCAGGCCTAATTTCTTCGCTTCACGTCGTGAAATACTACCATGCACGAGCAAGTCGCACAACGCAAGATCAAGTTCGATGCTAAACAACAGCTAATCTAGGCCCGTCGCAGATAAGAAGTGTTTTATAAAAAGTTAAGGCCTTAAAATCAGGGCTTCAAGACATTTCAGCGTGAAATCAACCTGATGCCATTTCAAAACCATGCTGGTTTACTACGACGGATTGGCGACCTTCAACCACCGCGTGTTCTCAGTTTGCAAAACCGCAGGTAGAGAGTCCGACGGTTACACGAAAAGGCGTGCGTGGTCGAACATTCAAGATACATCGTAGTAAACCGGCATAGTTCTGAGGCGCAGATGAGGGACGGCTCGCAATCGGACCCGATAATGGGACTGGCGACGCACAGGAAATCCGGTTGCGCGGAGAGGGTCGCGTTCCGCGCGCCAAGTCGGCCGGCGTAGGGGCCGTGCGGGGGCCAGGCGCTCCGCAGGCTGGCCCGGCCCCGCGGGACTCCGGCGCCCGCCCCCCCGGAAAGTTTTTCCAAAATTGTCCTTGCATCGCCGTCCGAGTTCCCGTATAGTACTTCTTCGCACGGGGGCGTAGCTCAGCTGGGAGAGCGCTTGACTGGCAGTCAAGAGGTCAGGGGTTCGATCCCCCTCGTCTCCACCCGAGCATTGAATGAGGCTCCAACGCAAGTTGGGGCCTTTTTTCATATAGGAACACAAGGTCAAAGGCGGCAGCATGATCCTCCTGGTCGACAAGATCGAAAAAAGCTTCGGCGCGCGCGTCCTCTTTAGCGGCGCGTCCTTCCAGATCAACCCCGGCGAGCGCTTCGCGCTCGTGGGCCCTAACGGCGCCGGCAAAACAACCATGCTCAAAATCATCATGGGCATCGACAGCCCAGACGCCGGCCAGGTCCAGTACGCCAAGGACTGCCAGGTGGGCTACCTAGAGCAGGAAACCAACCTGGAGCAAAAGGACACCACCATTCTCGCCGAGGTCATGGCCGCCGCCAAGGAAATCCGCCGCATGGGAGAGCGCGCCAACGAGCTGCAGGCTCAGATCACCGAGCTCTCCGAACAGGGCAAAGACGTCGACGCACTCCTCAACGAGTACGGCATGGTCCAGGACCGCTTTGAACACCTGGGCGGCTACGAGCTCGAGAGCAACGCCCGCAAGATCCTGTCCGGCCTGGGATTTAAGGTCACCGACTTTGAGCGCCCGTGCTCCGAGTTCTCGGGCGGCTGGCAGATGCGCATCGCGCTCGCCAAGCTCTTCCTGCGCCACCCCGACCTGCTGCTTCTGGACGAGCCCACCAACCACCTGGATCTCGAAAGCGTCCAGTGGTTGCGCGGCTTTATCGCCAACTACGACGGCGCCGTGCTCATCGTCAGCCACGACCGCGCCTTCATGGACGCCTGCGTCGACCACGTCGCCGCGCTCGAAAACCGTCGCGTGACCACCTACACCGGCAACTACAGCAGCTACCTCAAACAACGCGAGGACAACCTGGAGCAGATGCGCGCCAAGCGCGCCGCCCAGGAGCGCGACATCGCCCACATGCAGGTCTTCGTCGACAAGTTCCGCTATAAGCCCACCAAGGCCGCCCAGGCGCAGGAGCGCATCCGCAAGATCGAGCAGATCAAAAAGGAGCTCGTCATCCTGCCCGAGGGCCACAAGCACATCGACTTTAAGTTCCCTGACCCGCCGCGCTCCGGCGACATGGTCGTGGGGCTCGAGGGCGTCTCCAAGTCCTACGGCGAAAAGCACATCTACAGCGACATCGACCTCAAGCTCTACCGCGGCGAGCACGTGGCACTCGTCGGCCCCAACGGCGCCGGCAAGTCCACGCTCATGAAGATTATCGCCGGACTGGAGCCGCCCACCACCGGAACCCGGGACCTGGGAACCAACGTGGGCGTGGCCTATTACGCCCAGCACGCGCTCGAGGGCATGACCGAGTCCAATACCGTCCTGCAAGAGATCGACACCGTTATGCCCAAGTGGACCGTGCCGCAGCAGCGCAGCCTGCTGGGCGCCTTCCTGTTTAGCGACAACGATTCCATCGAGAAGCAGGTTCGCGTCCTCTCCGGTGGCGAAAAGGCGCGTCTGGCCCTGGCAAAGATGCTCGTGGCCCCCGAGGCACTCCTGTGCCTGGACGAGCCCACCAACCACCTAGACATCGACTCGGTGGACATGCTCGAGAATGCCCTGCAAAGCTTCCCCGGCACCATCGTGCTGATCAGCCACGACGAGCACCTGGTACGTGCCGTGGCCAATCGCGTAATCGACATCCGCGATGGTAACGTCACGGTCTACGACGGCGACTACGACTACTACCTCTACAAGCGCGAGGACCTCGCGGCCCGCGCCGCCGCCGAGGCGGCAGGGGAGAGTGCGCCGGCGGCGGGCAAGCCCGCCTGCGCCGCCCAGGTCAACACCCCCGTCGTAGCACCCAAGCCCGCCGAGGGCAAAAAGACCAAGGAGCAAAAGCGTGCCGAGGCTCAGGCCCGTGCCGCGCTCAACAAAAAGCTCAAGGGCGTGCGCAACCAGCTCAAGAAGATCGAGACGGAGCTCGATAAAAAGCGAGCCCGCTATGACGAGCTTATGGAATTGATGGCAAGCGAAGAGCTTTATGCCGATCAGGACAAGTTCAACGCCGCGCTGGGGGAATATAACGGCCTTAAGCAAGAGCTGCCCAAGCTCGAGGACGAATGGCTGGAGCTTTCCACCCAGATCGAAGAGGAGACCGCACGTGAACTCTCGTAAGGCCGCTGCCGTGGCGATGAGCATCATCGCCATCGCCTGTCGCATCTGCGGCATTTTTATGAGTGCGATGACCGTGCTGTTGTGCTTTAGCGGCCTCACCGCCAAGCTGCAGATCGTGGGCTTTGTCGTTGAGCTTTCGCGCGCGCTGCCGAACGCCATCGCCGGCTACGGCGTCATCACGTCGCCCTTTGGCGGTGTGTTCCGCCTGGATTATGCTATCGTCGCCGTCATTCTGTTTGTAATTGACTACCTGCTCACGCGCGCTTCGCGCCGCGTCCGCTAGGGGAGCGCCATGTCCAGCAGCTACATCATGAACCTGCTCGCCAGCGCCGTCGCCGTCATTGTGGGCATCGTCATCCACGAGAGCGCGCACGCCGCCGCGGCCTGGGCACTCGGCGATAAGACGGCCCGTTCGCGCGGTCGCGTCTCGCTCAACCCGCTCAACCATATCGACCCATTCGGTACCATTCTCCTGCCGCTGCTGATGCTCGCCGCCGGAGGCCCGGTGTTCGCCTTTGCCAAGCCGGTGCCTGTCTACCTCAACAACCTCAAGCACCCCAAGCGCGACGAGGTCCTGGTGAGCGTTGCCGGCCCCGCATCGAACATCGCGCTCGCCTGTCTTGCCGCGGTCCTCATGCGCCTAGCCTATGGCAGCCTCTACACCAGCATGTCCTTTGCCCTGGCGTCACAGATCATGAACTTCGGAGCCACCTTTATCGTGGTCAACCTGTCGCTCGCGTTCTTCAACCTCATCCCGATCCCGCCGCTCGATGGCTCATCGATCATCGTGCCCTTCCTCAAGGGCAAGGCGCTCAACAACTATTACCGTCTGCAGCAATACGCTATGCCCATCCTCATCCTGGTGCTGTACCTGCTGCCCATGTGGACCGGCATCGATGTAATCGACCGCTATTTCGACGTTACCGTGTATCCGCTCGCTGAGCAGCTGCTCAACTTCGCAATCGCCGGCATCTAAGGTAAACTTACAGGTCGACCGTGCAAAACGGTCGTAACATGCACTCAAACCGCGCCGCGAAGGCGCCGTCAAAGGAGGTCGAAGATGTCGTATCGCGTGTCGACGCAGGTCTACAGCGGACCGTTCGACCTGCTGCTGCAGCTGGTAACCCGCCAAAAAGTTGATATCGGCGCCATCTCGATCAGCGAGGTGGCCGAGCAATACCTGGCCGAGGCCGAGCGCATCGAGGCGCTGGACCTGGACGTGGCGAGCGACTTTTTGCTGGTCGCGGCAACCCTTTTGGATATCAAGGCCGCCTCTCTGGTGCCGCAGGAGGCCCCGCGCAAAGTCGATGACGACGATGACGAGTTCGACGAAGACCTTGAGGAGCTCAGCACGCTTGACGGCGACGCGCTGCGTGAGGTCCTGATCCAGCGCCTGATTGCCTACAAGCAGTTTAAAGGCGCGGCTGCGGCCCTCGGTGCGCGCATGCAGGCCGAAAGCCGCATGCATCCGCGCGTGGCCGGCCCCGACCCCGAGTTCCTAGGCCTTATGCCCGACTATCT
>CATYJA010000119.1:0-4858 GCA_958407545.1 uncultured Collinsella sp. | reverse complement strand
CCATGCGCCAAACACCCGCCCGAACATCAACTATTCGGTATGGTACCCACGATGCATCAAGTGCTTGCAAGCTATCGGTCAGCGGTCGTAGCTCTTAGTAATCCACCGCGGCAGGGCTATTCATCCAATCGCTCACGAACGCGCCGTAACGGCCCTCGATAATGGCCTGGCGAGCACGCTGCATAAGGTTGAGCAAGTAGTAGATGTTGTGCATCGACAGCAGAATACCGCCGAGCATCTCCTTCTGCGTGACCATGTGGCGAATGAGCGCGCGGCTGTAGCCGCCCGTGCACACCGGGCAGGTGCAGGTGGGATCGATGGGACCATCGTCGTGCGCAAAGCGAGCGTTGCGGAAGTTGAGGCGACCCTCGCTGGAGAACGCCGTACCCATGCGGCCCGTGCGCGTCGGCAGCACGCAGTCGAACATGTCGATACCCACGCCCACACCGCGCACGAGGGTGGTGGGGTTGCCGACGCCCATCAGGTAACGCGGCTTGTGCTTGGGCATGTACTCGCTTACGAGCGGTGCCAGAGTCTCGAACATAGTCTCGTGGTCCTCGCCCACCGAGTAGCCGCCAATGCCGTAACCGGGGAAGTCGCCGCACTCCTCCAGATGGCGCAGCGAGCGCAAGCGCAGATCTAGGTGCATGCCGCCCTGAACAATGCCAAAGAGTGCCTGGTCATCGCGGGTATGCGCCTTATAGCAGCGCTCGGCCCACATGCTCGACAGCTCCACGGCGCGCTCAACGTAGGCGCGCGTGGCGGGATAGCCCGGGCACTGATCGAGCTGCATGCAGATGTCGGAGCCGAGCTTCATGGCGATTTCCATGTTGTCCTCGGGCGTCCAGAACACGTGGCGACCGTCGTAGTCATTGACGATAAAGCGCACGCCCTCGTCGGTGAGCTTGACGGCGTCGTTGTGGCTGAAGACCTGGAAACCACCCGAGTCGGTGAGGATGGGGCCGTGCCAGTTCATAAACTTGTGCAGCCCGCCCAGCTCGGCGATGGTGTCCTCGCCGGGACGCATGGACAGGTGATAAGTATTGGCAAGTACGATCTGGGCGCCGAGCTGTTTAACGGTCTCGGTAGGAATGCCCTTGACGTTTGCCTTGGTGCCCACGGGCATGAAGATCGGCGTCTCGATGTCGCCGTGCGGGGTGTGCAGCACGCCGGCACGCGCATGCGTCGTCGGATCCTCGGCGATCAGGTCGAATTTAAAAAGGTTCTGGTCCATAAACTGGAACTCCTTGGTTGCGGTTCATACGCAAACCATTATACGGGCAACCCGCAAGAAGCACCGACTCGACAGAAACTAGTGCATTAGGATCAGGTTCCCAAGCCGGTCGTTGGGGACAGTCTTCAGCGCCATCTTGCAAAGGAATGTCCCAATCTGCCGGCACTTAGGAACTGTCCCCAAGTACCGGCAAGAGCGTCCCTTTCGACTAGTCATTTAAGAACGTCCCTAACGACTACATCTGGGATCATTTCCAACAGCCAAGGCAACGCCGATGTTTTGGCATCGCCAGCGAGCGGTCGCCAGAGCGAACAAATTGGCATGAAAAGAGGACGGCATAGACCTTCTGGTCATGCCGTCCTCTTTGAATGACAAGTTGTCGCTCTGGTGACCGCGTAGCGTCGAGCCGTTATGCGGTTTGGTAAAACCGCGTAACCCCTAAGGCCGCTGGCCCATGCCACCCTCGAGGGTGACGGTCTCGCCGTTCATGTACTTAAAGTCGGGGCCGCAGAGCTGAACGACCACGCGGCCGATTTCCTTCTCGACGTCGCCGTAGTGACCAGCCGGCGGCATGTGGACGTTGGCCTTGAACGCCTCGGGATAGGCATCCTGGAAGTTCTCGAGCGCAGCGGTCCAAGCAAGCGGGCAAACGATATTGACGTTGATGCCGTCCTTGCCCCACTCGTTGGCGGCAACGCGGGTCAGGCCGCGGATGCCCTCCTTGGCGGCAGCATAGCTGCACTGGCCATAGTTGCCAAACAGGCCGGCGCCCGAAGCGAAGTTGACCACGGAGCCCTTGGTCTCCTTCAGGTGCGGATAGGCCTTCTGCATGTACAGATAGGTAGCATACAGACCGGAGTAAATGGCCAGGTTAAACTGATCCATGGTGTGGTCGGCGATGGTCACGCCCGAGGCGCTGGCCTGAGCATTGTTGACGACGGCGTCGATGCGGCCGAACTCCTCAATGGCCTTGTCGATGACGTTCTGGACGACGGCCTCGTTGTCCTGACCAGCCGAGACATCGGCCTGAACAGGCAGAACCTTGACGCCGTACTCGGCCTCGAGGGATTCCTTGGCAGCCTCGAGCTTGGCGACGTTGCGGCCGGTGATGACGAGGTTTGCGCCCTCCTTGGCAAAAGCGATATCGATGCCGTAGCCGATGGAGCCAGCGGAGCCGTCCTTAAGCGTGGCCTTGCCGCCGCCGGTGACGATCACGGTCTTACCAGTGAAAAGTCCCATACAAAGTCCTTTCAAATCGCGACGGGCGAACCCGCCGACTGCGCGCATCCAAATAAACGCGCCAAAAGCTGAGATGCAACTTTAACGTGTTCAAGCGAAAATAAAAGACCACGGTAGGCGAACGGCACCACGTCGTTCGGCGAAGGGATTGTCAAGTACAAACTGGATATAGCGACCGAGTTATTGTTATCAGATCGAGCCATCGAACACGTTTTGAAACTTTGCTGCGGCGCGCGGGATGTCGGCGCGAGACTTTATCATAAGGTGACAAACAACGATGAGGAGCACATGCCTATGACAGACGAGCTGGACCCCCAGACTCAACAGCATATTAATGATTCCGCAGACGTCACCGCAGATACTGACGCTGTGACCTGCGATGGTATCGACATCGACGACCCCATCTTGGACGAAAGCGCTACGGCGGAAACCCCCGAAACAGAAAACGCCGATGAGCAAAACGACGATGCGCCCGCTCAGGACGACGCCCCTGTACAGGACGACGCCCCGCAAGCAGCGGGCCCCATCGAGGTGTCTTCGGAAGAAGAGCTCGATGCCGTCATGGACTCCATGATGGATGCTGTCAAAGCGATGAAAGACGCCGTCGCCGATGCCGATATTGATACCGAGGAAGAGGAGGCCGCCGAGGCGGCCTCGACCTTTGTGCCCGGCGAGACTCCGGTTGCCGACCAGGGCAGCACCATGCCCTCGTTTCTGCAGCTCGAGCACCCCACGATTGGCGCCGATGCGGTCGATCCACACGCAGCAGGCTTTTCTGTGGTCGAGGGCGGTACCGGCAATATCGCCGCGCCGCAGGCTGCCGATGCGGACGCCGCCGACACCGCTCGCCCGACCGCCCCGCACTCCCCCGCCGCGAGCCGCGATCTGGGGACCGCTGTCTCGAACACTGCGAACGCCGTGGGCGCCTTTATCGCCCAGGGTGCCTCGGCCATGCGCGAGATGAATGCCGCGAAAAAGGCACTTGCCGATGCCCGCGCCCACCTGGCCGAACTTGAGCAGCGCATTGCCGATCAGGCCGAGGAACTCGAGACGCGCCAGGATATCGCAGGCCGCTACGACCAGATCGTCGCCGACCAGCACCAGGCGATTGCCACGGCCCAAAAGACTGCAGCGGCCGCCGAGATTGACCGTGATGCCCACGCCGCCAAAGCGACAGAGCTCAAGGGTCAGTTCGAACAAATGAAGACAGAGGATGACGCGACTGAGCTCCGCCTGAAGGCCGCGCTCGATGCCGTGGAGGCCCGCGAGGCGAGCTCGCGCGAGACCGGCAACCGCCTCATTCGACGTCTTGAGGATTCCAAGCGCATCCGCGACAAGGTAAAGGCCGAGCGAGACGCCGGCATTGCCGCCGCACAACAAACCGTCGACGCCACGCGCGCCCAGCTCGAGACGCTGCGTCATGAGTATGCCGAGCTGCAACGCAATCCCTCGGCAAATCCCGCCAACTATACGGTGCGCACTAGCGAGCTCTCGATGCAGATCTCCGACACGGCAGATGCCCTGCGAAAAGCCGAAGAAGATGTCCCGCGCATCACCGCCGACCTTGAGCACTCGCTTGCCGCAGCCGAGCAGGCCGTCGAACAGGCGCAGGCCCCCATTGCCGAAGCCAAACGCGCGCACCAAGCCGTGACGGCAGAGGCCGATGCCGCGCGCGACGAACTTCAGACGGCCAAGACCGCCGCCGCGACTCGTCAGCGCGAACTGCGCGAGAAGATCACTGCCGAGGACAAGGCACGCCGGGACCAGGAGCAGACCATCGCCAACGCCCAAGCAGATGCCGCACATGCACAGTCGATCATCGAGCAGGCGACCGAGGTGCACGACCACCCAGAGATCACTGAGTCGCTTGCAGGATCCTTGGCCCGAGACAAAGCCGAACACGCCGAGACCGAGCGAGAGGTTACCCAGCTCGAAGCCACCGAGGACGCGGTGCGCGAGCGTACCCGCGACTCACGCATCAAATTCACCGGCGCCATCGTCTGCATCGTCGCCGCAATCCTGGTGATCATCCTGATCTGGCTGTTCGCGAGCAAGTAGTCGTTTAAGAACGTCCCCAACGACTACTTTTCGCCAGCAACGCAAACGCCGATGTTATGGCAGAGTCAGCGAGCGGGTCGCATTTGAGACAAGGTGACGTGAAACGAAAGGGCGCTGACCTTCTGGTCGCGCCCTTGAAGTTGAACGTCAGATTGTCCAAATGCGGCCCGCGCAGCGTCGGCCGGTTACGGCGTTTGTAAAACGCCGTAACCTACTGAATGAGCATCGCGTCGCCGAAGCTGAAGAAGCGGTAACGTTCTTCGATAGCAGCAGCGTAGGCATCCATGATCTGGTCGCGGGTGGCAAGTGCGCTCACGAGCATCATGA
>CATYJA010000118.1:0-4863 GCA_958407545.1 uncultured Collinsella sp. | reverse complement strand
ATCTTGCGGCATACGGCCCAATGCTCAGTGTCGACACCGTGTTCAAGACTATGGTTGTTGATCTCGATAATCTTGTGCTTGGCCTTAGCTGCCAACAGCACCTCGTCGATATCGAACGGCACGCCCGAACGCCCCGTGTGACCCAGCATGAACACCTTGGGGTGCTCCAGGGCATTGATATACATCTCGGTCGTCTGGGCCAGCGTCGCGCCTTCAGCAATCTGCGGATTATGCACGCTTGCAACCAAATAATCCAAATTACGCGTAACCAAATCGAACAGTGAATGCTGACGGCTGTACGAATCGCCGGCGATATCGAGCGTGACAGGAGTGTCCTCGCCAAACAGGCTTCCGTCCAGCGAAACGATATCGGCCTCGGCACCACGAAGCACTAGCACGCCGCTCCAAATGCGCGGCCAGATATCCTGGTTAATAAAGAACTGAAAACTGCGCAGGTCATTGGGGCAAGGCGTAACCATCGAGCTTAAATGATCGGCGGAACCGAGCACCTGAAGGCCGCGCTCTGCCGCCCAATATACGTTCTCCTCGATGGTTGAATACGCATGCGCAGAGAACATCGTATGAGTATGGATATCACAAGAAAGCAGGTAGGGCATCGGGTCTCCTTATCCGGTATGGCCGTCGCGTATATTCATTGTACGCATAGCATTCGATGGTCGTAAAACCGCTCCATCCCAACGACACAACGTCCATGACAACGGGGTCCGGCTTAAAACCAAACCCCGTTTCACGTAAAACATTGTAAGCAGAGCGCTTTACTTTTGACGATACTCGTCGGCCAGCTGCTTCCAGGCGGGCAGTGAGTTGACGATAGTCTCGTAGCTCACGCAGTAGCCCAAGCGGAACCAGCCCGGCATGCCAAAGCTGTCCGAGGGCACTGCGAGCAGTTCGTACTTCTTCGCGCGATCGCAGAAGGCGTTCGCATCGGGCTCCAGCGCTTTCACCCATAGG
This sequence comes from uncultured Collinsella sp., assembly GCA_958407545.1. Taxonomy (GTDB): domain Bacteria; phylum Actinomycetota; class Coriobacteriia; order Coriobacteriales; family Coriobacteriaceae; genus Collinsella. The sequence continues at coordinate 3,891 of CATYJA010000118.1, read as the reverse complement.
TAGAACGCGCCATCCGGCTCAACATACGTGTAGCCGTACTCCGCCAATGCACCGGTAAGCGCCGTGCGGTTGCGTGCATAGGCCTCAATGTCACTCGGCTCATCGATGCAGTCGATAATTACGCGCTGGAAGAGCGCCGGCGCGCACACGAAGCCCAGCGTACGGGCGGCACCCGCAACAGCCGGCATCAGACGCGCTGCCTGAGGATTCGTATTGGGAACCAGGATCCACCCCACGCGCTCGCCCGGCAGCGAAAGCGACTTGGAATACGAGTAGCACACGATGGTGCGCTCATAGATCGAAGGCACCCAAGGCACCTCGGCGCCATAGACAATCTCGCGATACGGCTCATCCGAGATAAGCATGATCGGGTTCTCGGGATCGCGCTTGGCGTTGACCTCGCACAAAACATTGGCCAGTCGCGTCAGCGTGTCGCGCGTATATATGGCGCCGGTCGGGTTATTCGGCGAGTCGATGATGACGGCAGCCGTCTTATCGGTAATCGCCTTGAGCACGTTGTCCACGCTCAGCTGGAACGTATCTTCATCGGCGAGCGCCTCAACACACGTACAGCCGGCCTTCTCAATCCAAACGCGATACTCCGGAAAGTACGGGGCGATAACAATAACCTCGTCGCCCGGGTTCGTAACGGCGTTGAGCGTGCAGGTGAGCGAAGCCGCGGCACCCACCGTCATAAATACGTCTTTGCCCTCATAGCTCGTGCCAAAGCGGCGGTTGAGCGATTCGGCCACAGCGGCACGACATTGCGGCAGGCCCGGTGCGGGCGTGTAGCCGTGCAGCTGGTCGCTCGGCAGCTCCAGGGCCTTCTTAATCGACTCAGCCACAGCAGCGGGCGCCGGAACGCTCGGATTGCCCAGCGAAAAATCGAATACGTTTTCCGCACCGATCTGCGCCTTGCGCTCAAGGCCATAGCTAAAAATCTCACGGATGATGGAGCTTTCCGCACCGCGAGCATACATAGTTTCGTTGATCATCTGTTCCCCTTCCGCATAGGCGCTATTGTACGCTTTAGCCGAGCAAAGTGCCGCAGCAATGTTGATTGGGGACAGACTTAAATGCGTGAAAACGCTCATTTAAGTCTGTCCCCAATCAACAGGCGGCCCCATATCGCTCAAAAGAAAAAGCCTCCGCAGGTTTCCCCGCGGAGGCTTTCGCCACAAAGACTATTTGTCGGCATCGGCATCGGCATCGACAACGGTATGGTCATCGCCAGCATCATCGGACGCGGCTTCGGCATCCTCCTGCATGGCCGCCTGCGCAAAGGCCGCGGCATCAGCCGCCAGCTCCTCCTCGCTCATACGAGGCGCGCGCTTCTTGGTCGGCATGCCGGCCGCCTTGGCATTGCGCTCCTCCTTGGCCGCCAGGATATCGTCCTCGCGCTCAAGGTAGGCATCCCACTCGTTGTCGAGCAGGGCGTTCACGGCGTCGCCTTCGACGGTCTCGCGCTCAAGCAGCACCTTCGCCATCAGATCGAGCTGATCGCGACGGGCGTCCAGGATCTCGACCGCACGACGATGGGCCTCACGCATAATGCGCTGAACCTCGATATCGATGCGGCGCGCCGTCTCCTCGGAGTAATCCTGGTGATCGGCGTAATCGCGACCAAGGAACACCTGATGTTGCGCCTCGCCAAACACTTGCGTGCCCAGCTCCTCGCTCATGCCCAAGCGCGTGACCATCTCGCGCGCCATCTTGGTTGCGCGCTCCAGATCGTTGCTCGCGCCCGACGTAATGTCATCGCACATGAGCTCCTCGGCAACGCGACCGCCCAAGAACACGGCGAGCTCGTCGAGCATCTCGTTCTTGGTCTTGAGGAAGTGGTCCTCCTGCGGAAGCTGCAGCGTGTAGCCCAGAGCCTGACCGCGGCTGACGATCGAGATCTTGTGGACCGGATCGGAGTGCTCCAGGATGTGGCCCACCAGGGCGTGACCGCTCTCGTGGTAGGCAATCGTGGTGCGCTCGGCCTCGGTCATCACGCGACCCTTGCACTGCGGTCCGGCAATCACGCGCTCCATCGATTCCTCGACCTCGTCCATCGAGATCACGGAACGATGACGGCGGGCGGCCAGCAGCGCAGACTCGTTGAGCAGGTTCGCCAAATCGGCACCAGTAAAGCCAACGGTCATCTGGGCGAGCTTCTCAAACTTAACGTCCTCGTCCATCGGCTTGTTCTCGGCATGCACGCGCAAGATCTGCTCGCGGCCCTTCACATCCGGACGGTCGACCGTGACCTGACGGTCAAAACGACCGGGACGCAGCAATGCCGGATCCAAGATGTCAGGACGGTTGGTCGCAGCGATCAGGATGACCGACTCGCTCTCCTCAAAACCGTCCATCTCGACCAGCAGCTGGTTGAGCGTCTGCTCGCGCTCGTCGTGACCGCCGCCCAAGCCAGCTCCGCGCTGACGTCCCACGGCATCGATCTCATCGATGAAGATGATCGACGGGGCCTGGGACTTGGCCTCCTTAAAGAGGTCACGCACGCGGCTGGCGCCGACACCCACGAACATCTCGACAAAGTCGGAACCCGAGATGCTAAAGAACGGCACGCCCGCCTCGCCGGCAACGGCCTTGGCCAGCAGCGTTTTACCGGTGCCCGGAGGGCCCACCAGCAACACGCCGCGCGGGATCTTGGCGCCCAGCTTGCGATAGCGATCCGGATCGCTCAAAAAGTCACGAATCTCCTCGAGCTCCTCGACCGCCTCGTCCACGCCGGCAACGTCCTCAAACTTGACCTTGGGGCGCGTGGCCTCGTTGGTCTTGGCGTTGGTCTTGCCAAACTGCATGTTCCTGTTGTTGGCGCCCATCATCTGGCGCATAAAGTAGAACATGATGGCGATCAGGGCGATTGTCGGAAGCACGCTCATCGCCAGGTCGCCCCAAAAATCGGGATCGTTGGTGTTGACGATGTACTTGGTATCGGGGTGCTCCGCCATAAGCTCGGCAAGCGAATCGGAGCCGACATGGGTCGAGGAGAAGCTCTTGAGCTCGCTCGTATCGCCCTTGTCCTTCTTCGTCTTCCAGTAATGACCCGCCACGCTTCCGTCTTGAACCGTATAGGTCAGATCTTCGACGCGATCCTGCTTGATGGCACTCACCATCTCGCTCGTCGCGAGCTTAACGGTATTGCTGGAATTGGCAAAGCCGGAGCCCATGTTAAAGAAGGCGTAGCCCAGAAGCGCACAAGCCAAAATAAAATACAGCCAGCCCGTACGCGTGGGCTTCTTGCCTCCGGGCATCCCCGGGATCTTAGGCTCCCGGGGAGTCTGGGAATTGTTATCGTTACGGTCGTCGGGCATCTTACGAATAAACCTCCGGTTTCAAAATGCCCAGATACGGAAGGTTACGATAGCGCTCGGCATAGTCGAGGCCGTAGCCCACCACAAAGGCATCGGGGCAATGGGTTCCAACATACTTGGGCGTGATGGCCGAGGTGCGGTCCTCAACGTCCTTCCACAGGAAGGCTGCGACCTCCAGAGAAGCGGGCTTGCGGCTCTCGAGGTTCTTCATCAGATACTTGAGCGTCAGGCCCGAGTCCAGAATGTCCTCGACGATCAGCACGTCGCGACCGCGGATGTCGATATCCAGGTCCTTAATGATACGCACGATACCCGAGGACTTCACGCCGTCGCCATAGCTCGAAACAGCCATGAAATCGATGTTGGTCGGCAGCTCGATCTTGCGCATCAGGTCGCCCATAAAGACCACGGCGCCGCGCAGGACCGCAATCAGCACCAGATCCTTACCCGCGTAGTCACGAGTAATCTGCTCGCCTAGGCGAGAGACGATACCGTCGATATCCTCCTGCGTAAACAGAACCTTCTCGATATCCGGATGTTGAGAAGCCATGACAACCCTTTCTTGTGCTTA
>CATYJA010000117.1:0-5043 GCA_958407545.1 uncultured Collinsella sp. | reverse complement strand
CTGCTCCCGTCCCTGCGGTCTTTGTGGCGCTTCGCGGGCGGGCCAGGCTTTATCTTCACTCCGGTTGCTTCGCAAAGTCGTTCAGATAAAGCCTGGCCCGCCCGCGAAGCGCCCTGCGACCTACCGGGGATTGCTATGACGTACGTTGGCTGAAATAAAAACGTGGGGTCCGTCGTTCGAATGAACGACGGACCCCACACTCACTTTTTATTCAGCCCTAGTCATCGCGCAAAGCCCCTTCGGCAGCACACGGTGCAGCCAAGTCACCGCAGGCCGGGGCGGAGGGGGCCGAATTTGCCACTGAGCGACTCTGCTTGCAGCCGGAGCGAAGGGGGAAATTCGGCACCCTCCGCCCCGGCCGACCAGGTCACATTACACCGTGTACTGCGGCAGGTCCTGCAGGGCGATGACGTCCATGCCCATGTCGTTGGCGCCGCCGTGACCCTGCTCGTCCTCGCGCACGGCCTCGATGGCACTCACGTACGTGTTGGCCGCAGACATCGCCGTCACGCAGGTCACGCCACGACGGACGGCCTCGGTGCGCAGTAGATAGCCGTCGCCGCGCGAACCCGGACCATACGGCGTGTTGATGATTACCGCGATCTTGCCATCGGCGATGAGGTCGCCGATGTTGGGGCGCTCGCCGTCGTGCGGGCCGCTAATCTTCTCCACGACCTCGCACGTCACGTTGCCGCCACGCAGCACGCGCGCCGTGCCCTCGGTGGAGCAGATATCAAAGCCCAGGTAGCGCAGGATACGCGCGACCGAAAGGATGTGGCGCTTGTCACGGTCGCACACGCTGATGAACACCTTGCCGGCGCTCGGGTCGGGCAGCTTGTAGTCAATCGCCAGCTGCGTCTTGGCGTATGCCTCGGGATAGCTCTTGGCGATACCCATGACCTCGCCCGTCGACTTCATCTCGGGCCCCAGGATAACGTCAGCGCCCGGGAAACGACCCCAGGGCATAACGGCTTCCTTCATGCAGAACCAGTCCAGCTGGCGCTCGTCGCTCGGCAGGCCCAGGCTCGCGATGGAATCGCCCGCCATGATACGCGCCGCGCACTTGGCCAGCGGCACGCCGGTGGCCTTGGAGATAAACGGCACGGTGCGGCTGGCACGCGGGTTGGCCTCGATCACGTAAACGGTCTCGCCCTTGATGGCGTACTGCACGTTGACCAGGCCGCGGACTCCCAGCGCCATCGCGATGCGGCGCGTGGTCTCGCGGAGCTTCGTCTGCAGGCTCTCGCTAAAGCTGAACGGCGGAATGCAGGTCGCAGAGTCGCCGGAGTGAATACCGGCCTCCTCGATATGCTCCAGAATGCCGCCGATGTAGACCTCTTCGCCATCGCACAGGGCGTCGACATCGGACTCGATCGCGCCCTCCAAGAAGCGGTCCAGATACACCGGGTAGTCGGGGCTAATGCGCGCAGCCTCGGCCATGTAATCGCGCAGATGCTCGGCATCGTAGGCGATCATCATGCCGCGGCCGCCCAGCACGTAGCTCGGACGCACCAGCAGCGGGTAGCCAATATGCGCGGCCACGGCCTCGGCCTCCTCAAACGAGGTTGCCTGGCCCGCCGGCGGATACATAATGCCCAGCTTGTCGAGCAGGGCGGCAAAGCGCTCGCGGTCCTCGGCAAAGTCGATGGCATCGGGCTTGGTGCCCATGATGTTGACGCCACTCTCCTCGAGCATGCGCGCCAGCTTAAGCGGGGTCTGGCCGCCGAGCGTCACCACGACGCCGTCGGGTCGCTCAACGTCGATGACATCCATGACGTCCTCGTAGGTGAGCGGCTCAAAGTAAAGGCGGTCGGACGTGTCGTAGTCGGTCGAAACGGTCTCGGGATTGCAGTTGACCATGATGGTCTCAAAGCCGCGGGCCGCCAGCGCGTAGCTCGCATGCACGCAGCAGTAGTCGAACTCAATACCCTGGCCAATACGGTTGGGGCCGGCACCCAGAATCATCGCCTTGGGCTTGTCCGCCGGCGTGGTCTCGTCGGGAGCTACGCACTTCTTGGCATCCGGGCTCGTGCGGTAGATGTTCTCGTACGTCTTGTAGTGGTATTCCGTGGCGCTCGAAAACTCGGCGGCGCAGGTATCGACCGTCTTCATACTGGGAACCACGCCCAGACCCTTGCGGTAAGCGCGAACAAAGCGCTCATCTGAGCCGGTCAGCGCGGCAATCTCGGCATCGCTCGTGCCGTACTGCTTGAGCAGACGCATCGCGTCGGCGTCGATATCCTCCACACGCAGGCCGCGGATGCTCTCCTGAACCTGCACCATGTCGTTGATACGGTTGAGGTACCACGGATCGATACCGCAGATGCCATGGATACGCGCAACGTCCCAGCTGCGGCGCAGGGCCTCGACCACAAAGAAGATGCGATGCTCGGTCGGGGTTGCCACGGCCTGAGCGAGCTCATCGTCGCTCAGCTTGTCGGCACCCTCTTTGCCACCGTCGCAAATGCCCTGGTGGCCGTCCTCCAGCGAGCGCATAGCCTTGCCAAAGGCCTCCTCAAAGGTGCGGCCGATCGCCATGATCTCGCCCACGGCCTTCATGCGCGTGGTGAGCGTGGGGTCGGTACCCTTAAACTTCTCGAAGGCAAAGCGTGGCACCTTGACGACGCAGTAGTCGATCGTGGGCTCAAAGCAGGCGGGCGTTGCCTTGGTAATGTCGTTGACGATCTCGTCGAGCGTGTAGCCCACTGCCAGGCGCGCGGCGGCCTTGGCAATGGGGAAACCCGTGGCCTTGGAGGCCAGCGCGGACGAACGGCTCACGCGCGGGTTCATCTCGATGACGATCAAGCGACCGGTGTTGGGGTTCACGGCAAACTGCACGTTGGAGCCGCCGGTCTCGACGCCGATCTTCTCCAAGATGGCGAGCGAGGCGACACGCATGCGCTGATACTCCAGGTCGGAGAGGGTCTGCGCCGGCGCCACGGTGATGGAGTCGCCGGTATGCACACCCATGGGGTCGAGGTTCTCGATGGAGCACACGATGATGCCGTTGCCGGCGTGGTCACGCATGACCTCCATCTCATACTCTTTCCAGCCCTCGATGGACTCCTCAACCAGCACCTCGTGGGCAGGTGAGAGCTCCAGGCCCTGGCTCACGATGGAGACGAGCTCCTCGTGAGTATGCGCGATGCCACCACCGGCGCCGCCGAGGGTAAAGCTCGGACGCAGCACGCAGGGATATCCCACGCGCTCGGCGATGGCCTCGGCGTCTGCCACGCTGTAGGCATAGCCCGAGCGCGCGACCTCCAGGCCGATCTCGGCCATGGCCTCGTTAAAGAGCTTGCGGTCCTCGCCGCGCTCGATGGCGGCAAGGTCGCAGCCGATCATCTCGACGCCGTACTTGTCGAGCGTGCCGTCCTTTGCCAGTTCGACGGCGGCGTTCAGACCGGTCTGGCCGCCCAGCGTGGGCAGCAGCGCGTCCGGGCGCTCTTTCTTGATTACGCGCTCGATAAACTCGGCAGTGATGGGCTCGACATAGGTGCGGTCGGCCAAGCCCGGGTCGGTCATGATGGTCGCCGGGTTGGAGTTGACCAGGATGACCTCAAAGCCATCCTCCTTGAGCACCTTGCAGGCCTGGGCACCGGAGTAGTCGAACTCACAGGCCTGGCCAATGACAATGGGGCCCGAGCCAATGACGAGGATGCGCTTGATGTCAGTACGTTTCGGCATGTTAGTTCTCCTCGGTCTCAGCGGTCTCGGACTCAGCAAAGTTCCAGCCGGCAAGGCGGTCCTTCGCGGTGTCGATGTCCAGGTAGTTCTCCTCGCCGTCCATGAGTCGCATAAAGGCGGTAAAGAGATAGTGGGCATCGGTGGGGCCGGGCGAGGCCTCGGGATGATACTGGACCGAGAAGCACGGCGCGTCGAGCAGCTGGATGCCCTCGGCGGTGCCGTCATTGAGATTCACGTGCGTCAGGCGAATGCGGCCGAAACGCTCGTTCATCACGACCGGCGCGATACCGCGGCGTACCCAGATGCGCAGATCGCCATCGGCCGCGTGCTCGGTCTCGCCGCCCGAAAGCTCGGGGACGAGCTTGCCCAAGCTGGGGAACAGCAGTCCGAAGCCGTGGTTTTGCGCGGTAATCTCCACGCGGCGGCTGACTAGATTCATAACCGGCTGGTTGCCGCCACGGTGGCCGAATTTGAGCTTTTCCATCTGGGCGCGGCACGCCAAGCTGATCATCTGATGACCGAGGCAGATGCCAAAGACCGGCACCTTGCCGATCAGCTGCTGTACCTGCTCGTAGGTCTCCACCACGGCATCGGGGTCGCCGGGGCCGTTGGACAAAAAGACGCCATCGGGATTCATGTCGAGCACCTGACGCGCGGGCGTATCCCACGGCACGACGGTGAGGTTGCAGCCGGCACGGACCAGGCCCTCCAGGATGCCGCGCTTGACGCCGCAGTCGTACGCGACCACGTTGTGGCGGGCGGGGACAGCAGGAGTCAGCGCAAAATTATGCTCGGCGGGCAGGTCGCTCGCAGCAAAGATATGGAGCTCAGGGCAGCTCACGGTCTTGACCAGGTTCTCACCGACCAGCGTGGGCGCGGCGGACAGGCGCTCGGCAAGCTCGGCGACGTCAAAGACCTCCGTCGAGATAATGCCCATCTTGGAGCCGTTGTCGCGCAGGTGACGCACAAGAGCACGAGTGTCGACACCCTCGATAGCGACGATGCCGTGAGCGCGCAGGTACGCCGGTACGCTGACGGCCGAGCGCCAGTTAGAAGGCGTGGCGCACATGTCATGGACGACCATGCCGCGCATAGCGGGCGCGCTCGCGGGACGAGCGGGGTCGCCGGGGAAGGCCGACTGGACGTCTGCCTCGTCAATGCCGTAGTTACCAATCTGCGGATAGGTCATGGTTACGATTTGGCCGGCATAGCTCGGGTCGGTCATGACCTCAAAGTAGCCCTCGAGCGACGTGTTAAAGCAGACCTCGCCGGTTGCGGTGCCCTCGGCACCACATGCACGGCCATAAAAAATGGTCCCATCCTCAAGATACAGGATGCAGGGACCGCAGGTGCCCT
>CATYJA010000116.1:0-5095 GCA_958407545.1 uncultured Collinsella sp. | reverse complement strand
CTGAACATAAAGATCGGGAAGGTAAACAGGTTGGTCACCAGACGCCACTTTTGCGCGCAGTGAATATGCTTGTACTCAAAGATGGTCGTAAGCAGCGCCAGGATAAAGAAAGTCTGATACATCATGGCGAAGGTCATAATGAGCGAAGCGGCGCACGCCTGCATCTCAACCTCGGTAGCCAAGAAGCCGTGCGAGAGCCCGCCCACGATGAGGAAGGTCGCGTTGGCGAGCATGGAGATCAGGGACAGCAGCATGCCCGGAGCGATGGTCATAAACATGTCATATGCGGCAAAGCGATGATAGCGGAAGGTCGACTTGACCAGGTGCTTACCGTAAGTAAAGAACACCTGGTAGAAGCCCTTGGTCCAACGCATGCGCTGTTTCCAGGACGCCTTAAACGTCACGGGTTGTTCGTCAAAGAACTCCGCCGGCGCATAGCCAATGCGAATGCCGTGAATGGCGCAGAACGTGGTGAACTGGATATCCTCGGTCAGCGTATGGAACTGCCAGCCGTGCATGCCCTCGATAACGCTGGCGGAGATGAGATAGCCCGAACCCGAGACAGCGCAGGACGTCTTGCAGATATTACGCGCGTTGTTGAGGAAGCGCGCCTCGCGCAGGTACCAAGTGGCATTAGCTGCCGAGATCCACGAGCTGCCGAAGTTCTTGGAATTGCGATAGCTCGTGACCACATGGAAGCCCTGGTCAAAGGCATCGTTCATCTTAGACACGTAATCGCGGGAGATAACGTTGTCGGCATCGAAGATAAAGTAACCCTCAAACGTGTCGGGATACTCGTTGAGAATGCGATCGAAACCAAAGTCCATGACCCAGCTCTTGCCCTTGCGGGCCAGGTCATTGCGCTCATAGACGATGGCGCCCGCCTCGCGCGCGAGCTGTGCCGTGTTATCGGTACAGGCATCGGCGACCACGAAGACCTCGATGAGCTCGGACGGATAATCCTGGTCCTTGATGGAGCGTACGAGATTGGCAATTACGGCTTCCTCGTTATGCGCCGCAATAAAGAAGGCATAACGGTGAAGTTTTTTGGCCTTGGGAGGCGCGACCTCGCCACGGAGAGCGCCGATGACAAAGAAGACCACCTGGTACAGAAAGCAGACCGTGAGCAGCGTGACGACAATCTGGTTGAAGATCACGATGGGCGTGTTAGTTTGTAAAAAGGCGAGCATGCAGGCTCCCAGGAACGCGTTACGTAAACAATCGTATATCTTACCGCAGGCTTACCGAGTTCAAGAAACCACCTAATACCGGCTAGGCTTCGAGAAGGCCAAGCTGCGGGACAATCTCGTCGCCGGCGACAGTGCGGCCAAGCGATCGCGGGGCCAGGTCGTCAAGAACCGCAGCGAGATCCCACGGCAGCTCATCGCGGCACTCAATACGCTCCCCCGTCACGGGATGGTCGAATGCGACGCGCCAGGAATGAAGGAATTGCCTGGTCAGGCCCTGATCGGCACGCGCATCGCACTTGCCGTAGAGTGGATCGCCCACGCAGGCGTGGTTGATATGGCGCATATGCACGCGAATCTGATGCGTGCGGCCCGTAAACAGGTGACACTCGACGAGCGTATAGCCGTCGTCAAATCGCGTGGAATCGAAGCGCTCGAGGACTTTAAAGGTCGTAATGGCCTGGCGCGCGAACGGATCGTCGGAAACCGCCATCTTGACACGGTCGCGCGTCGATCGGGCAATGCCGGTGTTGATGGTGCCCTCATCCATAGCGATATGACCGTGAACGAGCGTAATGTAGCGGCGGTCGAGCGTGCGCGTGCGGATGAGATTTTGGAGCGCGCGCTGGGTGTCGTCGTCCTTGGCCGCAAGCATAAGACCCGAGGTATCGCGATCCAAACGATGCACGATGCCGGGGCGGTCCTCGCCCTGCACGGTGCCCAGATGGTCGATACCACAGTGATAGACCAGGGCATTCGCGAGCGTACCGCTCTCATGACCATGCGCAGGATGGCACACCAGTCCGCGCTGCTTGGAAAGTACAATGAGATAGTCGTCCTCATAGCGAATGTCGAGCGGGATGGCCTCGGGAATCACGTCGGTCGGGTCGTGCGGCTCGGGCAGGTCGACCGAAATGCGGTCGCCGGCGCGCACGGAGTACTTTTTGGACAGACAGGTCTCGCCATTGACAGCGACGGCGCCACCCTCGATCAGATGCGCGCAGGCAGAACGTGTAGGGCAGCCGTCATTGGCGCCCAGATAAGCGTCAAGACGCTGACCGGCGGCATCGTCGGCAACAAGAATATGGATGTCGGCCATTAGCGCTCGTTCCTTTCGCGAATTTTGCGGGCACGCTCCCCGCGTTGCTGGGCCTTGCGCTTAGCACGGGCCTCGTCACGGGCGTTAAGCTCGGCGTTCGCATCGACCTCACGGGCAGCGGGGCTCAAGAACATGTAGCCGAAGAGGGCGAGCACGACACCCAAGGTAATGCCGATATCGGCCACATTGAAGACGGGGAAGTCAATGAAGGTGGTGGCAATAAAATCGGTCACGAAGCCAAAGGCCAAACGATCGATAGCGTTGCCGATAGCACTGCCCGCAACCATGGCCATGCCCACAACCTCAAGATGGGCGAGCTGGGGTGCACGAACGAGGTACACGACAATAGCGCTAATGACCGCCAACGCCAGCACGGCAAACGCGATGCCATGCCCCTCGCCCATACTAAAGGCAGCACCGATATTGCGGACAAACATAAAGTCGATGACACCGGGGATAACAGTCACATGCAAAGCTTCGCCCACGGCACGAACCGCAAGCTTGGTCAGCTGGTCAACAAGCAGCACAACGAGCGCTACCCCACCAGCAACACCCAACCGCCAACGCAAAGGCGGCGTCATATCCCCAGCACGACCCAAATCAATCCCCTACCCTCAAGATCATCGAATTACGTTTAATGCAACTAACCATCTTATAGTGACAAACGCCAAACACGCAGCATATTCACCAACGCTAGCTAAATAACCAGCACAAAACAAAAGCGACATTCCGAATAACGGAATGTCGCTTAATAGCTTTCGACTAAGAGCGAAAGCGAAAGAAAGCCTTTAGCTCCAGCAATGGAAAAGCCGCGTTATCGTCACCAACAGCGAAAACGTCTCTAAGCGAGCAAGGTGACGTGAAAGAGGAGGGAAGCGTACTTTGGTACGCGACCGACGATTGAACGTCAGATTGCCGCTTAGGGGCGTTTGCAGCGTCGGTAGGTTACGGCGTTCTACGAACGCCGTAACCTACAAAGCGTCAGCGCAGCGCTTGCAGATGTGAGCGTGGCCGTTGTACTCGCCGACGGTGGTGCGATAGTTCCAGCAACGGTCGCAGCACTCGCCCTCGGCAGCCTCGATGGCAACGGAGAGCTCCTCACCCTGGCTCAGCTCAACATCGGAGACGATGTAGAACTCGGCCAGGTCGACGGCCTTGTCGCCGGTCAGCAGCGCGTACATCTCGGCGGGAACGACCGCCTTGACGCGAACCTGCTGGCTCTTGGTGAAGGTGCCGGCAGAACGGGCATCCTCAAGGGCCTTGGTCACGGCGCTACGGAGCTCGAGTGAGGCCTCGAGCACGCCCTCAAACTCATTGGCCTCGTCGACCGTGATGGGCGACTTGTACCAATCGAGCAGCGCGGCGTACTTCTGGTGATCGACGCAGCCGGCAGGTGCATAGGCCATGGCCTCGTCGACCGTGTAGGACAGGATCGGCTGCAGGTCGCGCATGAGCATCGAAAAGAGCTCGGCCAGCACGGTCTGGGCGCTGCGGCGCTCGAGCGAGCCGGGCTTGTCGCAGTACAGACGGTCCTTCAGGGCGTCGAGGTACACGTTGGAGAGCTCGGTAACCACGAAGTCGTAGAGCACACGGTAGGCGCGCGGGAACTCGTAGCTGGCGTAGGCATCGTCGACCTCGGCCTGGACCTGGGTCAGGCGGGCAACCATAAGCTTGTCGAGCGGCAGCAAGTCGGCAAAGGCGACGCCGTCGGTCTCGGGCTCAAACTGACCCTCGAGCTCGGAGAGCAGGAAGCGCAGCGTGTTGCGGAAACGACGGTAGGCATCGGACGTACGAGCAAGGATCTCGTGGTCGATGGACACGTCGGAGCTGGTATCGACGGACGCAACCCACAGACGGATGATGTCGGCGCCCATCTCGTCGCAGACCTTGTTGGGGTCGATGACGTTGCCGAGCGACTTGGACATCTTACGGCCCTGGCCATCAAGCGTGAAGCCCTGCGAGACGACCGCCTTGTACGGAGCGTGGCCGTTGGCGCCCACCGAGGTGAGCAGCGAGCTCTGGAACCAACCGCGGTGCTGGTCGGAGCCCTCGAGGTACACATCAGCCGGATACTCCAGCTCGGGACGGTACTCGCAGACGGCCTTCCAAGAGACGCCGGAATCCCACCACACGTCGAGGATGTCCTTATCGGCCTTGAGGTGATGGCCGCCGCACTTGGGGCAGACGCAGGCCTCGCCCAGGTAGCTCTCGGGAGCGTCGGTGAACCAGGCGTCGGAGCCCTTCTCGTGGAAGAGCTTGATGACGGCGTCGAGCGTGGCGTCGTTCATGACCTTCTCACCGCAGTCGGCGCAAGTGTAACTGGGGATAGGCACGCCCCAGTTGCGCTGACGGCTGATGCACCAGTCGGGACGCTGCTCGACCATGGCGCCGATGCGGTTGGCCGCGTGGGCCGGATACCACTTAACGTTCTCGCGGACCTCTTTGCCAGCCTGCTCGCGCAAGCCGGTCTTGTCCATCGAGACAAACCACTGGTCGGTAGCACGGAAGAGCACCGGGTGCTTGCAGCGCCAGCAGTGCGGATAGCTGTGCGTGATCTTCTTCTCGAGGACCAGGGTGCCGCGCTCGCGCAGGAACTCGATGATGTGCGGGTTGGCCTCGTCGGTATCTATGCCGCTGAAGGGGCCGCCGGTGCCAAACTCCTCGCCGGTGTAGAACTTGCCGTCGTCATCGACCGGCATGCAAATGTCGGTGATGCCCTCCTTGAGGCAGGCGAAGTAGTCGTCGACGCCGTGACCGGGCGAGTTGTGGACGATACCGGTACCGTCATCGACACCGACGTAATCGGCCA
>CATYJA010000115.1:0-5149 GCA_958407545.1 uncultured Collinsella sp. | reverse complement strand
AAAAGGTTATCAGTGGTCGGGCCCGCGACCGGTGGGACACGTACCCCCAATTAACTGTTCTTCATGACAATCGAATCCACAACATCGGCCACATTCTCGCAGCAGTCGGCGCAGTACTCCAGGAAGGCGTAGACGTCACGCCAAGCGATGACCTCGAGCGGATCCTTGCCGTTAACGTGCAGGTTGCGCATGGCGTTGATGTAGAGCTCGTCGGCCTCGGACTCGATGGTGTTGATCTGGATGACCAGCTCGCGCAGCGTTTTGGACTTGCGGTAGTTGGGAAGCTCGACCATCAGGTCTTTCATGGCGCGGCAGGCGTCAGTCACCTTGTGGGCGATGACGATGGCGTCGGGATGGATGCTCTGAATGTTGGTGAAGTAGACGCGCTGCACGACGCCCTCAATACGGTCGAGCACGGTGTCGAGCGCGCAGCTCATCAGATCCAGATCCTCGCGCTCGAGCGGGGTGATAAAGGCGGTGAGCAGGGCGTCTTCGAGCTCGTGGTGCTTCTTGTCTGCCGCATGCTCAATCGCATGCATCTCCTCGAGCATGTCGTGGATCTGCGCGGGATCAAAGTTCTCAAAAATCTTGATGAGCAACTCTGCGGCCTGGACAGCAAGGTCGGCGCAGGCGACGTAGTTGTCAAAGTAGAACGAATCGGGTTTCTTTGCCATGGGTGGGTCCTTTCGAGGCGAAGACGGGTGGGCGAAGTGTTGCGGTCCAGATGGACGTTCGGTTTGACTAGAGGAACATCATGAACAGCTTGGCCATGACAAAGCTGATGAGTCCGCAGGCGGGGAAGGTGAAGAACCAGGTGAACATCATGTCCTTGACGACGCCGAAGTTGATGGCCGAAAGGCGCTTGACGGCACCGACACCCATAATGGCGCAGGTTTTGATGTGCGTGGAGGACACGGGGATGCCGGTAAGGGTGGCAAGTAGCAGGTTCGCGGCGCCCGCGAGGTCGGCGGAGAAGCCCTGATACTTCTCGAGCTTAACCATGCTCTGGCCGACGGACTTGATGATGCGCTCGCCGCCCACGCTGGTGCCGATACCCATGGTGGCCGAGCACAGCAGCATAATCCAGATGGGGATGCCTGCATCGCCGACGCTCGTCTGGCCGCTGGCAAAGGCCACGCCTAAAAAGAGCACGCCGATGAACTTCTGTCCATCCTGCGCGCCGTGCATAAAGCTCATGGCCGCAGCGCTCGCGATCTGAGCGTATTTAAAGAAGACATTGGCACGTCGCCTGTTGGCGGCGGCGAAAAGGATCGAGACGAGCTTGCACAGGACCCAGCCCATGACAAAGCCCAGGCCTATGGAGAGCGCCAGGCCGTAGATGACCTTCATCCACTCGTGGACGTTGACGCTGCTCGCGCCGCCGAGGGCGATAGCGGCACCGGTCAGGCCGGCGATAAGGCTGTGGCTTTGCGAGGTGGGGATACCAAAACGCGACGCTGTGGCGCCGTAGACGACGATGGAGAACAGTGCCGCGCAGAGGCACGCGAGCGCCATGGTGCTGTTTCCGCCAAAGTCGACGATATGCGAGATGGTGTTGGCGACGCTCGCGTTAAAGTGCGTCATGATGAGCACGCCGAGGAAGTTGAATGCGGCGCTCATGAGAATGGCGGCGCGGGCGGGCATGCAACGCGTAGTGACGCAGGTCGCGATGGCGTTGGGCGCGTCGGTCCATCCATTGACGAAGATGGCGCCCAACGCGAGGATCACGGTGACGGCAAGGACTGGGTTCGACACAATTTGGCCGAGGAAGGTTGAGAACGTTACGTCCATATATGGGCTTTCTCGAAGTTTGCAGACACGTTACAAAAACATGATAAATCGTATCACCTCCTGTGGGTTTCTTTACCGAGTTCTGATGGGAGAAGTGAACTTTTTGGCACTAAAATTGAATATTAGCCCTGTTGACCGCGGGTGTTCTTTTTGCTAACACGCCATGCGGACACGTGCGATTACTACGACACTCCAAAACCACAGTCTGTTCGCTTTACAACATGCAAACATGCGTTCGATAATAGGAGGCATGGAATATCGACAGACAGATGGCAAAACTCGACGCGTGCACAAGCAGTATGTGGACGTTGTGGCTCGCATCCTCGCGGGCGGACAAGTCGTGCCGGTTACCGTCTGCTGGGTCGACGGTCGCTGCTTTACGATTGACGAGATTGTCTCGACCACTGGGTTTGGCCTGACGGTCCACGGCATTCGTACGGCAACCTATAAGGTGCGTTTTGGCGGGCACGCGACCGAGTTGTATCTGGAGGACCAGACGCGCGAACGACCAGATGGCTCGCAGGCCCATCTGATACGTTGGTGGGTCTGGGCCTTTGATCGTACGCTCGAGGGCGAGCGCCGTGGGTAAGGACATATGGCATTCGGGTACAATGACAGGAATCTTGTCACCTACGGCGCTGTCGCGGCGCTTTTGAAAGGACGAAACTATGAACGATATCCAGGGCTATCAGAACGGCCCCATCGAGAGCGGCGCAAGCCGCGCCAAGGAGATGTCGCCGCGCGCGTACAATCTCACCATGTCTGCCCTGATCTTCTTGGGCTTTTGCGCCATGGGCGCCGGCGCCTACTTTACGAGCACCATGTCGTTTGCGCGCATGATGATGAGCGGCGCCGCCTTGCCGCTGGTCTTTGGCTCGTTTATTTTGACCATCGTCGGCATGGTCATGATGTCGGCCGCCGCCAGCAAGCAGTCCGTGGGCCTGTCCCTTGTGGGCTACGTAATCTTTGCGAGTACCTTTGGCCTGACCGCGTCGTTTGGCCTTGCCAACTACGACCTGCCCACCATCAACACTGCCTTTATCGCCACGGCCGCCATCACCTTTGTCTTTGGCGCCTTGGGCGTGACGTTCCCCAAGTTTTTCCAGCGCGTGTATGGCATCGGTTTTGGCATTCTGCTCGCCACTATTCTGGTTGAGATCGTGCTGATGTTCATGGGCGTCTCGCAGACCATCACCGATCTGATCGTGATCGTGGTGTTCGCCGGCTTTATTGGCTACGACACCTATGTTGCCACGACGGTGCCGCCTACGCTGCCCAACGCCGTGCTTATGGCATCCAACCTGTTCGTGGACATCATCAACGTGTTCCTGCGCATTCTGAACATCCTTGGCCGTCGCGACTAGTGGCGAATTGCGGCGGTGCTTGCCGTGCGTGTAAATCGATGCGAAAGGCGGTCCTTCGGGGCCGTCTTTTTTGTACGCGGCGGGGTATCATGGATGGGAAAAGCCGATAGCGGCAGCGACAGGAAAGGTGGCCACGTATGGCAGACGTCGACAACAGGAACCGTAACCGCAGGTCCAACCGAGCGGGTCAGCCCAATCCCAAGCGCGAGGCCCGTGCCAAGGCCGCCGAGCGTCACGCGGCAACTGTGTCCGAAGCGTGCGCCAAGGATATCGAGCGTTCGCTTGCCGGTGTTCGCGAGTTTGACGGTATGCCTGCCGGCTTTGTCGCGGCGATGAAGGCCAAGGCCCAAGCGGTCGACGCTGTCGAGGAACAGGTTGCCGAGGAGTCTGAGGCCGCCGAGGCCGAGACCGCTGAGGTTGCGTCCGCCGAGACCGAGGTTACGGCCGAGCCTGCGCCCGCAGAGGAGGCCACGGAGACCGAGTCCGCGCCTGCCGCCGAGGAGCCCGCTCCGGTCCTGCCTGAGGTCACCGTGCTCGATGCCTCCGCCACGCAGGCCATCTTGGACAACGGTCGTGGCTATGCGCAGTTCTGCGACATGGCCGTGCTCGCCTT
This sequence comes from uncultured Collinsella sp., assembly GCA_958407545.1. GTDB lineage: Bacteria > Actinomycetota > Coriobacteriia > Coriobacteriales > Coriobacteriaceae > Collinsella. The sequence goes on along the minus strand of CATYJA010000115.1, from coordinate 1,381 downwards.
TGCCTCGTTCACCAACCCGGGCGGTGGCTATATTCAGGGTTATCTGGGCCAGGAGGCCACACTGTGCGCCGATTCGTATCTGTACAACGTTCTCGATAAGCAGCGCAAATGGTACGGCGAGAACCGTCGCCGCAACATCAACTGCGAGCTTTACCGCAACCGTGCGCTGGTGGTGCCTGCGGTGCGCTTCGACCGCAACCACGTGCATGCGTATGCCGACGTGATCGTGGCCGCCGCGCCCAACGCCAAGCGCGCTCGCCGGGAGTATCGCGTGGGTGACGATGCCCTGCTGGACGCCCTGCGCGATCGCATCCGCTTTGTGCTTGCCATCTGCGACGAGCTGGGTCGCGAGAAGCTCGTGCTGGGCGCTTGGGGCTGCGACAACAACGGCTTTGACGCCGAGGCCGTGGCCGAGCTCTTCCGCAAGGAGCTCGCATCGGGCGACTTTAAGGTCAAGCAGGTCTTTTTTGCCGTGCCCTCTACGCGCTGGGACGAAGATTTCGCCAAGTTCGAGCACGTGCTGGCAAACTTCCCCGAGCGCAACGAGGAGTCCTATGCCCAGGTTGCCGCTCGCGCTGCGGCTGCCCGCGCCGCCGAGCAGGCCCAGGCTGCCGCCGAGGACGATGAAGACGATGACGATTGGCGCAAGTACCTGTAATCGGTATGTGCTGACAGATAGGTCGATCCGGCGGGAGAGACTGCTCCCGCCGACTTTTTCTTTTTACTAGAGGAAGGGCTTACGATGAAAAACGTTCTGTGCTTTGGCGACAGCAATACCTACGGCTATGATCCGGCGGGCATGCGCGACGGCACCGCGGTACGCTATGCGCACGATGTGCGCTGGTGCGGCGTGGCCCAGCGCGACCTGGGCGAGGGCTGGCACGTGATTGAGGAAGGCCTCAACGGCCGCACGACGGTACGCGACGACATGTGCCATCTGGACACTAATCTCAACGGCATCCGCGCGTTGCCGATGCTGCTCGAGGCTCATAAGCCGCTGGATGCGATCGTGATTATGCTGGGCACCAACGACTGCAAGACGGTCTTTAGCGTGGGGGCTGCCGATATCGCTGACGGTGCCATGGCGCTGATTCGCACCGTCCGCGCGTTTCCCTGGACCGAAGCCGCGCCCTGCCCGCGTATTCTGCTGATGGCGCCTATCAAGATTAAACCGCAGATCGCCGATGTGTACATGACCGACTTTGACGAGCGCTCCGTCGAGGCCTCGGAGCATTTTGCCGAATACTATGCGTATGCTGCTAAACAGTTTGGCTGCGACTTTTTGAATGCCACTGATTTTGCCGAGCCGGGCGATATCGATTATCTGCACATGATGCCCGAAAGCCACGAGAGCCTGGGCCACGCCGTGGCAGCCAAGCTC
>CATYJA010000114.1:0-5198 GCA_958407545.1 uncultured Collinsella sp. | reverse complement strand
TCGCCGAGCAGACCCTGGCCGAGGTTCAGGACGCCATGGGCATGGTGTACTAGGCAAAGCGCTTTCGCACAACATAGACGGTAAGATTAGATTTCTCCCCGAAACAGGAACAGGCCCGCTGGCAGTTAGTTGCCAGCGGGCCTGTTCCCGAAGTACACCGTTGAATCGCACAGAGGGGAGGAATGCGAATCAAACTCAACAGGGCAGGCTTTTTCATCGCCTATTGCCTGCTCCGTTGCTGAAACCAATATAGTTCACCGTGGTTTACTTTCTGATGGCAAAGTACGCCACCACACCTTCTCCATAAGTTAGCTCTGGTAAACCTACAGCGTAAAACCACCACAAAGGGGACAGGCGCCTTTGTGGTGGTTTTCGCCACGGCAGAACCGCTAGAGCCCGGCAGGCCAGCAACAGGCGGCCAAGTCGACGTGCATGTCGTCCTTAAACGCCACACCTTCCCCTAGCAAAAGCTCACGTTGAGCATCGGGACCGCCAAAAGCGAAGCCCTCGCATATGTGCCCGTCGGCAAACACCACGCGGTGACAGGGAATCTCGCCGAGGCGCGGATTACTATGCAGGGCATACCCCACGTACCGCGCACTTCGTGGACGACCGGCAAGCAGCGCCACCTGGCCATACGTGGCGACCATCCCCTCGGGGATCTGCTCGACCACCTCGTACACCCGTTCAAAAAAGCCCTCAGACGCCATTGCTCGCTCCCTTCCACCCGGAAAAGCATAAACCACCACAAAGGTGCCTGTCCCCTTTGTGGTGGTTTATGGCAGGTCGGTTAGTTGGCGGGCTGGAAGAAGGCTACGGCGACGGCGCCGGGGCCTACGTGGGTGCCGATGGTGGCGCCGATGGTGTGAACGGGCAACTCGCCCTCGGTGTGGCCAGCCCACAGTGCCGCGCTGTCCTCGACATACTTCTTGAGCACCGCATCCGAAAGGCCCGTATAGCCCAGCGCCAGCGGCATGGAAAAGTCGATGCCGCCTGACTTTTCGACCTTTTGGTTGAGCAGGTTGCGGCCGTTCTTGGAACCGCGCGCCTTGCCCAACTGCACGATAAGGCCGTCCTCGACAGCCACCACGGGCTTCACGTTGAGCAGCGTGCCCACGGCGCCGGCCGCAGCAGATAGACGACCGCCGCGAACCAGGTACTCCAGCGTCTCGAGCAGGCCGATGACGACCACGCGGTCACGGACGGCCTCGACGGCCGCCGCGATCTGGGCCGCACTACGGCCCTCGTCCACCAGGCGCAGGGCATACTCGACCAGGACACGCTCACCCAGAGTGACGTTGTTGCTATCCACCACGTACACGTCGCCGCCCGGCGCCTCGGCAAGTGCGGTACGGGCACTCTGATTGGTGCCCGAAAGCTTAGCGCCCACGGTAATAATCACAGCCTCATCGCCGGCATCACGCGCCTCGGCAATAGCCTGCGAAAACGCGTACGGGTTGACCTGGCCGGTCTTGGGCAGCTCATCGCGCTCCACGAGCATCTCGTAAAAGCGCTGGTGATCGATGTCGACGCCATCCATGTACACATCGGTGCCAAAGGTGACGGACAGCGGCAGAACACGCAGAGCGGGGTGCTCAGCCGGCGACATATCGCTCGCGGAATCGGTAATAATACGAATGGACATAGCGAATCCTTTCTTTCGCGGACCTCTCGCGGGGAATTTTGACAGCAATGCCCCGGCACGGCATACGCACTCAAACGGGACTATGCAGTTGTTAATTGGAAGCAAATGCCTTGGCGGCCTTAGATCTCGCGCAGGGTGTTGAGAATCGTGCGCAGCGACGCATACATCTGCTCGCGCTGCTCCACACCCATAGCCTTACCGGTGGTATCGAGCACCTCGCGAATGATGCGGTCCGCCTCGCTCATGCTCTCGCCGCCCAGAGCGGTCAGGCGCACCGGAGCACGATACTTAACGGCGGCATCGCCCGAATCATCGACCTCGACGTAGCCACCCTCCTCCAGATGCGCCAGCGTACGCGAGACGGCGGCGCGGGTCACGCCTGCCATGCGAGCCAGGTCGGCGCCAGTCAGGCCGTCCTTGCTACGCTCAAGATAGTACAGGCACATAACGTCGGAGCCCTTGAGACCCAGCCTTGCGCCCTCAGACGTCTTAATGCGCTGGATCTCCTTGTAGAGTCCGCTGATCAGTCCGACAAAGTCCTCGAAACGTGTCTCGTCGCTCTGCTGCATGGGAGACGACCGCCTTTCGCTTGCATAATGCTAACGGGTAAACATCTTAGTCGCATAAGGCGACACCCGTACCCAAATACCCCATTTGTTAACCCATCAACATAAAAACCACCACAAAGGGGACAGGCACCTTTGTGGTGGTTTGGGGCATCAATAGGTTCTAGGCACCGCTACAGTTCCACGCAAGGATTGTCGCGGGTCACAAGCGTCTTAATGACAACCGTCGCTCCCAGATAGCGCTCAAGCAGCTCGGCTAAGCGATCGATCGCAGCCTGGCAATCCCCCATCCGCTCGGGCTCCACGCACTCAATCGCCAGGAACGCATCGGCCGAATCATCGGACAGCGCCGTGCGAACGCCGTCGCGCCAGTTCCAGCAGCGGCACACAGCGCCCGCATCGTCGATGTAGGCGAGCTCGCCGGGCAGCGTCGGATCGTCCGCCTCCTCGCCAAGCGGCAAGAACGCATCGCCACCGTCGGTCACCTTCAGGCGAAGGTCCCCCTCGATCGCATGCAGATCCTCGCCTCCCACGGGCAGCGCGTAGGTCAGCGACACCGTGTTGTAAATATCCACCGCGGGCGTAATGTGGCCCACCGGCTTGCCTTTGAGCACGCGTTTGAGCAAGTTCTCGATCGAGCAGCGCGCGCCTTTCTTGGTCTTGAACAGACGATAGGCCTCGCGCCATGCCTTGACCGGTGCGTTCTCGCTGATAGTGTCGCTGGTCAGGTGGCGCTCCGCATCGATATTGGCGCGGTCGAGCAACGCCGCAATCGCATCCACGTCCTCTTGAGGAATCTGAGCCGTGGGCTTCATGCCCTCCACGACCACAACACCGACCGCTGCCTGCGGAAACAGCTCCCAGAATGAATCCTCGGCAATAAAGCTCTTCATACGCTCTCCCTTCATTGTGCGCGCCCGAGTGAGGGCGCCTAAACAAAAAGCGCCCTTACAACGGCCACCTTCAAAGTCCTACGGTGCCGTCACAAGAACGCTTGCGCTGTCCCCATCCGGAGAAGGGGACGATATGTCAGGCGTATTGTAACCCGAGTCATCCACACGAGCAAAACCACCACAAAGGTGCCTGTCCCCTTTGTGGTGGATATGGACTCACGGCGAAGCTAGTGGCGGAGTCCCAGCAGGCCGCGGCCGCGATGACGGGCCTCGGCGGACACCTGGGCGTGCGGGCCGGCGGCTTTGACGGACTCGGGCAGGTGCGAGTACTTCTTCTCGAAGTTCTCCTCGAACATCACCGCCAGGTTGTGCGCGGCCTCGTCGTAGCGCACGGTGCTCTGCCAGTATTGGCGCGGCACCAGGATGCCATCGGGCACGCCGTGGCACGTCGTGGGAATGTCGACGTTAAAGATGTCGTCGTGCACGAACTCGCTATCCTCGATGGTGCCGTCGAGGGCGCGTGCGACCAGCGAGCGCGTGTAGGCAAGCTCGATGCGATGGCCCACGCCGTAGCCACCGCCAATCCAGCCGGTGTTGACCAGGTACACGCGTGTGCGGCCGTCGGCAATGCGCTCGCCAAGCATCTTGGCGTAAACCATGGGGTCGAGCGGCATAAACGGCTCGCCGAACAGCGAAGAGAACGTGGGCGTGGGCTCGGTGACGCCGACCTCGGTGCCGGGAATCTTAGCCGTAAAGCCCGTCACAAAGTGGTACATGGCGGCGTCGGCCGTCAGGCGCGAGATGGGCGGCAGCACGCCAAAAGCGTCGCAAGTCAGGAACAGCACGACACTCGGAGTGGTGCCCATGCCCTTAGTCCACGCGTTAGGAATGTGCTCCACGGGATAGGCCACGCGCGTGTTGTGCGTGATCGAGATGTCGTCGTAGTTGGGCTTGCGGTTCTCGTCGAGCACCACGTTTTCGCAAATGGCGCCAAAACGGACGGCGTTGAAGATCTCGGGCTCGTGGAAGGCGTCCAGGCCCTCGCATTTTGCGTAGCAGCCACCCTCGATGTTGAAGATGCCCATGTCGGACCAGCCGTGCTCGTCGTCGCCGATCAGCAGGCGCGTGGGGTTGGCAGAAAGCGTGGTCTTGCCCGTGCCGGACAGGCCAAAGAACACGGCAGTCTCGTGCGTGACGGGATCCATGCTGGCCGAGCAGTGCATGGGCAGCACGTCATCCTCGACGGGCAGCAGATAGTTCATGACGCTAAAGATCGACTTTTTAATCTCGCCGGAGTAGCCGGTGCCGGCGACCAGAATCACGCGTTCCTGGAAGTTGATGACCACGGCGGCGCTGGAGTTGAGGCCCTTGATGGCAGGATCGCACTGGTAACCGGGCGCTGCGAGCACGCAGAAGTCGGGCTCGCCGGTGCGCGCGATTTCGCGGGCGAGCGGACGGGCGAGCATTTGCTTAATGAAGAGTGCCTGGCTGGCACGCTCGCAGGCAACAAGCAGGCGACGCGTGTGGTTGCGGTCAGCGCCCGCCATGCCGCGCGTGACGAACACGTCGCGCTCGTTGAGATAGTCGACGATGCCGGCCTTGATGGCCTCATAGCTCTCGACGGACAGTGGGCGGTTGACCGCGCCCCAGGCGATTTTTTCGTGCACGTCGGGCGTGTCAACGATAAAGCGATCGTTGGGTGAACGGCCGGTGCGCTCCCCCGTCTCAATCACCAGCGCGCCGTTGGATGCCATGCGGCCTTCTTCGCGGCGGATGGCGTGCTCGACGAGCTCCGCGGCGGGTAGATCGACCAGCAGGCGGGGCTGATTCTCGGCGGGATCTTCGACCAGCGTAATACCAAAGTTGGACAAAACTTCTGCAGGGGTAACACCAGGCATGGGGCCTCCTTTAAAAACGCGACACGTGGACGCGGCGCGCACTTTACTCACGTAAAACCCGTTGTACCCGATATGCAAAAACGTTTTTGCGGCAAGGGCGGCAAGCCCGCCCAACGGTCAAAAATCGCAGGCAAGCGGCCCAGTCATTGGGTGTTCCTATAGTTTTGTCAACCGTCGGGGCTACTCCCGGTAGGGC
>CATYJA010000113.1:0-5220 GCA_958407545.1 uncultured Collinsella sp. | reverse complement strand
TCCTGTACAAGGACGAGCCCAAGGCTTCCGAGCAGGCCTAAGAGCTTTTGATTGAAGGGTGCCCGCGGGTTGTATGCTCGCGGGCGTTTCCCGTATCTGGTGTCGATCTCTGGCGCCTTGTTACTTTCGATCCGTTAGGACTTTGATATGTCTAATGCACTTGGCCGCGACCTTGCAAAGCTGGTCGCCGCTGTTGACGCTGCCGCCTCTGAGTGCGGCCATGGCGCGTATGGCCAGCGCTTCCATATTATGCCGCCGGCGGGCTGGCTCAACGACCCCAACGGTCTTTGCCAGGCAGGCGGCGTGTTCCATGCCTATTTTCAGTATGCGCCGTTTGATGTCGAGGGCGGCGTTAAGGTCTGGGGCCATGCGACGAGTCGCGATCTTATGACGTGGGATTACGTTGGCGCCCCACTGCTGCCCGACGAGCCGTTCGATTGCCACGGTGTGTATTCGGGCTCCGCGCTTGCCGAAGACGGTTGCATTCGCGTGCTCTATACGGGCAACGTTAAGCTTTCCGATGCTGACGGTACGTACGACTACGTCAATACTGGCCGCCGCGCCGATACCGTCTATGTGGAGAGCGTTGATGGCCTTGCCGGTCGGGAGTTCAACCAAAAGCGCGTGGTGCTGGCGTCCGAGGATTATCCCGAGGATTTGACCTGCCACGTGCGCGATCCCAAGGTGTGGCGTGACGCGGACGGGCGTTATCACATGGTGCTGGGCGCACGTCGTCGCGTGGATGGGCCGCATGTCGATAGTCGATTTTGCGCTATGCACGGCGAGGGCGCCGGTCGCGATGTGGGCGAGATCTTGGTGTATGGCTCGGCCGATATGCTGAGCTGGGAGCTCGAGAGCCGTGTGTCTACGCCCGAGCGTTTTGGCTTTATGTGGGAGTGCCCTGGCTATATTGAGCTCGATGCGAATGGCGATACCGCTGCTTTTTTGTCGTTCTCGCCCCAGGGGCTCGAGGGCGGTCGTTGGGACCGCGGCAACGTATACGCCGCTGGCTACATGCCTGCAACGGGTGACATCACCGGTGGCGACAGTGCCTATGAGCTGGGCGAGTTCCGCCTGTGGGATGCCGGTTTTGACTTCTATGCTCCGCAGGAGTTTACGTCCGAGGACGGTCGCCACATTCTGATCGGCTGGATGGGCATGCCCGATGAGCCGACCTATGGCAACGACCCCACTGTGGTGTGCGGCTGGCAGCACTGCATGACGGTACCGCGTGAGCTTACAGCCGGTGCAGGCGGCGTGGTGCTGCAACAGCCGGCGCGCGAGATTGAGCACCATTATGCCTCGGTGCGTGTGGGAGAGGGCTCGTTGGAGGTTGCCGGCGATACCTGCTTTGACGTTGTTGTTGATGGTGTCGACGGTGCGTTTACCGCAACCGTCGATGGCGAGCTGAAGCTGGCGTTTGTGCCCGCCGAGGGCGAACTGACCTCGCGCTTTGAGATGCGATTTACCGACGAGGGTCGCACTTCTGCCGGCTGCGGTCGTACCGTGCGCTGGGAGCCCGTCGACGAGGTTCGTAACGTGCGCATTGTTGGCGATGTCTCGTCGGTCGAGGTTTTTGTGAACGATGGCGCGCTCGTGTTTTCGACGCGCATCTATCCCGAGGCCTATGGCGTGACCGTTGACGCTCCGGGTGCGAGCGTGACCTGTCACACGCTCAACATCTAGGTGCGCGATCGCCCATCGGCGCTATACTGCAGCCGTTGCCCACGATGCGGGGAACATCAGCATCGTGGGTTTTTGCTTGTGAAGGGACGGTGCTGCGTGGACGTGCAACAGCTTGAGAATGCTTGGTCTTTGAGGGCCGGCGCGCGCGAGGCGCGATTGGTTGCGGCCTCGCATGTGCCGGCGGCGCTGTCGCAATTGGGGATTGTGCGCCCCGGTGACCGCCTGGTGGCCTTTGCGGACGACTTTGCCGAAGCGTTTACGTGCGGCTTTGATGGTTGCGACGTTGTGCTCGTGGGCTCACCGTCTGCCGATGCGTTTGCTGCCGCGTCCGAGGGTTTTCATGCTTCGTTTGATGCCGAGGGGTCGCACCTGTGGTGGTTCGTCAATTCCATCGGCGGGTTTAGTCTGCGTGTGCCCGATCTTCGCGCTCTGGGTCGCGTGGCTCGCGAAGTCCGCGCACTGCTCGTGGTGGATAACACCGTGGCGTCGGCTTTTGGCTGCGATCCTCTGCGGCTGGGCGCTGTGCTGTCACTCGAGGCGCTCGATCGCGTGTGTGCTGGTAAGGCTCCGCGCAAGCTCGTTGCCGCTTCGGTGGCGCGCTCGCAGCTCAAGCGCCATCGTGTGGATGCCGCTGCCGAGTGCGCATATGCCCTGCTTGAGGGCTGCGGCTTGGCCAAGCTTAATTTGCCTGCTGATGAGGCCGGTGTGCTGGAGCGCGTGCTGGACTCGCTCGATACCCGCATGCAGGCGCATTTCGACCGCGCCCATGCGCTGGCCGAGTATCTGGCGGCTAACAAGATGGTACGCAACGTGCGCTATCCCGGGCTGAGCTCGCATCCCGACCATGCGGTTGCAACGGGAATCCTCGAGCACGGCTTTGGTCCGGCAGTTGAATTTGACCTTATCGAGCGCAGTGCGGATGATCTGTTCGATACTTTGCCGGGGGAGTTTCGCACATCGCCCGCCGGCGGCGCAACGACGCGTCTTTCAGCCCCACGTGGCAAGCAGGGGAGCACCATCCGTCTCTTCGCCGGTACCGACGATCCCTTGATCGTGGCCGCCACCCTAGATAATGCCCTCCGCAACTAGCTAAATCATCCTCGACTCCATAAGTTGCGGTGAAATAGGGATTGATTTACGGCTTTAACCGCATAAACAGTCCCTATTTCACCGCAACTTATGAGAAGGGGTTGGGTAGCTAAAAAGCCCCGTCCCAAATGGGCTACTCTATGATGCTGGCGATGAGGGCGTTGGCTTTGGTGGCGATGACGTTGTTAATGTCGGCCTGCAGCTCTTCGTAGACCGCTATGGCTCGCTCGCCGGCGGGGGTGAGGGTGGATCCGCGGGCGCCGTCGCGCTCGATGAGCTTGCAGCCCAGCTGGCCTTCCGCCTCGTTCACAATACGCCACGCTTTGGAATAGGCCATGCCCATGCTCTTGGCGGCGCGGTTGAGCGAATGCTCGCGGGCGATGCCCTGCAGCAGCAAGACGCAGCCGTGGCCGAAGACGCCCGGCAGATCTTTGTCGCACGCTTGAATGACCAGCTTTGCCGTTGTCCTGTACTCCATGCGCTTCACGTCTCCCCGCTAAAGTGTTTGCTGGGCAAACGCAAACCCTGCGTCAAACCCTCGTGTGCTCTTCTTAAATCATGCATTGTAGCAGTCAAAGTGCGTTAAGATACTTCCCCAGTATTGGGCGCCCAAGGTTGGGCTGGGTCCTACGAGGCCTGCAGCCGACCGGTCGCATGGAAAAAGGAGAAACATGGCTACGTTCTTTCCCGGTGAGTCCCACACGTTTTCGGAGTATCTGCTGGTCCCTGGTTACTCGTCCTCGCAGTGCATCCCCAACAACGTCTCTCTTAAGACGCCGCTAACCCGCTATAAGCGCGGTGAGAAGCCGGCAATCACCCTGAACATCCCCATGGTTTCCGCCATCATGCAGTCCGTCTCGGGCGTCGACATGGGTGTCGCGCTCGCTACCGAGGGCGGCCTGTCCTTCATTTACGGTTCCCAGAGCGCCGAGTCCGAGGCCGCCATGGTCAAGGCCGTCAAGGATCACAAGGCCGGTTTCGTTCAGTCCGATTCCACGCTGACCCCCGACATGACCATGGAGCAGGTCATCGAGCTCAAGGAGAAGACCGGCCACTCCACCATGCCGGTCACCGACGACGGCACTCCCAAGGGTAAGCTCTTGGGCATCGTCACCAGCCGCGACTATCGCCCCAGCCGCGATGACCACCAGACGAAGGTCTCCGAGTTCATGACCCCGCGTGAGCAGCTCATCGTGGGCGACAAGAACATCAGCCTCAAGGTCGCTAACGACGTCATCTGGGACAATAAGCTCAACGCCCTGCCCATCGTCGACGACTACGATCACCTGATGGGCATCGTTTTCCGCAAGGACTACGACAGCCACAAGACCAACCCCAACGAGCTGCTCGATAACGACAAGCGCTACATGGTCGGCGCCGGTATCAACACCCGCGACTATGCCGAGCGCGTGCCGCTGCTCATCGAGGCCGGCGCCGATGTCCTGTGCATCGACTCTTCCGAGGGCTTCAGCGAGTGGCAGAAGCGCACCATCGAGTGGATCCGCGCCAACTACGGCGAGGACGTCAAGGTCGGTGCCGGTAACGTTGTCGACGCCGAGGGCTTCCGCTTCCTGGCCGACTGCGGTGCCGACTTCATTAAGGTCGGTATCGGCGGCGGTTCCATCTGCATCACCCGCGAGACCAAGGGCATCGGCCGTGGCCAGGCTACCGCGCTGATCGACGTCTGCCGCGCTCGCGACGAGTACTACGAGGAGACCGGCGTCTACGTGCCCGTGTGCTCCGACGGCGGTATCGTCTACGACTACCACATGACGCTCGCCCTTGCCATGGGTGCCGACTTTATGATGCTGGGTCGCTACTTCGCCCGCTTCGACGAGAGCCCGACCGAGCGCGTCAATGTCAATGGCCAGTACATGAAGGAGTACTGGGGCGAGGGTTCTGCGCGTGCCCGCAACTGGCAGCGCTACGACCTGGGCGGCGCCGCGAAGCTCAGCTTCGTCGAGGGCGTTGACTCCTACGTTCCCTATGCCGGTTCCCTCAAGGACGGCGTAGGCGGCACGCTCTACAAGGTCAAGTCCACGATGTGCAACTGCGGTGCCCTCTCGATCCCCGAGCTCCAGGAAAAGGCACGCCTAACGCTGGTCAGCTCCACCTCCATCGTCGAAGGCGGCGCCCACGATGTTGTGGTCAAGGATTCGCAGCAGTCTGTGTCTTATCGATAGGATAAGAGCTGAACATAAAGGTTGAGTATCAACCACGTTATTTAGATAAAGCGAGATGCATGCAAGTCGCAGGCATCTCGCTTGTCGTATTTGCTATCATCATGCGAGTTAACGATGCGGCGGGGCGTTCTTACCTTTGCTCGCTGCAAGTTCCGCACGAGCCGAAGAGCACTTAATGTGCTCTTCGTGCGAGCAGGACTGTCCGCAGCAGCGAGTAAAGGTAAGAACGCCCCGCCCCAACCCAGCTAACAAAGGAGCTGAT
>CATYJA010000112.1:0-5243 GCA_958407545.1 uncultured Collinsella sp. | reverse complement strand
CAGCTTCGGCGACGAATAGTCTCGGCTGGAAGTGCTCTCATCGGAGGCCCCAGGGCTTACCTCCCAAATCTTTCCGCAGGACGGAAGGACCCCGCCGCGCGAAGCGCGCAGCGGGGTCCTGACATGTCCGAGGACGATTTGGGAGGTAAGCCCTGGGGCCTCCTGCGGTAACTGGGGAGGCCGAGGCTATTCGTCTTCTTGCTACGTGTGCCTGGTCTGAAATTCAGTTGCGGTGAAATAGTTCCTGCTTAGCCCACAAATGCCTGAATTTAGGAACTATTCCACCGCAACTTACGAATGATCGGAGCGGCTACAGCACAAGCGTCGGCGTTCGTTTGATGGTTCGCCACGAAATGGGGCCATCTACTACGTTTAACTCAACGGGGCCAACCATGACCGCCTTTTTCGAAATTCGACAGCCCTTCTACCTGCGGTTTTAATTTCATAATCTTTGTCATGGTCGAGGGTGTGGCAGCAAACGTAGTAGATAGGCCCGTTTTGTGGCATACGGCCCATTCAAGCCCAATCTCGAAGGCTAAAGAGAGTCTCTCATCCACCCCTGCGAGCAGAAGATAGCAAAGCATATCAAAGCAACAAACGCCGGGTCGCCCGTAGGTGCCCGGCATTTGCCCAGATAAAACCTGCCAAAATAAACCTGTCCTTTTTGGCAGGCTACTCGGCGCTCTTGAGGGCGCCGACCATGTCGATCTTGTTGAGCGTTCGATTGGTGGCAAGGTTGACGATAAACGTAAAGCCAAAGGAAAGCACCACGGCGAGCACGTAGCTTAGCGGCTCGACCTCAACATCAAAATACAGCGACGGCATCTGCAAAATGTAGGTAAAGCTCTCGGCCAGCAAGCCGCCTAGCGGTACGCCCAGTGCGGCGCCAATCGCCGTGAGGATCAACGTCTCCTTGTTGACGTAATGGTGCACCTCGCCGCGACGGAAGCCCAGCACCTTGATGGTCGCCAACTCGCGTTCGCGCTCGGAGATGTTGGTGTTGGAGAGCGTAAACACCACCACAAACGACAGGCACGCCGCCATAAAGGTCACGAGCACCACGACAGAATTGATAATCGTAAAGTTCGCCTCATAGTTTTCCCAATGCTCGGCCGTACTCGAAATCGTAAGCCAACCGTCACTCTTAAGATTCTTGCTAAACGCAATCTGGTTGGCCGACGAACCCTTAAGCAGCACAAAGACGCCGTTAAGGCGCGCGCTTCGACCGAACGTGCGCTCATAGGTGCTCTGCGTCATATAAAGCGTGTTGCCCAGATAGTTGAGCGAAATGTCGCTGACTTTGACCTTGGCAACATTGAGCGACGAATCCTGGACGTGAGCCGTATCGCCCGACTGAATCCCCAGCACCAGCTGTGAACTTTTGCTCAGATACACGTCTCCGTCACGCAAAGGCAGCGGTTCTTTGGACTCATCCTCCAGACGCACGTAATCGCCCAAGTCACTCGTGCGGTCATCGGGCACCACGATCAGCTGCACGGTCTCGCTCTTGCCGCCAAATGTAAAGGTGACGTTGTCGGTCATAATCGGCAGCGTCGAAGTCACGGTCACGTCGGAATCCTTGGCTGCGCTTCGCTCATCCAATGCCGCGCACGTCTGCGAAAAATCGTCGGGATTGGCAACCGCCAGCAGGTCATAGCGCGTGATATGCCCGTACTGCTTGGGCGAAAGCGCCACCGACGTATCGCGGATGCCCATGCCGCAAATCACAAGCGCCGTACAGCCCGCGATGCCAAAGATGGTCATAAAGGCGCGCTTTTTGTAACGAAATAGGTTGCGTGCAGCGACCTTGTTCAAAAAGCCCATGCGGCGCCAGATAAAGCCGATGCGCTCGAGCAAGATGCGCGAGCCGGCGCGCGGGGCCTTGGGGCGCATGAGCGAGGCCGGAGTCTCGGCCATCTCGTGGCGGCAGGCGATAATCGTGGCGCCCACCACGCCCACGGCAAACAGCGCCACCGAGACGATCGAGGACACGATGTCGTACGAAAGCAACATCTGGGGCAGCGAGTACATGTCGTCGAACACCGTAAACAAGAACAGCGGCAGGCCCACAAATCCGATGATGTTGCCGAGCACGCCGCCGATCAGACAAGCCCACAGCGCATAGTCCACGTATTTGGACAGGATGCGTCCGCGCGAATAGCCGAGCGCCTTATACAGGCCGATGAGCGTGCGCTCCTCCTCGACCATACGCGTGGCGGTGGTAAGGCTGATGAGCACGGCGACGATAAAGAAGATGAACGGGAACACCGTGGCGATGGCTTCAATTGACGAGCTATCGCTCTCCACGCTCGAGTAGCTTGCGATATTGCCGCGGTCCTGGATGTACCAGGTGCATTCTCCCAGATCGGAAAGCTCGGCGCGGGCGTCGGCAAACTGTTGGTCGGCGGCGGCACGGCGCTGGTCCAGGTCGGCTTGCGCCTGCGCACGCTCGTCGCTGCCCTCGGCCATGCGATTGATGTTGTCCTGCTCGATCCCAAAGAGCATGGCGGCCTGACGCTCGGCCGCATCCAAGCTTGTCGGCGTGTCGACCGTCAGCTCCTGAGCGCGCGCCTTCTCACGCTCCTCGCGGATCTTCTCTATATTGCCCTTGACCTCATTGATCTTTGCCGCGTAGGCATCCGAATATGAGTTGAGATCCTTGGCTCCCTCGACGACCACGTGGACCGCGGAGTAGGAAGAAGATGTCGCGGCGTCCTCGCTCACATAGAACTTATAGTCCGCCGCCGAGGCGGCACGGAAGGCGTTGACCGTCGAGTCGGAGCTCACATCAGTGGGATCGAGAACCTCGGCCGTGATGGTGTAATCGCCATCGGCAAACTGATCCTTGGCGCTTTGGTTCGACGAGCTCGCATCGTTGGCAGCAAAGCTCACCGTATCGCCGAGCTTTTTGCCCGAAGCCTTCAGGAACTTCGAAGTCACCGCGACCTCATCGGCGCTCTCGGGCAAATCGCCGTTCACGAGCACTGGCTGATCGATATTCTCCTTGGAGAGACTTTGCACGACCACGCGCTCGCGCGTTGTGCCCACGGCGGTGTAGGCGGTCTCGGTGTAGATGCCCTCGGCCGTTTCGACGCCATCGACCTCTTGGATGGCGTCGAGATCATCGTCAGTCAGGCCATAGGTCGACTGCACGTTAATGTCATAGACATTTTGCTGGTCGAAGTAGGCGTCAACCGAATCGCACAGGTCCTCGCAACCCGCCTTAAGGCCGCACATCACGCTCACGCCGAGCGCGGTGATCACGACGATAGACAAGAAGCGTTTGAGGCTGCCGCGAATCGTGCGGTAGACACCGCGGCGAAACACCGTCGGCACCATATCGTTTGAGCTTTGGGCAGTGCGGTAGGTCGTAAAATCCTGCTCGCGCTCCGTGTTCTGCGCGTCGCGGCGTTGGCTGTTTTGGCGGTCCTGATCCATGGGCGCTACCACTCGATCGTCTCGATAGGCACGGGATTTTGCTGGACCGTCTCGCTCTCCACGCGGCCGCTCTTAAAGCGAATCAGGCGATCGGCCATGGGCGCGAGCGCGGAGTTGTGCGTGATGATGATGACCGTAATGCCCTGCTTGCGGCAGGTATCCTGCAGCAGCTGCAAGATCTGCTTGCCGGTTTTATAGTCGAGCGCGCCCGTGGGCTCGTCGCACAGAAGCAGCTTGGGGTTCTTTGCCAGTGCGCGGGCGATGGACACGCGCTGCTGCTCGCCGCCCGAAAGCTGTGCCGGAAAGTTGCCCAGGCGCTCGCCCAGGCCAACCTGGCGAAGCGTCTGTTCGGCATCGAGCGAATCGGGGCAAATCTGAGCTGCGAGCTCAACGTTTTCGAGGGCCGTCAGGTTGGGGACCAGATTGTAGAACTGGAAGACAAAGCCGACGTCGGCGCGGCGGTATTCCACGAGCTGCGCCTCGTTAGCGGAGCTCACGTCGCGCCCGTCCACCGTCACGGTGCCGGAAGTTGCCGTGTCCATGCCGCCCAAGATGTTGAGCGCCGTCGTTTTACCGGCGCCTGAAGCACCCAAAATGATGGCGAGCTCGCCGCGCTCGACCGTAAAACTCGCGCCGTCGAGTGCGTGAATGCGGGCGTCGCCCTCGCCGTATGCCTTGATGACGTCTTTGAATTCGATATAGGCCATCGATTAATTCCCATCTGGTCGGATAACTCTTTAGTATTACCCATTTCGCACCGACCAAAAAGGGACAGATTTATTTTGGCAGGGTTCATATGGGGAAACGGCAGCTATAGATGAGGCTACGGGGAAGCAGAGAAATCATCGACGGGGTCAGGCCGACCGCCAAACACAACACACGCATCTCAATCTGTCAGCCAAATCATTCGAACAGTTGTTCGTTTCTATGATATGATTCAGCTATCTAAGCAGGCCAATACGTAGAAAGGCGGCCAACATGGCGTTCGACTTTAAGAAGGAATGCAAGGAGCTCTACAAACCCGCAAGCAAGCCAAGTATCGTAACTGTCCCGCCTATGAGCTACGTTGCCGTTCGCGGAAAGGGCGACCCAAATACCGAAGGTGGCGAGTATCAAAACGCCCTGCCGCTGCTTTACGGCATCGCCTATACCATCAAGATGTCGAAGAAAGGCTCAAGGAGTATCGAGGGCTATTTCGACTTTGTGGTACCGCCGCTCGAGGGTTTCTGGTGGCAAGACTCCCCGAGCGGCGACATCGACTATGTACGCAAGGACGATTTCAACTTTATCTCGTGCATCCGCCTGCCCGATTTCGTCACCCAAGATGACTTTGACTGGGCAGTCGCAGAAGCCACGACCAAAAAGAAACTGGACTTTTCCGCCGTCGAACTGCTTAAAGCTGACGAGGGCCTCTGCGTCCAATGCATGCACACCGGGCCCTACGACAACGAACCGGCGACCGTAGACGCTATGCATGAATACACGGCCGAGCAGGGCTATGTCCCCGACTTCTCAGACACCCGTTTCCATCACGAAATCTATCTCTCCGATCCACGCAAATGTGCACCGGAGAAACTTAAGACCGTGGTCCGTCATCCTATCAAGCGCGCTGAATAGCGTGGGGCGCCGTCCCGCCATTCAATCTCGGGGCGGGATTCAGTCGGGATTCAATTTCAACAAGTGGCATCATCCGGTAACCGATATGTAAGGCTGTATAAATCATTTCCGTTTGCCTAACAAAATGACCACTCGGCTAACAAGCTCGACCCATGTCCTCACGCGATCGTTGAGCAGGCGGTCAAGAC
>CATYJA010000111.1:0-5284 GCA_958407545.1 uncultured Collinsella sp. | reverse complement strand
ACGATATGGCACCGTGGGGACACATGTATGTCAATCCTGGTCTAACAGAGCCTTATTTAATCCCCGTCCCAGAGAAATCAATTAGCGGGCAGAAGGGCAAAAGTAGTAAAAAAAGCCCCGTCCCAAATTAGCTACCCCTTGCACCGATTATTCGCCCGGGTTGATGTTCGCGTAGAACTCCGCCCCGTCGTCCAGGCGCAGGATGCCCACTCGACCGAACTCGGAGCCGGTGGCGGCGGCGCAGTCGATGTCGATGCGATCGGGCACGCCGGCAGTGTCCTCGCCGCCCAAGCGCACGATCTGCCCGCGTCCCGATTCCTCATCGAGCCCCGCCAGACCACCGACCTCGCAATAGCGCCCAAGCGATACCGTGGGCGTGTGACCGCTCACCACGACCGGGCCCTTGCCCTCGGCAGAAAGCAGCCCGGTCGGCACATCCCAATAGCCGTGACGAATCCATAGCAGGTCATCGGACGACTGCACCGCGAGCATCTGCTGCAACAGCTCGCGATCGGCACCCACCGCTCCGACGCCATCGGCACAATCGACGCCATGCTCAAGCAAAAACGCGCGCGCCGCCTTCATCTCGATTCCAGCATGTACCAGCAGATACGGGCGCTCCTCGGTCTCGACCACTGCGTAGAGCGGCAGCGCGGCCATCCATCGCACGAGCTCCTCGTATGCCTCAAATTCCATGTCGTTGAGCTGCTCGCGCGTCGACCAACCACCGTTGATATCCCAGGTCTCGGCATCGAGCGGATCCTGGCCAATGATGGCATCGAGCATGATCTGCTCGTGATTACCCTTGAGCACGTGGGCGTTGGGCAGCGAGCGCACGAGCTTAATAACGCCGACCGGATCGGGCCCGCGATCGATCATGTCGCCCAGCACGTACAGCGTGTCGTCGGACGTCAACGAGATCTTAGACAGGGCTTCGTCAAGCGCACGCACGTGCCCGTGAGCATCAGATGTCACATAGATCGCCATGGTACGCCTCTCCTTGCATTGCGGCCGAAGCCCGGCGCCGCAACTAAAACTTCAAGTTGAACTTAAACGTTACCCATTGTACTCCGTTGCAATAAAGCTGGAAAGGGTTTCCGAGCAGAGGCAAAGACGGCAGCCGTCTATGACGATATCGCGCACGCCCGCAATCCAACCCCATAAACCCACCATCTTTGGGTACAAATAACCGCAGGCAACTGACCGTGCCACGCCAACCAACCAGGAGCGGACACCATCCATGAACCAGATCCTTCTCTTTATCGGCCTCGTCATCATTCTGTGTCTGACCATCAAACCCGTCGGCAAAAAGCTCCCCTTCCCCACCCTGCTCATCTTTATCGCGCTCGGCATGCTGTTGGGCGTCAACGGCCCGGCGCATATCGACTTTAGCGACTATGCGCTCACCGAAACCGTCTGCAGCACGGCGCTGCTGTTCATCATGTTCTACGGCGGCTTTAACACCAATATCGACCGTGCCAAACCCGTCGCTGTGCCGGCGGTGCTGCTGAGCACGCTCGGCGTCGTCATCACTGCCGGCATCACCGGCGTGTTCGCCCACTTCGCGCTGGGGTTCGACTGGATCGACGGCCTGCTGTTGGGATCGGTCGTGGCATCCACCGACGCGGCCAGCGTCTTTAGCGTGCTGCGCGAGCACAACCTTTCGCTGAAGGGCGGCACCGACTCGCTGCTCGAGGTCGAATCGGGCTCCAACGACCCCGTCGCCTACATGCTCACCGCCGTGCTCGCCGCACTCGCGGCCGGCGGCGACATCAACATTCCCGCACTGCTGGCCAAGCAGATTATCCTGGGCGCGGGCCTGGGCCTTGCCATCGGCTGGGCGGCGGGCCGTCTGATTGAACGCGCGCACGCAACGGCCGAGGGCGCGCAGACCATCTTCTTGTTCGCCGTGGCGATCGTCGCCTACGCGCTACCAAGCTATCTGGGCGGCAACGGCTTTTTGGCCGTATACCTGGCCGGCATTGTGCTGGGTGCGAGCGACATCACCGGCAAGGTCGAGATGGCGCACTTCTTTGACACCCTCACCGAGATGGCCGAGATGACGATCTTCTTCTTGCTCGGCCTGCTCGTCACGCCCGCACGCCTACCACAGATGCTGCTGCCGGGCCTGGCGCTCATGGCGTTTATGCTCTACGTGAGCCGCCCCATCGCCGTCGGCGTGCTCCTGGCGCCCTTTAAGACGAACCCCCGCCAGGTCGCGCTCGTAAGCTGGGCGGGCCTGCGCGGAGCAGCTTCGGTCGTGTTTAGCCTCTTTGCCGTGGTGGCCGGCGTTCCCGGCGGACACGACCTGTTTGACCTGGTGTTTGTGATTGCCGTGTCGAGCATTGTGGTGCAGGGCTCGCTGCTGCCGGCGGTGGCGAAGAAGCTCGATATGATCGATGCGACCGGCGACGTGCGCCGCACCTTTAACGACTACCGCGACGAGGACGGCATGTCGTTTGTAAAGCTCAAGGTGTGCGCTGGACATCCGTTTGCCGGACGCTCGCTCGCGGACATTGGCAGCGCCACAAATATGCTCGTGGTCCTGGTGCTGCGCGACGGGGCGCACCCGGTACTGCCCAATGGCGACACCGTGATCCAGGAAGGCGATCTGCTGGTGATGGCCGCGCCGACGTTTGAAGAGCGTACCGAAGTTACGCTGCGCAAGGTCACCGTGACTCCCCACGGTCGCCTGGCCGGCCAGCGCCTGTGCGATGTGCCGCAAGGCAAACATCCGTTTATTGTGGTGATGCTCAAGCGCGAAGGCCAAACGATCATCCCCGACGGCAACACCCTAATATACGCCGGCGACGAAGCCGTCATCGCCACGCTAGCATCGTAGTGACTAGGAGGTAGCTACTTTAGGACGAAGAGATCAAGCGCCTAGGAACCTCATGTCTTCGCTCGCAGATTTGGATTTGCCTGAGGAGTAAAGCACCCCTCCCCCATGTAACCATCCTGTAAATCATAGCGACGCACTCGAGTTTTACCGTGATGCGGTCGCGCCTGGCGCTCCACTGTGCTAAAGTAACCCGAACGTCCAAACGACTACAAGGGGGAACTAGAAGATGGCACGTGTGCACAACTTCTCAGCTGGCCCGGCAGCGCTGCCCACAAGCGTGCTCGCCGAGATCGCCGACGAGATGATGGACTACCGCGGTTGCGGCATGTCCGTGCTCGAGATGAGCCATCGATCTAGCATGTACCAGCAGATCATCGACGACGCCGAGGCAACCCTGCGTCGCCTGCTGAGCATCCCCGACAACTACCGTGTCCTGTTTTTGCAGGGCGGCGCCACGCTGCAGTTTGCGGGCATCCCCATGAACCTCATGCGCCGCGGCCGCGCCGGCTACATCGTGACCGGCAACTTTGCCAACAAGGCATACAAGGAGGCCGCCAAGTACGGCGAGGCCGTGCTGCTCGCGAGCTCCGAGGACACCAACTTCGACCGCATCCCCGACATGGCCGACATCAACGCGCGCATTGCCGCCGAGGCCGCGAGCGACGGGCTCGACTACGTTTACATCTGCCAGAACAACACCATCTTTGGCACCATGTACCACGAGCTGCCCGCTTGCGGCGACGTACCGCTGGTCGCAGATGTCTCGAGCTGCTTTCTGTCGCAGCCGCTCGATGTTGAGCGCTACGGGCTCATCTACGCCGGCGCGCAGAAAAACGCCGGCGCCGCGGGCGTGACCGTGGTTATCGTGCGCGACGACCTCATCGCCGACGGCCCCGCCTTTGCGCGGGCGCCGCAGTACATGGACCTTAAGACCCAGGCCGCCAAGGGCTCCATGCTCAACACGCCCAACACCTTTGGCATCTACGCGTGCGGCAAGGTGTTCCGGTGGGTCGAGGAGACCGGCGGACTTGCCGCCATGGCCGAGCGCAACTGGGCCAAGGCCAACCTGCTCTATGACCTGCTCGAGCACAGTGTGCTGTTCCATGGCACCACGCAGGCCGACAGCCGCTCCATCGCCAACGTCACCTTCCGCACCGGCGACGCCGAACTCGACGCGGCCTTTGTCGCAGGCGCGGCCGAGCACCAGATTCAAAACGTCAAGGGCCATCGTCTGGTAGGCGGCATGCGCGCCAGCGTCTACAACGCCGTAACCATGGAAGACGTGCAGGCACTGGCCTCGTACATGAAGGACTTCGAAACGCAGCGTAGTTTGAGCCCGCGATCTAACTAGCCCGCAACGCGCGGGCCGACCAGCCACTTCAAACCACCTGTTTAAACCAAACCTGCTAAGGAGTTTTTCATGCGCAAGATTAAGACCATCGACGACATCACCAAGGACGGCAAAGTCGAGTTTGGCGAGGGCTACGAATTTGTGAGCACCGCCGAGGAGGCCGACGCCATCCTGATGCGCTCGACTGACCTGCACGGCTACGAGCTGCCCGAGGGCATCCGCGCCATCGCCCGCTGCGGCGCCGGCGTCAACAACATCCCCGTCGAGGAGTACGCCAAGAAGGGCGTCGTCGTCTTTAACTCCCCCGGTGCCAACAGCAACGCCGTTAAGGAGCTCGTCCTAGGCATGCTGGTGCTCTCGAGCCGCGGCGTGGTGCAATCGATGAACTGGGTGCGCGACAACGCCGACGACCCCGAGATCCAGGTCGACGCCGAGAAGGCCAAGAAGGCCTTTGTGGGCCGCGAGCTCAAGGGCAAGCGCATCGGCGTCATCGGTCTGGGCAACGTAGGCTCCAAGGTCGCCAACGCCTGCGTCGATCTGGGCATGGACGTCTACGGCTACGATCCGTTCATTTCCGTTGAGCACGCGTGGGTGCTGAGCCGCGAGGTGCAGCGCGTGGGCACGCTCGAAGATCTCTGCCGCGGCTGTGATTACCTCACGGTGCACGTGCCCAGCAAGGCCGACACCATCGGCATGATCAGCACCGAGCAGATCAACCTGCTGGCCCCGGACGCCGTGCTCATCAACTACGCACGCGAGACCATCATTGACGAGGACGCCGTTGACGCCGCCCTGCGCGAGGGCAAGCTGAGCTGGTTTAGCTGCGATTTTGCCACGCCCAAGACCGTCAAGATGCCCAACACGTTTATCACCACGCACTCGGGCGCCGGCACTGGCGAGGCCGAGGCCAACTGCGCCGACATGGCCATCAGCGAGCTTAAGGATTACCTGGAGAACGGCAACATCGCGCACAGCGTCAACTACCCCGCCTGCAGCATGGGCAAGGCGCGCGCCGCAAGCCGCATCGCCTGCCTGCACGCCAACGTGCCCAACATGATCGGTCAGATCACGGCAATCCTGGCCAAGGACAA
>CATYJA010000110.1:0-5402 GCA_958407545.1 uncultured Collinsella sp. | reverse complement strand
ACTCCTCAATTGAGCTATAACGTTAAACAATTGCAGCGTTTTTGCATGGGGGAGTGATGGTATGACGCTACTGTATTTCCTTACCCTGTTTCCGCTGGTACCGGCGCTGGGCATGCTGCTCGCGCGCGGTGACCGCGCCCGCGATGCGGTGGGACTCATAGGCTCCGGCATTATCATGGCGGTGACAGTTGTAGTCGCCGTCATGTTTTTTGGCATGGGTCCGCAGAGCTTTGAGGTTGCCCCCGACACCTCGTCTACGCTCTCGATCATCATCTCCGCCATCGACGTGATCCTGTGCGACGTCATCCTGTACAACGCGCGCAAATTTAAGAGCACGCTCGCCACGGTGCTCGGCATAGTCCAGCTGGTGGGCTCGTTCGCCTTTGCAGCCATGACGTTGCCTGCGGTCGAGGTCGTCACCGCCACGCCGCTCTACCTAGACTACATGAGCGTGATCATGGTCCTCGCCGTCGGCATCGTCGGCAGCCTCATCTGCGTGTATGCCCTGGGCTACATGAAGGATTTCCAAGCGCACGATGAGCACGAGGCCGCGCTGCACGGGCAGACCGCGCCCGACCGTCGCCCGCGGTTCCTGGCGCTTATGTTCCTGTTCCTCTCGGCCATGTTCGTTATCGTGACGAGCGACAACCTTGAGTGGCTGTTCTGTGGCTGGGAAATCACCACCGTGTGCTCGTTCCTTATGATTGGCTACACGCGCACGCCCGAGGCCATTAAGAACGCCTTTACCCAGATCATCCTTAACATGCTGGGCGGTATCGCGTTTTTGGCGGGCCTTATGTTCTTGCACGTTAACGGCATGCCGCTGACCATCTCGGGCATGATCGAGCTTTCCGGCGCCGGTACCGCGCAATCCGCACTGCTGGTGATGCCGGTCATCCTGTTGTCGCTCGCCGCACTCACCAAGGCCGCACAGATGCCGTTCCACACTTGGCTGCTCGGTGCTATGGTTGCCCCCACGCCCACGAGCGCCCTGCTGCACTCGTCAACCATGGTCAAAGCCGGCGTGTTCCTGATGGTCAAGCTGAGCCCGCTCTATGCTATCTATCCTGTGACCGGTTTTATGGTCACGAGTGTGGGTGCCATCACGTTTTTGCTCGCTGCCCTCATGGCCATCTCGCAGAGCAACGCCAAACGCGTGCTCGCGTACTCCACCATTTCCAACTTGGGCCTCATTAGTGCCTGCTTGGGTGTCGGCGCGCCCGAGGCCGTATGGGCGGCCATCTTCCTGATCCTGTTCCACACGGTGGCCAAGTCGCTGCTGTTCCTGTGCGTGGGCACGGCCGAGCATCATATCGGCAGCCGCGATATTGAGGACATGGACGGTATGTTCAGCCGCATGCCGCACCTGACGCGCCTGATGATGCTGGGCATCATGGGCATGTTTGTGGCGCCGTTTGGCATGCTCGTGTCCAAGTGGGGCGCCCTGGTGGCGTTCGCGCAGACCGGCAACGTGCTCATGATTATGGTGCTGGCCTTTGGCTCGGCCGCGACGTTCTTCTTCTGGGGCAAGTGGCTTGCCAAGCTTTCGGGCGTCGACCCCACGGCTCAAAACGTTGAGGTCAATGTCCATAAGACCGAATGGATGGCCCTCAACACCATCGCCGCGCTGCTGATTCTGTGCTGCGTGGCGTTTCCGGTTATCTCGAGCGGTCTGGTGTCGCCTTACTTGGCCATGGTGTTTGGCCGCGTGCCGTACGTTATTGGCAAGGACGCCATGTATCTGATGGTGGTTATCGTGGCGTTTATCGCTGTGGTGCTGCTGACTTCATTCCGCGTGAGCAACAAACCGCACGTAAACGTATATCTTTCGGGCGTGGGAACCGATAAATATCGCCATTTCCGCGGCTCGATGGGTCGCGAGGTAAAGGCCGAAAAGCGCAATTGGTACTCGGAGGACGCCCTTGGCGAGAAGCGTATTGGCCCCGCGGGCAGCGTCGTGTGCTGCAGCATTATCTTGTTTGCGCTGCTGTGTTGCGCGTGGATTGGGCCCGAGCGGCTTGCCATGAGCGCGCCCTCGGTGCTGCGCGGCAAGTATTTCGAAGGCTCGGGCGTCGTGGGCATTTTTATTGGCACCGTGGCGTTTGCCCTGCTGGCGCCGCTTGTGGGCGGCCTGATCGACGGCGTTGACCGCAAACTTTCGGCCCGTATGCAGGGCCGCGTGGGTCCGTGTCTGCTGCAGCCCTTCTACGACGTTGCCAAGCTGCTGCGCAAGGCCCCCGCCAGCGTAAACACCATGGACGATACCTACATGGCGTGCGCGCTCATCTTCACTGTCGTGGGCGGCGGCATCTTTGTGTCGGGCTCCAACACGCTGCTGTGCGCTTTTATGGTTACCCTCGCCGCGATCTTTGTGGTGTTGGCGTCCGCCTCGACGCAAAGCCCGTTTGCCCAGGTCGGCGCCGACCGTGAGTTGCTGCAGGTTATGAGTTACGAGCCCGCCGTTCTGCTGATGAGCGTGGGCCTGTACCTTGCCACCGACAGCTTCGATTCCATCGCCGTGACGGGGCAGTCGGCCCCCATCATCGTGTACAGCGCACCCATTTTCCTCGCGTTGCTCGCGGTGCTTACCATCAAGCTGCGCAAGTCGCCGTTTGACCTTTCGTACTCGCATCACGCGCATCAGGAGATCGTCCAGGGCGTCGCCACCGAGATGAGCGGCGGCACGCTGGCCAAGATGACCCTTATGCACTGGTGCGAGACCGTGCTGTTTTTGATGTGGGTGGGCATGTTCTTTGTTTGGAACAACCCGGTGAGCTGGGTCGTAGCCCTGGTCGTGATGGCCGCGACGTATTTTGTCGAGGTCCTGATCGACAACACCTTCGCACGCAGCACCTGGCGCAGCTGCTTTAGGCTCGGATGGGGCGTGGCGCTGGTGTTTGGCCTACTCAACCTTATGCCCATCCTCGTCGACGTGTTTATTTAGGAGGCGGCATCCATGGATCATAAAATGTCGCGCTCGCCGTGGGTTATTCATTACGACGGCTCGAGCTGCAACGGATGCGATATCGAGGTGCTGGCCTCGCTCACGCCGCTGTTCGATGCGGAGCGCTTTGGCGTGGTCAACACCGGCAACCCCAAGCATGCGGATATCTTTTTGGTGACGGGGTCGGTCAATGCCCAGAACCTGCCTGTCGTGCGCCAGATCTACAACCAGATGCTCGAGCCCAAGTGCGTGGTGGCGTGCGGCATCTGCGCGTGTTCGGGCGGCGTGTTCCGCGATGCCTATAACGTGATCGGCGGCGTGGACCGCGCGATTCCCGTGGATGTGTACGCGCCCGGGTGCGCCATTCGCCCCGAGACCGTGATCGATGCCATCGTGGAGGCATGCGGCATCCTGGACCAGAAGGAGGCCGTGATGCGCGCTGGCGGCGATCCACTTACCGTGGGCGGTGCCGCTACTTGGGACGGTGGCGTTGAGTTGGGCGAGGACGGGTTTGTGGCTGCGGGGGCCGGGGCTGATGGTGCCGGTGACGGTGTCGAGGCCAACGTGTCCACCAGGTCCGCCGCGCCCGCCGCTGCAAAGGAGGCCGAGTAATGCAAAAGGCTATCTATACCACCGTCGGGATCGACGAGCTCCTGTCGCATGTCCAGGCGCTCAAGGGCGTCGGCGCGCGCTTTGTGCAAATGCACGCCGAGCGCAACGTCGACGACGGCACGTATCGCCTGGTCTATACGTTTATCAACGTTCGTGTTGCTCAGGAGCAGATTGCGCAGGACGGCAGCTATGCGATCGAGAACCTGGTGGTTGAGGGAATTAATCAGTACCAGGAGATTCCGTCCATCAGCTCGTACTATCCGGCAGTATTCCCGTTTGAAAACGAAGCGCACGACCTGTTTGGTCTTGCCATCACCGATATGCAGATTGACTTTAAGGGCTTTTTCTACCAGGTCTCGACTGCCGAGCCCATGAGCGTTATCACGCCCGAGGTGAAGGCCGCGCGCGAGAAAGCCATGAAGGTCCGTGCCGCTGCCGAGGCCAAGGCGCGCAAGGCCGCGGCCGAGAAGGCTGCTACTGCCACGGCCGCTGCGGGGGAGGGCACTGCGGGCGCTGGCGATGCTGCGGGCGCTGGCGATGCTGCGGGCGCTGCCGTCGCTCAGCCCGCTGCGGCTGCCGGCTCCGATGCTCAGCACGATGAAACTGCTGCGAAGGCCGCGCTCAAGGCTGCCGAGATGGAGGCAAAGCTCGCCGCCATGGATCCCGAGAAAGCGGCCAAGGTCCGCGCGGCGCTTGCCGCCAAGGCCGCCCGCGACAAGCAGAAAAAGGAGGCGTAAGGCCCATGGCACATCGCTCCGTTATTCCGTTTGGCCCGCAGCACCCGGTGCTGCCCGAGCCGCTTCATCTGGACCTGGTGATCGAGGACGACCGCGTCATCGAGGCGATTCCGCAAATCGGCTTTGTGCACCGCGGGCTCGAGAAACTTACCGAAAAGCGCGACATGCACCAGTTTGGCTACATCGCCGAGCGCATCTGCGGCATCTGCGCCGTGGGCCACAGCTGCGGCTATGCCAGCGCCTGCGAGCGCATGCTCGACATCGAGGTGCCCGGCCGCGTGCAGTATATCCGCACCATTCTGCACGAGCTTTCGCGCATTCACTCGCACCTGCTGTGGCTGGGCCTGCTCGCCGATGCCTTTGGTTTCGAGACGCTGTTCTATCGTTCGTGGACCCTACGCGAGCAGATTCTCAAGATCTTCGAGAGCACGTGCGGCGGCCGCGTGATTTTGTCGATCAACGAGATCGGCGGCCTTAAACACGACATTGAGGACTCCGAGCTGGCGGGTATTGTCCAGACGCTCGATGCCATGCGCCCCGACTACGAGGCCCTGGTGCATACGTTTTTGGACGACAACAGCTGCGGCGAGCGCCTGCATGGCGTGGGCATGATTAGCAAGAAAGACGCGCTGGAGCTTTCGATGGTCGGTCCGTTTGGGCGCGCATCGGGCGTGGATTACGACGTGCGCATGTTTGACGACGGTGCCTATGCGGATCTGGCTGCGTTTGAGCCCATCGTTGCTACCGATGGCGATTGCTATGCCCGCTGCCAGGTGCGCTGTGCCGAGGTCACGCAGGCCATGGACATCATTAAGGAGCTTGTGGGCAAGATTCCGCACGACGGGATCGGCGGGCGCACCAAGCTTACGCCGGCCGACGGCGCACGCGGCGAGATTGTGATTGAGCAGCCGCGCGGCGAGGCGTATTACTATGTGCGCGGTAACGGCACCAAGAACCTGGACCGCTTCCGCGTGCGCACGCCGACGTCGCAAAACCTGGCGGGTCTGACGCATGCGCTGCAGGGCGTGCTCCTTGCCAACGTGCCCATGATTATCCTGACCATCGACCCCTGCATTAGCTGCACGGAAAGGTAGGCGCGGCATGAGTTT
>CATYJA010000109.1:0-5449 GCA_958407545.1 uncultured Collinsella sp. | reverse complement strand
ATATCTATAGAAAGGTATTAAAAGATGAAGTTCACCGTCAGCCAAAGCTCGCTCACGCAAGCCATCGGCGTCGTTATGAAAGGCGTCGCTTCGGCATCTACCCTTCCCATCCTGTCGGGCGTGCTCGTTAAGGCGCAGGACGGCATCTTGGAATTCCAAACTTCTAACTACACCATCTCGATTCGTCATCGCATTGCCGCGCATGTCGAAGAAGAGGGCGAGATGGTGATTCCCTGCAAGATGCTCTCGAACATTACGAAGACCCTTCCCGACGCTCCGGTTACCTTTGAGCTCTCGGAGCGTCAGGTGCTGATTGGGTGCGAGAAGAGTTCCTTCCGCCTCAACACGCTCGATGCCAACGATTTCCCCGAGTTCCCGGCCTATGCCATCGAGAGCGCGGTGGAGCTCCCGACCGACATCCTGTCCGAGATGGTCGGCCGCGTGTGGCGTGTCACTTCGACCGATAAGGCCCGTCCCATCCTGGGAGGCGTGCACATGAAGGTCGAGAACAACACCGTGCGCCTGGTGGCAACCGACTCCTTCCGCCTGGCCGTATGCGACACCCAGGTCGAGACCTCGACGCTCGAGGGCTCTTTTGAGCTCAACGTTCCCGCCGACGCCTTCAACGACGCCCTGAGCATCATGGCCAGCCAGGCGACCATCATGATCGGCGCCACCGACACCCAGGTTGTCTTCGAGGCCGGCAACACCACCTACGTGTCGCGCCGTATCGAGGGCGTGTACCCCAACTACAAGCAGCTCATCCCCGATTCATGCGTGACGAGCGTCAAGATCGACGTGGCGGCTTTTAATGCCGCCCTTAAGCGCGTGGCGGTCATCGCGAGCGCGAACCCCGCCGTCAAGTTCGAGATCGATGTCGAGAACGGTCAGATGGGCCTGTCCTCCATCTCCAATGACCAGGATCTGGCGCAGGAGACAATCGATGTCGAGGCCGAGGGCGAGTCGGGCACCATCGCCTTTAACTACCACTACATCTTTGGCTGCCTCAATGCCCTGTCCAAGGAGAAGGAGATCACGCTGGAGCTCAAGAGCTACTCGCAGGCGGGTATCTTTAAGTCCTACGACAAGATCAACTACCTGTACCTGGTTATGCCGGTTCGCATCTAGTGCTGCGCCATGACCGTGTTTGCCCGCAACCTTTCCGTCGCGCGCTACCGCAGTTTCGATAGCTACCGTCTTGACCTGGACGAAGGCGTGACGGTGCTTGCGGGGCCCAACGCGGCGGGAAAGACCAACCTCATAGAGGCGCTGCAGCTTTTGACGAGCGGCACCTCGTTTAGGCATCCCACAGCTGCCGAGCTCGTGCACGACGGCACGGGCTCGTGCAAGCTCGAGTTGAGGCTCGAGGGCGATGGCCGCGTGCTCGATATGGGGCTGGGCGTTGAGGACGGCAAGCGCTCGTTTAGCCGTAACGGCAAGAGGTGCTCGGCTGCCGGCGTGCGAGGGGTTATGCCGAGCGTGCTGTTTTGCCCCGATCATCTGGATATGGTCAAGCGCGGTGCCAGCGCGCGCCGCGCCGCCCTCGACGACTTTGGCGTACAACTGAGCGCCCGTTACGCCGACCTGGCGAGCACCTACGGGCGTTGTGTGACGCAGCGCAACGCCCTGCTCAAGGAGACCTGGTGCTGCCGCGAGATGCTCGGTGCGTGGAATGACTCCATCGCCCGCGCCGGGTCAGCCCTGCTCGTGCATCGTTTGGCCCTGCTCGACCGACTGGCGGGCCATGTGCGCGCCGCGTATGGGCAGGTGGCGTCCGGCGAGGACGCAGGCGTGTCCTATGTATCCACGCTGGGGGATTTACCTCAAGCCGAAGGGCGCGAGGAGCTTAAGGACTGGGCGTACGAGCATATGCTCGCGGCCCTCGATGAACGTGCCGACGAGGAGATGCGCCGCGGCGTGACGCTCGTGGGCCCGCATCGCGACGAGATTGAGTTTACCGTTGCGGGTCGATCTGCCCGTTCGTTTGCCAGCCAAGGGCAGCAGCGTACGCTGGTGCTGGCTTGGAAGGTGGCCGAGGTGACCGTCGCCCGTGACATCCTGGGCACTGCACCCCTGCTGCTGTTGGATGATGTGATGAGCGAGCTCGATGCCGAGCGCCGGGGCGCTTTTCTGCAGCTGATCGGTGATGACATCCAGACAGTCATAACCACCACCAACCTGGGGTACTTTACTGATGACCTGCTTAATCGAGCCAAGGTGGTGAGCATGGGTGAGACGTGCTAACTACGAGCGCGAGAACGGAACGGTTGCCTTTGGCGGCTTTTTGGATGCCGAGCGTCAGCGCATCCTGGCGGCCGCGACACCTGAGCGCCGCGCGCAAATGGAGGCTGCAGAGGAATCTCGTGCGGTCTATCGTGCCTGGAATGCGGTGTGCTCGGGCACGCGCGAGGGACGCCACGTGACGGGCCTGCGCTACCTGCCCGAGTCCAATGAGCTGCTGGTGTATCTCGATTCGCCCTCGTGGACTCAGGAGATGACGCTGCTGCGCGAGATCATCCGGGCACGCATGGAGCGGGCCGGCGCGCATGTGGACGGCCTGGTGTTCAAAACGACCGCGCCCGGTCACACGCCGCCGGCTGCCAAGGAGCGCTTGCGCCCAGCCGTGACCGAGCGCCCGCCGGCCCCACACGCCGATCTCAGTGAAAACGAACGCGGCGAGATCGAGCGCCAAGTGGCGCCCATCGAAGATCAAAAACTGCGCGAGGCCCTCGAGAATGCCATGAGAGCCAGTGCCGAGTGGGCCAAGGGCGTGCAAAGCAAGAAAGAGCCTTAAATCGCATCTGGTGGCCTTGTAGAGCCAAATACCCTCGCTCCCGAGGGTATTTTTTTACGATAAACTAGTAAGGCTGTACACATTTTCTTAGCTGAAGGAGGACGTGTGGCAAACGAAAACGATTACGATGGCGGCGAGATTAAGATTCTCGAAGGTCTCGAGGCCGTTCGTAAGCGCCCGGGCATGTATATCGGCTCGACGAGCGCCAGCGGTCTGCATCACCTGGTGTGGGAGATCGTTGACAACTCCGTCGACGAGGCCATGGCCGGTTTCTGCACCGAGATCCAGGTGACGGTCCACGCCGACAACTCCATCACGGTCGTCGACAACGGGCGCGGCATCCCCGTCGACGAGCACCCTGTTAAAAAGATCCCGACGCTCGAGGTCGTCATGACGATCTTGCACGCCGGCGGTAAGTTCGATAACTCGGCCTATAAGGTCTCGGGTGGCTTGCACGGTGTGGGCATCTCCGTCGTCAACGCACTGTCCAAGCGCGTGGTCGTTCAGGTTCGTCGCGATGGCAACACCTACGAGATGGAGTTCTCGCGCGGCAAGACCGTCAAGAAGATGGAGGTCGTGGGCACCTCGGATTCGACGGGCACCACCGTCACCTTCTGGCCCGACGATGAGATCTTCGAGACCTGCATCTACGATTTCGATACGCTGCATAACCGTCTGCAGGAGACGGCGTTCCTCAATAAGAACCTCAAAATCGTGCTGACCGACGAGCGCGAAGCGACTCCCCACGTGGAGGAGTTTTGCTACGAGGGCGGCATCATCGACTTCGTCAAGTTTCTCAACGAGGGCAAGGACGTCCCCGAGGCCTTTAAGGAGCCCATCTACATCGAGGGCAAATCGGACCCGGACGCGCCTGTGGCCAAGATGGGCGAGGTCGAGGTTTCCCTGCAGTGGAATAGCGGCTACGGCGAGAACGTCATGTCGTTTGCCAACGACATCTACACCCCCGAGGGCGGCATGCACCTTGAGGGCTTCCGTACCGCGCTCACCCGCGTGATCAACGATTACGCGCGCAAGCAGAACCTGCTCAAGGAAAAAGACGCCAACCTGACCGGCGACGATGTGCGCGAGGGCCTTTCGGCCGTTATCTCGGTCAAGCTGCCCGATCCGCAGTTTGAGGGCCAGACCAAGGCAAAGCTCGGCAGCTCCTATATGCGAGCGCTCACGCTCAAGATTGTGACCGACGGCCTTGTCGATTACCTCGAGGAGCATCCCAAGCCCGCTCGCGAGATCGTCAAGAAGGCGCAACAGGCCTGCAAGGCGCGCAATGCCGCCCGCAAGGCGCGCGAGGCGACCCGCCGCAAGAGCCTGCTCGAGACGGCGTCCCTGCCCGGTAAGCTCGCTGACTGCTCGGTGCGCGATGCCGAGCTGACCGAGCTCTTCATCGTAGAGGGCGACTCGGCAGGCGGTTCGGCCAAGGACGGCCGTCGCCGAGACATCCAGGCGATTCTGCCCCTGCGCGGCAAGATTTTGAACGTCGAACGCGTTGGTGACCATCGCGCGTTCTCGAGTGACACCATCCAGTCGCTGATTACCGCGATCGGTTGCGGCGTCACGACGAGTGCCGGCGACGGCGGCGACTTCGATATCACCAAGGCGCGCTACCACAAGATCGTCATCATGACCGATGCAGACGTCGACGGTGCGCATATCCGCATCCTGCTGCTGACGTTCTTCTACAAGTACATGCGTCCGCTGATCGATGCCGGCTACGTCTATGTTGCCTGCCCGCCCATCTTTGGCATTAAGGTGCGCAGCAAGATCCACTACGTGTATCCCAACGGCCGCCAGCCCGAAGACGAGATCCTGCGCGACACCATCCAGAGCCTGGGCCTGAACCCCGACGATAACGACGAGGACGGCAAGGCCAAGGACGGCAAGATTACCAAAAAGCGCAAGGGCTATACCGTCCAGCGCTACAAGGGCCTGGGCGAGATGGACCCCAAGCAGCTTGCCTCGACGACGATGGACCCCAAGACCCGCATTTTGCAGCGCGTGTCGATCGAGGACGCCGTGGTGGCGGACCGTGCCGTGCGCGAGCTCATGGGTTCCGAGGTCGGCTATCGCCGCGAGTACATTGAAAAACACGCCCACGACGCACGATTCTTGGATGCCTAATTCCTGCGGCTTTCCCAGCCACCGCACCTTCGCCCTCAATCGTCGGTCGCGTACCCAAGTACGCTTCCCTCCTCTTTCGGGCGAATCTGCGGCACCTGGAAAAGCCGTCTCCGTGGTAGGGAACTAATGGACCACGCAAACCATGAGGAGGTAACGTGGCAGACGATATCAACAACAACGAGGGTATGGACGAGGCCGGCGACGCCGGTATGTCCGATGATCTGAAGCGCCTGCTCGCCCGCGCTGAGCAGGGCGAGGACGGCGATCCGGATTCCTATAACCCCGACGCCGAGGATGAAGAGGAAGAGGATGACGACGCCGAGCTCGAGGAGAGCTTCGGCGCGGTCGATCGTGGCGCCTCAGCCGGCGAGGATATCAACGGTGGCCAGCTCCAGATTTCGGAGTTCGGCCGCGAGATGAAGCAGTCGTTCATCGAGTACTCGATGTCGGTCATCACGGCGCGCGCCCTGCCGGACGTGCGCGACGGCTTAAAGCCGGTGCACCGCCGCATCCTGTACG
>CATYJA010000108.1:0-5551 GCA_958407545.1 uncultured Collinsella sp. | reverse complement strand
TCGGCTTCGCCTGCGGGATCGCTCGACTACCAAACACCTCGCCGCCGACCGGGCCATGTCGCGGCACCAAAAAACGCCCGTGCGCTCGATGGATTCGGATGCCCGACAGAGACTCCTTATGGCTGCTTCCTTCCGGACCTGACCAGATTCGGAACATGTCGTCATCCGAACCCATCGAGCGCGCTAGGCGCTCGGTATATCTTACCCGCTCCCGCCCGATGGGGCAAGGTAGCTAATTTGGGACAGGGCCAAAAGACCACTTTTGAGTTGCGGTGGAATAGTTCCTGTTTTTGCCGCCTGAGCCGCCAAACAGGAACTATTCCACCGCAACTTATAGGGAGTTGGATTTTAGAGGCGGGCGAGGTCGTAGGATCGGGCGGCGGCTTCACCGGCGCAGATGAGGTTGGTTGTGGCTTCCTGGGGGTCGAGCGCTTGGTCAAGGGGCATGGGCCTGCGACAGACCGGCAAAACTAAGTCGACACCCTGCCCATACACCGCATCCAGGTTGTCGGCACGACCGCCCACGACGGCAACAACCGGCTTGCCATATCGCTTCGCACGACGAGCCACGCCCACCGGTGCCTTGCCGGCAGCGGATTGCTCGTCCATATTGCCCTCGCCCGTTATGACCAGGTCGACATCGCGCACGCACTCGTCAAACCCAATCAGATCGAGCACCGTCTCCACGCCCGAACGCAGCTCCGCCCCGAGCGCCAGCAGCGCGGCACCCAGGCCGCCTGCGGCACCGGCACCGGGCACTCCGAGCACCGAGCCAAATGTCCGAGCACCCTCGGGCACACGCAACAATCCCTGAGCCCGCACCCCGGTAATTGCCGCATCGAGCAGGCGACCGTAGCCGACCATCCAGCTGTCGTACCTGCGCAGCGCCTCAGCGTCATCCGTCGGCAGGCCCTTCTGCCCGCCAAACACCGCCAGCGCACCGCGGCGTCCCACGAGCGGATTCTCGACATCCGAAAGCACAACGATACGAGCGCCGCTCAGTGCACGAAGCGCTGACGTCAAATCGATACTCGACACGTGTTCAAGGCCCGCAAGACCGGGGGCGACATCGCAGTCCTGATCATCGACCACGCGCGCGCCCAGCGCCTGCAGCATGCCGGCGCCACCGTCGTTGGTGGCACTGCCGCCCAAGCCAATATAGATAGTCTTTACCCCGACACGAGCTGCACGGAGCATCAGCTCGCCCACGCCATAGGTTGTAGCAGCCAGCGCCGCCGATTCCGTG
The DNA here is from genome assembly GCA_958407545.1 of uncultured Collinsella sp. GTDB lineage: Bacteria > Actinomycetota > Coriobacteriia > Coriobacteriales > Coriobacteriaceae > Collinsella. The sequence continues at coordinate 4,305 of CATYJA010000108.1, read as the reverse complement.
CAAGGTGAGTACCCGATGCCTGCCGCTTCGGCCATCTCAATAACAACCGACTCGTGCTCGCCGTCCACTAACATCCGGGCAGGCACACCATCGCCAAAGGGTCCCGCAACCTCGCAGGTCACAAGCTCACCGCCGCACGCGGCAACGGCATCGAGCGTCCCCTCACCGCCATCTGCCAGCGGCAAAGCGTTCAGCTCGGCATCGGGCCACACATGGCGCATGCCCTCGGCAACCGCCGCCTCCGCCTGTGCACTCGACACGCTGCCCTTAAAGGAATCGATCGCCAGCAGCACACGGCGGGGCCGGCGGCACGCAGGACCACAGTCAACCGCCGTGGCAGCATCCTCACCGGCACCTGCAAGCGCTGCGGCGTGAGCGGCGTGTGCTTCAAGATCGGCCCCACAACCGCAATCAGCGCCGCCCGCTCCGCGCAGACCGCCAAAATAGCTACTCAGCAGCTCGCGGCATTCATCCGCCAGGACCCCAGCCGTCACGTTAAACCGATGATTCAGGCGCGAGTCGGCATTCAAATCGTATAGGGATCCCAACGCGCCCGCCTTGGCGTCGCTCGCGCCATACACGCAGCGCCCCACGCGCGCGTTAGCCATAAGGCCTGCGCACATGCAGCAGGGTTCCAACGTCACATAGACCGTACAGTCGGAAAGGCGCCAGCGGCCAAGCGCCTGGGCAGCGGCGCACACGGCCGCAAACTCGGCATGAGCCGAAGGGTCCTGGTCGAGTTCGCGCCGATTGTGCGCCCTCGCGGCGATCTCACCGTCGCGCACCACTACGGCTCCGATGGGCACCTCGCCCACCGCCGCGGCGGCTCGCGCCTCCGCCAGCGCCTCGCGCATGAACTTCTCGTCGATTTCGGTGATCGTCATCGTTCGCCTTCCCTGTTGCAAATTCAAAACGATGCTATCATTACGACTCACGGAGAGATGGCAGAGCGGTTGAATGCGGCGGTCTTGAAAACCGTTGAGCGCGAGAGCGTTCCGGGGGTTCGAATCCCCCTCTCTCCGCCACCTTAGTGATTCACCGGCGTCATGGTGCGCTCAAACAGCGCATCGACCACGTCGGCCATCTCGGGTCGACGCTCAAGATCGTGACCCGACTCCCACCAATTTGTGAACAGTCGAATAATGCCACCGGCGATAAACTCCGATGTCGTCTCGAGCGAAACGGGCGCCAGGGCATCTTCGGCAAGCGAGCTCATCACACGCTCGCGGATGGAACGCGCAATGCGGTCGCAAATCATGCCGGTCAGCATGCCCGACATGCTGCTGGCCAAAAGGTTATCCATGAGCTGCTCATGCGCCAGAATCATATTCATGGCATCGTCAAAGACCTCGTGGCGAAGCGCCTGTACGTCATCAAGCGGCTCCGCGTCCGCTGCATCGGTCCGGTTTTGCGGCAGACCTGCCATAAGCTCATCGATATAGAAGGCAAAGTAATCGTTTTTATCGCGAAAATGCTTATAGAACGTCGTGCGGCGAATCAGGGCCCGGTCGCAAAGCATGGCAACCGTCAAATCCTCAAACCGATGCTCTTCCAAGAGCTCGGTAAAAGCATCGAACAGGGCACGATAGGTTTTCTTGATGCGAAGGTCCATCCATATCGCCATCCTCAAGGTGTAGACAGCATTCCTTAATTTGTCGCATATCTTACACCTGTACCACCCGTTCCATATTGGCGGCCCCTCCTTGGCGGAAACATAACGCTTACCGGAAAGTTCGGTATCGCCAAAGGTTGCGGGTATACTAGTAGCGTTACACCAACGGCAGCCGGCGCAAAACGCCGCTGCCATTCGAAACGGAGACATCATGCTTCCCGTCATCATCGGTATCGTTGTTGTCGTTGTGATCGCCAGCGCCATCGCCGGCATCTACAACAACATGGTCACCAAGCGCAATCGCATCGATAATGCCTGGCAGAACATCGACACGCAGCTGCAGCGCCGCAACGACCTGATCCCTAACCTGGTCGAGACCGTCAAGGGCTACGCCAAGCACGAGCAGGACACGCTCGCCGCCGTAGTCAACGCGCGCAACGCCGCCGTGAGCGCCACCACCCCCGAGGCCAAGATGGAAGCGGACAACGTGCTGACCGGTGCGCTGCGTCAGCTCTTTGCCGTCACCGAGGCCTACCCCGACCTTAAGGCAAATACCAACTTTACGCAGCTCCAGTCCACGCTCGAGGACACCGAGAACAAGGTGAGCTACGCGCGCCAGAGCTACAACGATTGCGTGCTCAGCTACAACAACGCCATCCAGACGTTCCCGGCCGTTATCTTTGCCGGCATCTTCCAGTTTAAGGAGCGCCAGGGCTTCGAGGCCGCCGAGGCCGCCCGCCAGGCACCGACCGTCAAGTTCTAACAATCACGGCCGAGTCTTAAGCCAGCTCATCAACCCTTTGGGGTCCAAGGCACAAACCTTGGGCCCTTTTCTTATCCACGCACAACGCGCCCACGCACAACGCGCGGCCAATAGGCCGCGCACCATCTTTACTTCAGATCTATATCGCCCGTAACGGCAGCACCAAGGTAACGCAGGCCCGAGGGCAGCCTGCCTTTCCGGCGCACTCCGCAGGACGAAAGAACCTCCGCCGCACGAAGTGCGCAGCGGAGGTTCTTTCATGTCCGAGGACGCGCCGGAAAGGCAGGCTGCCCTCGGGCCGGACATACAAGGCAGGTTACGCGACGGTGTAAACCCAGTTGTGCTTATCCTCGACAGCACCGGACTGGATACCAGTCAGGGTCTCGCGAAGCTTCTTCATCACGGGGCCGATCTCGGTGTAGCCAGCCGGGAAGGTCACGGTCTCATCGGCACCATAGACCTTGTTGTCGATCTCGCCCACCGGGGAGATGACGGCAGCGGTGCCGCACAGGCCGCACTCCACAAAGGTACCGGCCTTGACCTCGGCCCACTCGACGGGACGCTGGTCGACGGTCATGCCCAGATCCTCGGCAACCTGAACGAGCGAACGACGGGTGATGGAGGGCAGGATGGAGTCGGTGTGCGACTGAGGAACGACGAGGGTGCCGTCCTCCTTCACGAACAGGACGTTGGCGCCACCGGTCTCCTCGACATAGGTGCGGGACTCGGAGTCGAGATACAGGTTCTCGGCATAGCCCTCGCGATGGGCCTCCATCGTGGGCTTAAGGGACATGGCGTAGTTGAGGCCGGCCTTGATGTTGCCGGTGCCGTGCGGTGCGGCACGGTCATACTCGGAAACGCGCAGCTTGACGGGCTTGAGGCCACCCTTAAAGTACGGACCGACCGGGGTCACGAGAATGCGGAACGTGTACTCAGGAGCGGGAGCCACGCCGATCACGTCACCGGAGCCGATCATAAACGGACGCACGTACAGGGTCGCGCCGGAGCCGAAGGGCGGAACCCAGGCGGCGTTGGCAGAAACGACCTGCTTGACGGCCTCAACGAACTTGTCCTTGGGGAACGGGGGCATCTCGAGGCGCTGGGCAGAGTTATACATACGCTCAGCGTTCATGTCGGGACGGAAGCAGACGATGCTGCCGTCCTCGGCGGTGTAGGCCTTCAGGCCCTCAAAGACCTCCTGGCAGTAATGGAAGATACCGCCGCACTCGGAGACATGCAGGGTGTGGTCGGTGGTCAGGCCGCCCTCGTCCCACTCGCCATCCTTCCAATGAGCCTCGTAGCTGTAATCGGTCTTCATGTAGCCAAAGCCGAGGCTACCCCAATCGATATCCTTCTTCTCGACAGTCATATGTCGCTCCTTACATACACAGTTGCATACTCGCGAACCCGTACGCAAGGACCGAGGCCGGCCGCGTCGCAACGTCGCACGCCCAGAGCGTAGAGCCGGACGGGACACGCGAACAGCATCAAAGCCGATGGCACGTCGATTCGCATGCACGAGATTGTACTCCGCACGCGCGTCGGATAAAACGTTTTTCTTTAACTAACTAAAGTATTTTCATTTGATCGAAGCTAAAGAGGCCCGCCACCGTAAGCGGTGACGGGCCTCAACTGTACGGTCTGCGCGCTGGCTCGAGCTAGGCGTTCTATTTGCCCAGCTTGGCCTTAACCAGACCGACCACGGTCGGGATGATCGACACGGCAACGATGCCGATAATCAGCAGCTCAAAGTGCTCCTGCACAAAGGGAATGCCGCCAAAGAAGTAGCCCAGCAGCGTAAAGACCGTCGACCAGGTAATGCCGCCCAGCACGTTAAAGATAACGAAGTTGCGCCAGTGCATGCCGCCCATGCCGGCGATAAAGGGCACAAAGGTGCGGATAAACGGGAAGAAGCGACCCAGGAAGATGG
>CATYJA010000107.1:0-5597 GCA_958407545.1 uncultured Collinsella sp. | reverse complement strand
ATCTGTGCAAGCTTTCGCCGAGCTTTGTCTCGGTCACCTGCTCGGCCGGCGGCTCGGGCAACGGTGCCGCCACCGCCCCCATCGCGCATATGATTACGAGCGAATTCGATACACCCTCGGTGGCGCACCTCACCTGCGTTGGCCGCTCGCATGCCGATATCGCCGCCAAGATCGATGAGTATCGCACCGCCGGCGTGGAAAACATCCTGGCCCTGCGCGGCGATCTCCCTGCCGGCGCGACCGAGGATGACAAGCCCGCCTCCGACTACGCCTACGCCCGCGACCTCATCCCCGAGCTCGTCGACGCTGGCTTTTGCGTGGGCGCCGCGGCCTACCCCGAGGGCCACATTGCCTGTGAGGATCTCAACCTCTCGGTCGAACACCTCAAGCAAAAACAGGACGCTGGCGCGAGCTTCTTTGTGACGCAGCTCTTCTTTGATAACGAGTGCTTCTACCGTTTTCGCGAGCTTGCCGACAAGGCCGGCATCACCGTGCCCATTACCGCGGGCATCATGCCGTTTATGGGCAAGTCGCAGATCAGCCGCATGGTCTTTATGTGCGGCGCGTCGCTGCCCTCCCCCGTCATCAAGATTCTCGCCAAGTACGAGAACGACCCCGAGAGCCTGCAGGCAGCCGGTGTAGATTATGCCGCCCGCCAGCTTTGCGACCTCAAGGAGCACGGCGCCGACGGCCTGCACCTGTACACTATGAACCGTCCTGCGATCGCCGCGACCATTATGGAGCGCCTGGGGTAATGGAAATACCGCACATCGATACAACCGCTGTCGAAGTGCCGGCCGACCTTGCGTCGCCGGCGCTTTACCGTGTCGATGCTGCGTACCATCCCCGTGTCGACCGCGCCGAGATGCTGCGGTATCTGGGTTACGGCGGCCAGCAGATTGAGCCCGAGCTGTCACGACGTATTGAGCTTGTGGTCGAGCGTCTGGAACTGGACATTGAGCCTCGTGGCGTGCGCCGCGTGTTTGCCGTCGATGCCACGGGCGTGGACGAACAAAGTGAGCCTTGCATTCGCTTGGTCGGCACCAACGTTGAGCTGCGAGGTCGCGATATCTATCGACATCTCAAAGATGCCCGCTTTGCCGCGCTCATGGCATGTACCCTCGGCATGGACGCCGAGCGTCGCCTGCGCACCACGGGAGCCCAACATCCCCTGGAGGGCGCCGTGCTCGACGCCGCGTGCTCCGCTTACGTAGAAGCCGCCGTTGAGCAAATGGACCAGCAGGTCAAGACGGACGCCGCCGTTCATGGGCTCGCCGGCAACTGGCGCTTTAGTCCCGGCTACGGCGACTGCCCGCTCTCGGCCCAGCGCTCGATCGTCAATGCGCTCAACGCCACGCGGCTCATCGGGCTTACCGTCACACCCACCAGCCTGCTCATGCCCACCAAAAGCGTGACCGCGGTGATCGGCCTATTCGACGGCGAAGTCCACGACGCCCAGAGCCGCCCCACCTGCAATATCTGCCGCATGCGCGAGCACTGCCGCTTCCGCGCCGCCCACACCACCTGCTATTCGCATTCTGAATAAAATGTCAATTGATGGCACGGTATCGAGGGAATCTCATCCGTATGTAAGCGGATGTCCTCACAAACAAGTACCATTAGATGCCAAATAACAACTATCTGAAAGCCAGTACATGCACAACATTCTGCAGTTCTCGCCACAACTAACCGCGCTTGAGTTTTTTTCAGGCATTGGCTTGGCTCGTGCCGGCATGGCAAAAGCCGGAATCAAAACAATCTGGGCAAATGACATAGACCATACTAAATGCGCCATGTACAGCCAGTGTTGGGGCGATGAACATCTAGTCGAGCAGGATGTTCACACACTCGACCCCGACCTAATACCCCAAGCCGACATCGCATGGGCGTCAAGCCCTTGCACAAACTTATCTCTCGCGGGAAACAGGGAGGGACTTATCTCTGGCAAAGAGTCCAGTGCGTTCTTTGGCTTTATTAAGGCCATCGAAGGAATGAGCGATCGTGCCCCGCGGGCACTTGTTCTCGAAAATGTCATCGGCCTTGCCACGTCTAATAACAGCGATGACTTTAGACTCGTTTGCCAGGAATTTAATCGTTTAGGCTATTCATGCGACGCTTATTTTATCGATGCACGGCACTGGCTTCCCCAGTCACGCCCCCGCATGTTTGTCGTCGGATTAAAAAACCCTCTTCCCAACAGCCGACTCGATTCCTCGCTTCGTCCTGAAAAGGTCTCCTGGATTCACTCCGACCCTTCACTCATTACGCACGTCTCTCACCTAAACGAGCCAAGTCCACTTCGCATGACGGGCCTTGCAACGGTTGTTGAAAATATTCCCGAGAACGACAAGCGTTGGTGGAACAAAAACCAAGTACAAGCATTTATCGACTCACTTGCACCGCATCAAGCAGAGCGCCTTCAGCGCTTCTTAAATGCCAAAGAAAAAATTGTTCGCACTGCTTACCGTCGCACGCGATCGGGCGTTGTGCGCTGGGAAATCCGTGAAGAAGAAATTGCCGGATGTCTAAGAACGGCTCGCGGCGGCTCATCAAGACAGGCAGTCGTTATATGCGAAAACGGAAAGATAGAAGTTCGCTGGATGACTGGAACTGAATATGCCCGTCTCCAAGGTGTTGACTCATGTCAGTTTAGCGGCTTCTCGGATGCTCAGATTCGCTACGCATTCGGCGATGCAGTTGCCGTGCCAGTTGTCACTTGGCTTATAAAAAATGCAGTCAAACCCGCGCTTATGTCTTCAAGGAACGGAGTGGACAATAATGGAAATGACCAATTGCTCCTTGAGCGAGCCCGATAAAGACATCTTGGATGCCATTGAACTCTGGTACGAATCCAAGCGCAACAAGCGAGGCAACGTCAACCGTAACGTCATGGCGGTTGGCATAGGCATAAGCGAGCTGTTGCAAAACCGTTTTCCGCTCACCGACGATTATGTGCAATCGGACAAGGGGAGCCAAGTACGAGGCCTAAGTGGAGCATGCATCAAAACAGTTTTAGCCAGACATGGGGAAACGCGTGCCTTCGCATCAGAGGGCGGCAGAACCTCACGCGGCACACTCCCGATGGCGCTTGAGCTTGCCACAATTATCAACTCTGCCCTACCCAGTGACACTTGCGAAGACACTCGTCTTGAAGCTGCGAATGCAATCGCCAATTTCTTCGTCGAGCGAATCCAGGTTGATTTCTTTAACCGGCAGAGAATCAAAGTCGAAATCGATCTTCAAAAACCAATTTCTGTCATTGTCGATGATATCCTAGCCGAAGCAAGCCTACGGTCCGATAAGCCAACGGGCACCGTCGCACAGCACCTGGTAGGTGCAAAACTAGAGATGTTATTTCCAACCATAGAAATCGGAAAGGACAACTCAAACGCCGCCGACCAGCAGACAGACCGTTCTGGCGATTTCCAAATCAATGATGCTGCATTTCATGTGACTGTATCGCCAATGGCCAAATTGACCGATCGATGCCGAGATAACATTCGAAATGGCATTCGGCCCATCGTCGTTGTCCCCCACGATAAAGTTTCCTTCGCTTACGGACTGTTCGAAAGTGAGGGACTCGGCAATCGCGTACAGGTTATCGCGCTCGAATCGTTTATCGGCATCAATATTGAAGAGTTATCGTTCTACAAGCGAGGCCTAATTCGATTAAATGTCGCACGGCTTCTTGCCCACTACAACAAGCGAATCGAAGATATCGAGCCCGACAAATCTCTTCAAATAGAAATTCCTCAGTGGGCTCTAGACGAAATGGATGCACATGGCGAATAGCTCAAACATACTTATCACTCATGATTCTGACGGCACTGCATTGGCGGCACCCGTTGATGCCGCACGTCGCAACGGTGCCACGTACAAGACGCGCACGATCGACGATCTACGCATTAAGGACGATCACCTGCGTGCGGCCATCGAGGGCACGGGACACCTGCTGTTCGACGGCGGCATGGGCACCATGTTGCAGGCCGCCGGCATGAAGGCGGGCGCCCTGCCCGAGCTGCTCAACTTTGAGGAGCCCCAGGTCATTACCGACATTCAGCGCCAGTACGTCGAGGCCGGCTGCGACGTGATCACCGCCAACACCTTTGGCGCCAACGCCCACAAGCTCGACGGTGCCGCCACCGTGGCAGACGTCTTTGCCGCGGCCGTCGCCTGTGCCCGCGAGGCCGGCGCCCGCTACGTCGCCGGTGACATCGGCCCCATCGGCGCGCTGCTTCGCCCCCTGGGTACCCTGAGCTTCGACGAGGCCTACGACCTCTTTGCCGAGGAAGTGCGCGCAGGCGTCGCCGCGGGTGTGGACCTCTTTATTATCGAGACCATGACCGACCTGGCCGAGATCAAGGCGGCGGTCCTCGCCTGCCGCGAGAACTCCGACCTGCCCGCCTTTGCCACCATGACCTTTGAGGAAGACGGCCGTACCTTCCTGGGCACGAGTCCCGAGGTCGCCGCCATCACGCTCGATGCCATCGGTGCCGACGTTTTGGGCATCAACTGCAGCCAAGGACCGGCCGAGCTCCGAGGACTCGCCGCACGTATGCTCACCGTTACCGACAAGCCCGTTATGGTGCAGGCCAATGCGGGACTGCCCCACGTTGACGATGACGGCAATACCGTCTTTGATATCCAGGCACCCGAGTACGCCGAGGCCGTCGCCGGCATGATCGAGGACGGTGTGAGCGTCGTCGGCGGATGCTGCGGTACCACGCCCACGCATATGGCGGCCCTGCGCACGCTTATCGACAACCACACGCCCAGCCCGCGTCATCGCAAGCCCAGCATGTCGGTCACGAGCGCCCAGACGGTCGTGGACCTCCCCTGCGACGGCCACAAGATCGCCGTCATCGGCGAGCGCATCAACCCCACCGGTAAAAAGCGCCTGCAGCAGGCCCTGCGCGACGGCGACCTGGACTACGTCGTGAGCCAGGGCATCAGCCAGCAGGAGCAGGGCGCCGACATCCTGGACGTCAACGTGGGCCTGCCCGAGATCGACGAGGTCAAGATCATCCAGCAGGCAACCGAACAGCTCCAGGGCTCCACCTTGTTGCCGTTGCAGATCGACTCCACCGACCCCGCCGCCGTCGAGGCCGCCGTGCGTCGCTACGCCGGCAAGCCCATCATTAACTCGGTCAATGGCAAACAGCAGATCATGGATGAGATCTTTCCGCTGGTGGCCCACTACGGCACCAACGTCGTCGGCCTTACGCTCGACGAGGGCGGCATCCCCGATACCGCCGAGGCCCGCTTCGCCATCGCCGAGCGCATCGTGGCCGAGGCCGCCCATTACGGCATCGGACCGGACCGCATCCTCATCGACTGCCTGGTCATGACCGCCTCGACCAATCAACGCCAGGCTGAGCAGATTCTGCGTGCCATGTCTATGTGCAAGGAGCATCTGGGCGTCAAGTGCGCACTCGGCGTATCGAACATCAGCTTTGGCCTGCCTGCCCGCCCGCTGCTGGGCTCGGTCTTTTTGGCCGCCGCCTTTGGTGCAGGTCTGGACGCCCCCATCATGAACCCGGGTTCCAAGCGCTTTATGGATACCGTCTACAGCTATCGCGTCCTGAGCGTTGAGGACG
>CATYJA010000106.1:0-5641 GCA_958407545.1 uncultured Collinsella sp. | reverse complement strand
CTGCGGAAACGCGGGGTCCGTTCAGACTGTTGCGTTGAGATTGAAAATCAACCCGAGGTGGGCCTGGCCGATTGTCTCAATCTGTAACAGATGCAGGGCAAAACCGGGCCCTAATTGTTATAGATCAAAACAGAAGGGGATTTCCGTCCAGTCCAAACCAAATCTCTCAGTCTTCCTGCAATTTCGAACATGTGGCCTATAATGTTGCTTTGGTTACGCTATATATTGCGCAGCCATTTAATACGTCGCCCACCGGGGGCCATTAATTCCTATCGCCATATTGGCTAGGAAGCAATCAAAGGAGGTATCCATGGCAGCAGAGACGCCTTGCTCGGTCCTCTATAACGATATTCGCTCGTTCGGCGGTCTTAAACATCTCGAGATCGCCCGAATGCTCATCAATGGAAACTCTTATCTCGGCAGTACCCTGCTCGAGAAATGCTCTTCCAACCGCTCGTATCTCACCCGTTACATCGTCCATCGCAAGCCTGACCAGTGCGCGCCCTCCATCTACAGCGACTTTACCGTCACCACGCTCAACCTTTCCTCGGCAATCTGCAGCAAGCTCGGCGGCGGCGAGTCCGCCTATCGGGCAATCGCCGAGCACTATCGCGGTCCGGCCGCCAACGAAATGATGTCGGCTCTCGCCAGCTACAAGCTGGACAGCCGCCTATATGCAAATGCCCTCAATCGCATCGACAACTTTGACGGCAATGCCGTGCGCGAGAAAAGCACGCTTTACCTTATGCTCTTTGTGGCAACGGGGGCGCTCGCCGATCCCGTTCAGGGCGTGGCCACCGTCGAGCGCTTTTGCGACAGCAAGACGGGTGGGCACTTTGGCACCACCGAAACTACCGTCGGACGTGGCTTTATGGGCAGTCTGGATCAGCCGCACGCCGTCGCTCCCAACCTCGGTCTGCTCAGGACACATGCCGACAACTGCGTCGACATGCAAATCCATCCCCTCACACGCGATCCGCGTGGCACGGTAATTGGATCCTTGCCCAAAACCTCGCCCAGCATCACCGATGTGGGCGCCGACGCATCGCGCGAACATCTTCGCATTTGGCTTGAGGGTGAGCACTGGTACGCCCAGGGCCTTGGATCGACCAACGGCACGGTACTCGAATCGGGCGCGGGCGACGGCGATATTGTGATTGAGCCGCCGCGCGACCAACGCGAGCCCGGCAAGATCTATCCCCCAGTGGAAATCGAAAACAGCGACAGGCTCCATCTGGGTCTCTACACGACATTCCTTGTCATTGTGGACTAGCGCGGACGGCGATCGGCAGACGGTCGCCGTCCGTCTTTCGTCTTCTACCTTCTGCGTCGTAAACGACAATGCTCAGCGGTATACGTGGGTAGTGCGGCTATCATGGTACTTTACCGATATCCGCACTGCTCACGTATACGTGCGGCAACCCATGCCAGACAAAGGAACGCCATGGATACTACCGATAGCGCCTATGGCGACAAACTCATCCGTCTCGATACGTTCGATACCGCCGTGGCGGTCGACCCCAGTGCCGAGGACGACGCCAAACGTCGGTTTATGACGCTTATTCTCCAGACGGCCCACCGCAACAACGGCAACATCGGGCACGTGCTACGCGCGACCAACACGAGCGGCGAGGTCTTTGCCGTCAAGCTACTCAAGAACAACGCCATCCTTTCCGGCCAAGCACCCGACCGCTCCGCCGAGCAATCGGCAGCGCACCTGGCCAACACCGCCGCGCTGTTCGAGGAGTACCGTCATCTGTGTACCGTCTCGCACCTGCGCGGATTTCCGCGCGTCTATGGCTACGGCTCGTGTGAGGATGACCCGCTCATCCTCATGGAGTGGGTCGAGGGCACCTCGCTCAAGCAGGCGCTGCCCCTGCTTCCGCACGACGCCTCGGGCGGGCTGACCACCCAGATGGTCGCCGCCGTCGGAAACGCTGTGCTTCGTGCGCTCTTGATGACCCAAGGCCTCGTGAATCCGGTCATTCATCGCGACCTGTCGCCTGCCAATATCATGTTCCGCACCACCAGCCGAACGCTCGAGCAGCAGATTGCCGATTGCTCCTTTGACCCCTGCCTCATCGACATGGGCTCCGTGACCATGGCTCTCGGCGACGACACGATCACCCGGCGCGCCGACATCTGGCGCTTTGCCACGCCCGCATACGCCGCGCCCGAGATGCTCACGCAGGATATCGAAGGCATCGCGGCCCTTCGCCGTTCGCCGGCAATCGACGTCTATGAGCTTTCGAGCATTTTGTACCAGCTCTACAGCGGTCGCAAACCGTTTGACTTTGAGTCGACGGACGCCGCTGCAACCGGCTCGTTCTATCTCGTAAAGACCAAGACCAAGCCGGCACCGCTCGAGCCGCGCTGCGAGGGCGATGAAGCGCTTGTCCAAATCATCATGAAGGGTCTCTCAGTCGAGCAGTGCGATCGCCCCACCGAGCAGCAGATGCTCGAGGTGCTCTCGGCATACCTCACCGATGCCGAATCCGAGGGCCGCGAGGGCGCGGGCAGTGACGCCGCAATCGACATCGACTCCGGTACGCACCTTAAGGTCGACGTCGCCGGCGAGCGCGCGCGAGAGATCCTGGAGCAGGCCCGGCACGATGCCATGACCCGCCGCCGGTTTATTATCGGTGGCGTCGTTGCAGCCGTTGCGGGGCTCAGCGTCATTGGGGCGGCGACCCATGGCTTTGGCATCCCCGACTACCTGGACGGCATCCGCGGTTCGCTTGACGACTACACCTGGGATCAGCTGCAGGAGATTTCGCTCAAGATTAAGGCCGCCGAGACCCGTAGCGAGGCACGCGAGATTGCCAAGCGCTATCACCTGCTCGATGCCGATGGGCATATCCCCTATCCGTGCACCAAGCGTGTCACGCTCACCAACGGGCTGGAGGTCGGCGCGCAGCTTGTGGGCATCCGTCACGATGAGCTTCTGGACGGTACGGGCAAGGCCGGGCTGACGTTTATGTTCGACGCGGGTATTGCCGAGCGCAACGCTGCAGCTGAACCGCCGAGCGCCGGCTGGGCAGATTGCGAGCTGCGGAAATGGCTCAACGGCGACGGCCTTAAGCTGCTGCCCAACGAGTTGCGCGCGCTCATTAAAGGGGTCAAGAAGGTCTCGAACAATGTGGGCGCCGCCAACAGTGCATCGTGTCTGAGCGAGTTGCCCGCAACCCTTTGGCTGCCCGCCATGGTCGAGCTGTGCGGTACGCAACCGCCCGATTCGTTTGCCGAGGGCTATCACTACCTGGCAGACATCTACAACGGCGAGGGCAAGGAGTATCAGCTCTTCCGCGAGCTCAAGGTGAGCCCGTATTCCACGAACGAGACGATGGTCCGCCAGTGGAAGAGCAAGGACACCTGCTGGCGGGAGCGCACGGTGAGCCCCGACTCATCGAAGACCGAAGGCACGCTCTACATAAACCGTGTGGGCCACGACGGCGACGTCTTTACGTACGCAACGCCTGCGGACAAGCCAAACAAACGAACCTGTGTGATCCCCGGATTCTGCATCTAGGGAGCGGGCGTCTTGCCATGACGGGACCCCTCCCCGGCAATTGTCTCGTTCTGTAACACTAGCTCGGCAGATGCAGGTCTAGATGTTACAAAACGAGACAAACCCCAACCCCGCGAGACAACATCTCAATCTGTAACAGTAAGGGGTCAAAAACCTCTCTAGATGTTACAAATCGAGACATTTGAGTTGACCACAGACGCTCTGTCTCGATCTGTAACAACTAGGGCCCAATTATCGGTCTTACTGTTACAGATCGAGATGTTCGGGTTGCCCTCTAATGGTTTGTCTCGATCTGTAACAGTTACTCGACAAAAACGGGTCTAGTTGTTACAGATTGAGACATTAGACCGGCTACGGTCCGCCGACCTGGCTATCACCTCGACCAATAATAGAATGACATACATTTCTTTCTGTACTGGACACCCCCAGGGGGTATGGGTGTATAGTATCAGCAGGTTAACAATTCCAACACCGAACCACAGAAAGGAGAAGCCATGGCTCAAGATAAGTTTGACGTGGGCGGCATGACGTGCGCCGCCTGCCAGGCACATGTAGACCGTGCCGTCAGCAAGCTCGACGGCGTCGAGAGCGTCGCGGTCAATCTGCTCGCCGGCTCCATGCTGGTGGACTACGACCCCGCGCAAGTCTCCCCCGACGATATCTGCACCGCCGTCGACCGTGCGGGCTACTCGGCCTCGCCCGTCGATGAGGGCACCGGCGCCGCCGGCTCAAACGGCAGCGCGCAAGCCAGGTCCGGCGCCGCCCATATGGAGTCGCCGACCAAAAAGCTGGAGGCCACTGCCTCCGCCATGCGCACCCGCCTCATCATCTCGATCATCTTCCTCATCCCGCTGTTCTACATAGGCATGGGGCACATGCTCGGTTGGCCACTGCCCGGCGTCTTCACCGACCACACCCACAGCATGACGCTCGCGCTCACCGAGCTCGTCTTGCTCATCCCCATCGTCTATGTCAACGACGCGTACTTTATCAACGGCTTCAAGTCGCTCGCGCACGGCGCGCCTACCATGGACGCCCTTATTGCCGTGGGCGCCACCGCCTCCATCGCCTGGTCGCTCTACGCCATGTTCATCATGGCCGACCAGCTGGCCGCCGGGCAGGTGCACGAGGCCATGATGACGAGCATGGACAACCTGTATTTTGAGAGCGCCGGCACGATCCTGTCGCTCGTCACCGTGGGCAAATATCTCGAGACACGCAGCAAATCCAAGACCGGCGGCGCCATCGAGGCGCTGATCGACCTGGCACCCAAGACCGCGACCGTCGTGGCAGAGGACGGCAGCGAGGCCACCGTCGACGTCGACAGTATCCTTCCCGGCCAGGTCCTGCGCGTGCGCCCCGGAGAGTCCATCCCCGTTGACGGCGTGGTGCTCGAGGGCAGCTCGGCTGTGGACGAGAGCGCGCTCACCGGCGAATCCATTCCCGTGGAGAAGACCGCCGGCGACACCGTCAACGCCGCCACGGTCAACCGCACCGGATCGTTTACCTTCCGTGCTACGCGCGTGGGTGCCGACACGTCGCTCGCCAAAATCATCCAGCTCGTCGAGGACGCCAATGCCACCAAGGCGCCCATTGCTCGACTGGCCGACAAGGTCGCCGGTGTGTTTGTGCCCGTGGTGTTCGTGATCTCGGCCGTGACCTTTGCGGTGTGGATGGCGCTGACCGGCAGCGTGAACGAGGCGCTCACCTCCGCCGTGGCCGTGTTGGTAATCAGCTGCCCGTGCGCGTTGGGCCTGGCCACGCCCGTCGCCATTATGGTTGGCACCGGCAAGGGTGCCGAGATGGGCATTCTGTTTAAGAGCGCCGAGGCGCTGGAGAACCTGCGCAGCGTGGGCACCGTGGTGCTCGACAAGACGGGCACGGTCACCCGCGGCAAGCCGGCCGTGACCGATATCGTGGTGGCCACGCGCGCCGACGGCTCGCCCGCCATGAGTGAAAAGGCGTTACTGAAGCTCGCTGCCGCGCTGGAGCGCTCGAGCGAGCACCCGCTGGCCGAAGCGATTATGGCCGAGTGCGAGACGCGCGGAATCGTCGCGCGCATGGTCGAGGACTTTGCCGCCGTGCCCGGACGAGGCGTTACGGCGCGCGAGG
>CATYJA010000105.1:0-5668 GCA_958407545.1 uncultured Collinsella sp. | reverse complement strand
CCACCAGGACAAGGCGCGCGTGTACATGATGGTCATCCACTACACGGGCCAGACCGCCGGCGACGATATCGTGCGTGCATTTGGGCGCACCAAGTTTACGGTGAAGTCCAAGACCATGCGCGGTGACAAGGTCGAGATGGCCGTGGAGGTGTTCTCGGACGGCGTTGACATGCCCTATGCGGATGCCATTCGCGCGCTCGACGGCGTTGAAGATCTGACGTTGATCCAATACAACGGCGAATATCACGGTTAGAGCGGCAGATCGCCCAGCAGATGCCCGCGCGGCGTCGAGTAGTCCGGCGTTCGTCAGAACGCCGGAACGAACAGGTATCATGGTGAAAGCGATTTCAATGACAGGGGTGCTCGTGGTAAAGATGAAAGATGTGGCCGAGCTGGCCGGCGTTTCGAGCGCCGCCGTCTCGCGCTACCTCAACGGTGGATATATCTCGGCGGACAAAGCCGAGCGCATTAAGCAGGCGATTGAGCTGACCGGATACGTGCGATCCAGCCAGGCTCGCGCGCTGCGCACCGGCTCCACCAAGCTCATCGGCGTTATCGTGCCCAAGATCAACTCGGAATCCGTGAGCCGCATTACCGCCGGTATTGGCCAGGTGCTCGGTCGTCGTGGCTACCAGATGCTGCTTGCCAATACCGACAACGCGGCCGATCGCGAGCTCGAATACCTCGATTTATTCCAAAACCACCCGGTCGATGGTATTGTGCTGGTGGCAACCATGATCACCGACGAGCACTGTCGCGCGATTGAATCGTGCCGCGTGCCCATTGTGTTGATCGGCCAACATGTCGAGGGCGCGGCGTGCGTCTATCATGACGATTACGAGGCCGCCTTTGAGCTGGGTCATGCGCTTGCGGGTCGCGTGGACGGCAAGATTGCCTATATTGGAGTTACCGAAGAGGACCGCGCGGCCGGTTATGACCGCCGTCGCGGTTTTGAGGCCGGCCTGCGCGCTGCGGGCAACCCGCTCGATTCCGCCTTGATTCGCCTGGGCTCGTTTACGCTCGACTCGGGCTATGGTGCGGCGCGTGAGCTGCTTTCCGTCGCTCCCGATGTTTCGTTTATCGCCTGCGCGACCGACACCATGGCGGCGGGCGCGCTGCGTGCCATCGATGAGGTTCGCGGCATGGGCGAGGGCATGCACCGCGTGAGCGGTTTCGGCGACAACGCGTTTTTGCGCGCGCTGACGGGCGGCATTCCCACCGTGCATTACGGCTACCTGACCAGCGGTGTCGAGGCGACCAATATGTTGCTTAACACGCTCGATGGCGCGGAGGGGGAGAACGGTCTCAAGACGCTCAAGCTCGGCCATCAGCTTATGAATGTCTAGGCCTTGGGCACGTCTGCCTGCCTCTGAGACTCCTGTTTTTGCTTCAAAACTACCTTTCGCCGGCTTTTTCCTACCGTTCACCCTACTATGAAAACGATTACAGACATATGAAACTGAAATCGATTACAGTGTAAGTGTCAAAGATGGCCGGGTGCACGTGCGCCCGTTTGAGGAAAGGGAAGTCATGGACTACCGCAAATCAGCCCAAGAGGTGCTCGACAACATCGGTGGCGCCGGCAACGTTGTCTCGGCCGCACACTGCGCCACGCGTCTGCGCCTGGTGATTGCCGATAACGCCAAGGTCGACAAGGAGGCCCTCGAGAATATCGACGGCGCCAAGGGCGTCTTTGAGGCCCAGGGCCAGCTCCAGATTATTTTTGGCACTGGCACCGTCAACAAGGTCTACGAGGAGTTCATCGCGCTCAGTGGCGTCGAGGCTGCCACCAAGGCCGAGGTCAAGGAGGCCGCGGCGCAGCAGCAGAACATCTTTATGCGTGCCATTAAGGTGCTCGGCGACGTCTTTGTCCCCATCATCCCCGCCATCGTGGCTTCGGGCCTGCTGCTGGGCATCATGAGCGCCCTCAACTTTATGGCCTCCAACGGCTTTATCGCGCTCGACACCAATAACTTCATCTACAAGATCGCCGACCTGGTCTCGGGAACGTCCTTTGGCATTCTGCAGATCCTGATCGGCTACTCCGCGGCTAAGGCCTTTGGCGCAAACCCGTACCTGGGTGCCGTCGTCGGCGGTGCGTTCATCAACTCCTCGCTGCAGAGCGCCTATACGGTTGCCTCCGAGGGCGTGAAGACCATGGTCAACGTCATCCCCGGCGTGTACAGCTTTGAGTGGGTCGGCTATCAGGGCCATGTGATCCCCATCGTCATCGCCTGCGCCATTCTCGCCTTCCTCGAGAAGCGCCTGCACAAGATCGTTCCCGAGATGTTCGATCTCTTTGTGACTCCGCTCGTCTCGGTGTTCGTGACCGTGCTCGTGACGCTCGTTGCCGTCGGCCCCATCTTTGTCTGGGCCGAGAACGCCATCCTCGGTCTGATCCAGGCACTGCTGACCCTGCCCTTCGGCATCGGTTCCTTTATCGTCGGCCTGTTCTATGCCCCCACGGTCGTTACCGGTATCCACCAGATGTACACCGCCATCGACCTGGGCCAGCTCGCCCAGTACGGCGTGACCTATTGGCTGCCCATCGCCAGTGCTGCCAACATCGCTCAGGGTGGCGCCGCACTCGCCGTTGCCTTTAAGACCCGCGATGCCAAGATCAAGGGTCTGGCGCTTCCTTCGGCCCTGTCCGCCTTCATGGGCATTACCGAGCCTGCCATCTTTGGTGTGAACCTGCGCTTCTTTAAGCCCTTCATCGCCGGCTGCATCGGCGGCGGCTGCGGTGCCCTGGTCTGCGCGCTCACCTCGCTTGCTGCTTCCGGCACCGGCGTTACCGGTATCTTCGGTATCCTGCTGTGCCTGGCCCAGCCCGTGCAGTACGCGATCATGTTTGCGGTCGCCGCGCTGGTTTCCTTTGGCGTCTCGTTTGTCCTGTACAAGGACGAGCCCAAGGCTTCCGAGCAGGCCTAAGAGCTTTTGATTGAGGGGTGCCCGCGGGTTGTATGCTCGCGGGCGTTTCCCGTATCTGGTGCCGATCTCTGGCGCCTTTTTACTTTCGATCCGTTAGGACTTTGATATGTCTAATGCACTTGGTCGCGACCTTGCAAAGCTGGTTGCTGCTGTTGACGCTGCCGCCTCTGAGTGCGGTCATGGCGCGTATGGCCAGCACTTCCATATTATGCCGCCGGCGGGTTGGCTCAACGACCCCAACGGTCTTTGCCAGGCAGATGGCGTATTTCACGCGTACTTCCAGTATGCTCCGTTTGATGTGAACGGCGGCGTCAAGATGTGGGGCCATGCCACAAGCCGCGACCTTATGAACTGGAAATATGTTGGCGCCCCATTGCTGCCCGACGAGCCGTTCGATTGCCATGGCGTGTATTCGGGCTCCGCGCTTGCCGAGGACGGTCGCATTCGCGTGCTGTACACGGGCAACGTTAAGCTCTCCGATGCGGACGGCACGTACGACTACGTCAATACCGGCCGCCGCGCCGATACCGTCTATGTGGAGAGTGCCGACGGTCAGGCGTTTGGCGCCAAGCGTGTGGTGTTGGCGTCCGAGGATTATCCCGAGGATTTGACCTGCCATGTGCGCGATCCCAAAGTGTGGCGTGACGCGGACGGGCGTTATCACATGGTGCTGGGCGCGCGTCGTCGCGTGGATGGTCCGCATGTCGCTAGTCGATTTTGCGCCATGCACGGCGAGGGTGCCGGGCGCGATGTGGGCGAGATCCTGGTGTATGGCTCGGCGGATATGCTGAACTGGGAGCTCGAGAGCCGTGTGTCTACGCCCGAGCGTTTTGGATTTATGTGGGAGTGCCCGGGATACTTTGAGCTTGAGGCCGATGGCGGTGTGCCGGCGAAGTGGCTGTCCTTCTCTCCTCAGGGGCTCGAGGGCGGTCGTTGGGACCGCGGCAACGTATATGCTGCTGGCTACATGCCTGTAACGGGCGACATTACCGGCGTTGACGGTACCTATGAGTTGGGCGAGTTCCGCCTGTGGGACGCTGGTTTTGACTTTTATGCGCCGCAGGAGTTCACGGCCGAGGACGGTCGCCACATTCTGATCGGCTGGATGGGCATGCCCGATGAGCGGACCTATGGTAACGACCCCACCGTGACGTGCGGCTGGCAGCACTGCATGACGGTGCCGCGTGAGCTCACAGCCGGTGCCGGCGGCGTAGTGCTGCAGCAGCCGGCGTGCGAGATCGAGCGTCATTATGCCTCGGTGCGCGTGGGGGAGGGCTCGTTGGAGGTTGCCGGCGATACCTGCTTTGACGTTGTTGTCGACGGTGTCGACGGCGCGTTTACCGCGACCGTTGATGGCGGGCTGAAGCTGGCGTTTGTGCCCGCCGAGGGCGAACTGCCCTCGCGCTTTGAGATGCGATTTACCGATGAGGGTCGCGCTTCTGCCGGCTGCGGTCGTACCGTGCGCTGGGAGCCCGTCGACGAGGTGCGCAACGTGCGCATTGTTGGCGATGTCTCGTCGGTCGAGGTGTTTGTGAACGATGGCTCTCTCGTGTTTTCGACGCGCATCTATCCCGAGTCCTATGGCGTAACCGTTGACGCTCTGGGTGCGATCGTGACCTATCATACGCTCATCATCTAGGCGATTCGTCGCATATCGGCGCTATACTGCAGCCGTTGCCCACGATGCGGGGAACACCCGCATCGTGGGTTTTTGTTTTGAAGGGACGGTGCCGTGTGGATGTGCAGCAGCTAGAAGACGCTTGGGCTTTGAGGGCCGGCGCGCGTGAGGCGCGGTTGCTTGCGGCCCCGCATGTGCCGACAGCGCTGTCGCAGCTGGGGATCGTGCGTCCTGGTGACCGCCTGGTTGCGTTTGCCGATGACTTTGTCGATGCGTTTGCGAGCGGCTTTGATGCTTGCGACGTTGTGCTGGTGGGCTCACCGTCTGCTGATACGTTTGCTGCCTCGTCCAAGGGCTTTGATATTTCGTTTGATGCCGAGGGGCCGCACCTGTGGTGGTTTGTGAACTCAATCGGCGGCTTTGGCCTGTGTGTGCCCGATCTGCGTGCGCTGGGTCGGGCGGCGCGTGAGACCCATGCGCTGCTGGTTGTGGACAACACCGTGGCGTCGGCTTTTGGCTGCGATTCGCTGCGGCTGGGTGCTGTGCTGTCGCTCGAGGCGCTCGACCGCGTGTGCGCCGGCAAGGCTCCGCGCAAGTTGGTTGCCGTATCGGTCGCGCGCTCGCAGCTCAAGCGCCATCGCGTGGATGCCGCTGCCGAGTGCGCGCATGCGCTGATCGAGGGGTGCGGATTGGCCGCGCTCGACTTGTCCTCCGATGAGGCCGAGGTTCTAGAGCGTGGGCTCGACACGCTCGACACCCGCATGCAGGCACATTTCGACCGCGCCCGTGCGCTGGCCGAGTACTTGGCTGCGAACGAGATGGTGCGCAACGTGCACTATCCCGGGCTGACCTCACATCCCGACCATGCCATCGCGACCGGCATCCTGGAGCACGGTTTTGGCCCGGAAGTAGAGTTTGACCTGATGGACTGCACCGCAGGCGAATTCTTCAGCATACTGCCGGACGAATTCCGCACATCACCCGCCGGCGGCGCAACGACGCGACTTTCGACCCCACGCGGCAAGCAGGGGAGCACCATCCGCCTCTTCGCCGGCACCGATGACCCCTTGATCGTGGCCGCCACCCTAGATAATGCCCTCCGCAACTAGCTAAATCATC
>CATYJA010000104.1:0-5695 GCA_958407545.1 uncultured Collinsella sp. | reverse complement strand
GTCGCGCCCTTGAAGTTGAACGTCAGATTGTCCAAATGCGGCCCGCGCAGCGTCGAGCCGTTACGCGGTTCGTAGAACCGCGTAACTAGTTAGTACATCTTTGCGCCGGCGGGGATGGAAGCGTCGAGCTGGATCAGGTTGAGACGCTCCTCGCCCTCCTCCTCGTGGATGGCACTGATGAGCATGCCGCAGCTGGGAATGCCCATCATCTTGCGCGGAGGCAGGTTGGTGATGGCGAGCAAGGTCTTGCCAACCAGGTCCTCGGGCTCGTAATAAGCGTGAATACCGGAGAGGATGGTGCGGTCGGTGCCGGTGCCGTCGTCGAGCGTAAAGTTCAGCAGCTTCTTGGACTTCTTGACGGCCTCGCATGCCTTGACCTTCACAGCGCGGAAGTCGCTCTTGGAGAAGGTATCAAAGTCGACGAACTCCTCAAACAGCGGCTCAACGGCGATCTTGGAGTAATCGAGCGTGGGCTTAAGCGACTTAACGAATGGGCTCGCGGCGTTGCCGGCCTCGGCAGCCTTGGCGGCAGCGGCACCGGACTGGAAACCCTTCTCGGGCTTCATGTGCGGGAACAGCAGCACGTCGCGGATAGAAGCCTGGTTGGTAAGCAGCATGACCACGCGGTCGATACCAATGCCAATACCGCCCGCGGGAGGCATACCGTACTCGAGGGCGCGCACGTAGTCCTCGTCATACTCCATGGCCTCATCGTCGCCGCCGGCCTTCTCGGCCATCTGGGCGGCAAAGCGCTCGGCCTGGTCGACCGGGTCGTTGAGCTCGGAGAACGCGTTGGCGTACTCGTGGCCGGCAATAACCAGCTCAAAGCGGTGCGTCAGGCGCGGGTCGTCCTCAAAACGCTTGGCAAGCGGGCTAACCTCGATGGGGTAATCGCACACGAAGGTCGGGTTGACGATGGTGTCCTCGCCCAGCTCATCGTAGATCTCGGCGATAATCTTGCCGGCGGTCCACTCGGGCTTAATCTCCAGGCCCTTCTCGCGCGCGGCGGAAGCAAGCTCCTCGACCGGCGTGTCGATGGTGACCTGCTTGCCGAGCACATCGGAGACGATGTCGGTCATGGGACGGCTGGCCCACTCACCAGAAAGGTCGATGGTCTGGCCCTGGTACTCGATGACCTCGGGGTTGCCGATGGCCTTGTTAGCCGCCTTAATGACGCCCTGGGCGAGCGCCTTCATGCCCTCGAGGTCGGAGAAGGCACGGTAGGCCTCCATCGTGGTGAACTCGGGGTTGTGGGTGAGGTCCATGCCCTCGTTACGGAAGATGCGGCCGATCTCGAACACGCGCTCAAAACCACCGACGATGCAGCGCTTGAGGTGCAGCTCGGTGGCAATACGCAGGTAGCACTCCTGATCGAGCGCGTTGAAGTGGGTAATGAACGGCTTGGCAGTAGCGCCGCCCTGGATGGTCTGCAGGATGGGGGTCTCGACCTCCATGTAGCCGTCGGACTCCATAAAGCGACGGAAGGTGGAGAGAATCTGCGAACGCTTACGGAAGGTCTCGCGAACGTCGTCGTTGGCGATCAGGTCAACATAGCGCTGGCGATAGCGGGTCTCCTTGTCGGAAAGACCGTGGAACTTCTCGGGCAGTGGACGAACGGCCTTGGAAAGCAGGGTCGCGCTCTTAGGGGCAACGGAAAGCTGGCCGCGCTGGGTGCGCACGACCACGCCGGTCACGCCTAGGATGTCGCCCAGGTCGAGGGCCTTGAGCGTATTCCAGGCAGCCTCGTCCATGTCGTTGATGCGGCAGAACAGTTGAATCTCGGCAGTCGCATCGCGCACGACGATGAACATGATCTTGCCCTGACCGCGCTTGGCGACCACACGGCCGGCGATCTTCACGACATCCTCGGTGTCCTCACCATCGGCAAGATCGGCGTACTTAGTCTCGATATCGGCGACGTAGTCCTCAAGCTCAGAGTGCTCGGGATAGGGGTTCTGGCCCGCCTCGAACAGGGCGGCGCGCTTGGCCAGGCGGGTGGCGCGCTCGTCGTTGAGCGTCGATGCCTGATCGGCGGCGTTCTGGTTCTCTGCCATAAGTTAGCTCCTCAAACTAAAACGCTCCCCAGGATTCGGTCCCAGGGAGCGAAAACATACCTTTACGCGGGACCGTGGTCTAGCGTGCGATCTTGGCGATGGTGTAGACGCGAGTCTTGCCGGAAGGCGTAACGACCTCGACGGAGTCGCCCTCGCCGTGACCGATGATGGCGTGACCGACCGGAGACTCGTTGGAAATCTTGTGCTCGAGCGAGTTGGTCTCGGTGGTACCAACGAGCGTGACTTCCATGACCTCGCCGTTGGGATCAATCAGCGAAACGGTGGAACCGATGGAGACGGTCAGATCGCCCGTGGTGGCAGCAACCTGAGCGTTGGCGAGGATGGCCTGGATCTCGGCGATACGAGCAGCATTCTGGGCCTGCTTGTCCTTGGCGGCATCGTACTCGGAGTTCTCCGAAAGGTCGCCGAACGCGCGGGCTTCCTTGATGTCCTCGACGATCTCCTTGGCGTAATCGCCCTCACGCCAGGCGAGCTCCTCGACGAGCTTCTGGCGGCCCTCAGCGGTCAGTACGATCTGGCTTGCGTCCATACGGATATCTCCCCAACTCTGATCAAACAATCAACTGTCAACAAAACGAAAAAGACCGGCTAGCCTGCGGGCAAGCCGGTCAGGTGCTCACCCCAAAGGGATGGGACTACTCTGCGTCCGCGTCGCTGTCCTCTGCCTGCTTCTTCTTGGCAGCAGCGAGCTTGGCCTCGAGCTCAGCGATCTCCTTGTCCTCCTCGGACTGCTCGACCACGACCTCCTCGGCCTGCTTGGTCTCGGCCTTATCGTCGCCCTCCATACCCTCGCGGATATTCTTGACGGTAGAGCCGAGGGACTTGCCGAGCTTCGGCAGGTTCTTGGGCCCGAAGATAATCAGGACAACGACGAGAATAATGATGAGCTCAGGAGCCCTCAGTCCAAACATGTAGACCTCCACAATACAGCGAGACAAGCTCGAATGAGTATACCGCGGGTATCGCGGTATCACAACACTAGCTAAAAAAAGGGACCGCAAGAAGCGGTCCCTCCTCATGCTCTGGTCGGGTTGACTGGATTTGAACCAGCGACCCCTGCGTCCCGAACGCAGTGCTCTACCAAACTGAGCCACAACCCGTTAGCTCGACTATAGTAACAAAGATTTTCGCCGCGTGCTAGAGAAATTTTTATTTCTTTGGCGCGTCGATTTGAACCGTGTTGGGAATAAACTCAGTCGCGCAGGCCCACCAGCCATTTTGCTGGGCAGCATCGGCAAGCCTTTCGGCCGTGGCGGCGGTGTCGCAAATGGCAAACGAACAGGCGCCCGATCCGCACACATCTACAGCAACGGTGCCGTCCTGTTTACGCAGCCAATCGAGAACCGTTTGAATCTGCGGCTCCATCTGTGCGGAAATGACACCCAGGTTGTTATGGATGAGCGCATATGCCGTCTCGGCATCACCAGCACGCAAGGCAGAAGCTATCGCGCCGGGCTTGTCCGCAGGCACCGGGGCCTCGTCAAAACGTCGATAGGCTTCAATTGTCGAAACGCTTGCCTCGCGCGGCTTAACCAGTACGACGGGCGTCGCGGGCAGCGCGGGGTACTCAGTTGCCAGCACGTCTCCCCCACCTACGTAAAACGCAGGGCTCGCGTGCAAAAAGAACGGGACGTCGGCACCAATGCCTCGCGCAATATCGTCGAGCGCTGGGTCGGTGCGATCAATGCCCCAGAGCTCCGCCAAGGCGACAATGACCGCGGCCGCATCCGTCGAGGGGCCGCCCAAGCCGGCGCACAATGGAATGCGCTTCTCAATCGTCACGCAGATGTTTGCCTCGCGACCATAATGCTCGGCCATAGCAACCGCAGCCCGATACGCCGTATTCTTTTGCATGGGAAAATCTGATGCCGGAACCGTCTGGACGGTCAGCGCCTGCGCCGGCGTGATCGTCACGGTATCGGAAAGACCGACGGCCGCCATCAGGGAATCGACCCTGTGATAGCCGCGGTCATCGCACTCGGTATGAACCCCCAGGTAGAGGTTAATCTTTGCCGGCGCGGAAAGAGTCAGGGACCGATCGGTCACCGTTAATGCTCCTCGAGCTGATTGCCGAGCGGGGTAAAGATGTGCTCGCCGCTCTCGGGGTCGAACAGCTCGACCTGACCGGTGAGCACATCGATATACTGGTAGGACTGACGCGACTTGCGGCCACGACGCTCGTCAACCTCGACAATGAAGACGGCCGGGTGGACGCTCTTGATGATGCCCATGCGCTCGACGACGCGGGTACGGCCCATGTTGGCCTTAACCTTGACACGATCGCCCACCATATCGGTCAGCTTCTCGTGGATGTCGTCGACGTGATTGACTTCCATCTCTTCCATGAACAGGGCCTCCAGAAGGTGCAATTCAAAAAGGGGATAATACCCCTAAGATAGACAAAACTCTAATACTATAGCACCCTGTTGTGGCCATACGCAAGTAGCTAAATAAGCCCCGTCCCAAATACGTACCAGACGACAACCTCGCATGACCAGTTGTTACGCGGTTTGGTAAAACCGCGTAACCTAAAGGTTGTCGGTGTCCAAGACGATGGTGAATGGGCCGTCGTTGACCAGGTCGACCTTCATGTCGGCGCCAAAGATACCGTGCGCCACATGCTCAACGTCCTCGTGCACAAGCGTCAGGAAGTACTCGTAGAGCTCGTTGGCAACATCGGGTGCGCCGGCATCCGTAAACGACGGACGGCGACCGTGGCGGCAGTCGGCGAACAGCGTGAACTGCGACACCACGAGCACCTCGCCGTCGACATCGGCAAGCGCCAAGTTGGTCTTGCCGTTCTCGTCCTCGTTGATGCGCAGCCCGCGGAGCTTGCCCCACAGCTTGTCGGCTTCGGCGCGTGTGTCGCCGTGGCCCACGCCTAGCAGTACCAGGTAGCCGCGTCCAATGCGGCCCACGCACTCACCGTCGACTGTCACGCCGGCGTTGAGCACGCGCTGCACCACCGCACGCACGGTCTACTCCTCGCCCGTCAGCTTGGCGGACAGATGCTCGAGCGCATGGAAACGATGGCTGATGGCGTTCTTCTCGTCCGCCGTGAGCTCGGCCATAGTCTTGCCCGGCGTATCGACCGGCAGGAACAGCGGGTCGTAGCCAAAACCGTGATCGCCGCGGCCCTCGTGCGCGATAACGCCCTCACAGGCGCCCTCGCCATAGGTGACCAGGCCGTCCGTATCGATAAGCGCGACGACGCTCATAAAGCGCGCGGTACGATCCTCGTCTGCCACGCCTTCCAGGTTAACGAGAAGCTTGGCGTTGTTGGCGGCATCGTCGCCATGCACGCCCGCATAGCGCGCGCTATACACGCCCGGCTCGCCGTCCAGCGCGTCGACGACCAAGCCCGAATCGTCGGCAATGGCCATAAGGCCCGTCTCCTCAACCGCGGCTTGGGCCTTGATGATGGCGTTCTCCAAAAACGTCGTGCCGTTTTCCTCGGGATCCTCAAAATCACCCAGCTGGCCGAGCGCCACAAAGCGCACCTCGGGCATGACCTTGCCCAAAATGGCCTCGATCTCGGTGAGCTTATGGGCGTTGCCCGTTGCCACGACGATGGTCGCCGCCGGGTCGAGGGTGTCGATGTCAATCTTCTCAAGTGCCAT
>CATYJA010000103.1:0-5735 GCA_958407545.1 uncultured Collinsella sp. | reverse complement strand
TTTTCGACCTCTTCGCTGGTGAGCGTGTGGTCGTCGGAGCGATACGTAAGCGCAAAGGCCATGGATTTCTTGCCCTTGCCGATGCGGACCGGATCGCGGTAGACATCGAACAGGCGCACGCCCTCGAGCAGCTTGCCGCCGGCACTCGTAATACGACGCTCAAGATCCTCGCAGGTCACAGTGTTGTCGACCACGATAGCAAGGTCGTGCTCAACGGCCGGGTACTGCGAGAACTCACGGTAGTTCTCCTGGTTGCGGGCGCCCTTGATCAGCTTGTCCAGGTCGAGCTCAAAGGCAACGACGACCTCGTCAATGCCCATAGCCTCGCGCGCCTCGGGGTGGATCTCGCCAACCCAGCCCAGCACGGTACCGCCCGAGAGCACCTCGGCAGCACGACCCGGCTGCAGGAAGGCATAGCTCTCGCCCTCGACGGGACGGAAGCGAACCTTCTCGATGCGCAGCTGGGCAAGCAGCTCCTCAACGATGCCCTTGCCAAAGAAGAAGCGCAGCTTGCGGTACTTCATGCTCCAAGACTGCTCGCTCCACTGGCCCGAGAGCACGCCCGCCACGGACTTGGTCTCCTTGGGCAGGCTGGCGTTCTCGCGACCGTGGAACAAGCTGCCGACCTCGTACAGATGCACGTTGGACGTGCCGTGGGCCTCGTTGTAGGCCACAGACTGCAGCAGACCCGGCAGCAGCGAGCGGCGCATCTCGGTCTGCTCGGCCACCAGCGGGTTCATGAGAACCACGGGGCAGCCGCGGCCCTCGGTGGACATGCCAATCTTCTCCAGGTCGCCCGGGGCGGCAAAGCCAAAGGTCGTGGTCTCGTTGAGGCCACAGGCGCGCAGGATCTCGCCGACCTTGCGGGTAAGCTTCTGCTCGCGCGTCAGACCGCCGATGTGGTTCTTGGCAGCCGGAATGGTCGCCGTGACGCGACCCATGCCCCATAGGCGCAGGACCTCCTCGATCAGGTCAATCTCGCGCGGCAGGTCGGGACGGAAGCTCGGCGGGGTAACCATAAAGTCCTCGCCGTCGCGCTCGACGGTGCAGCCCAGACGGGTGAGCGAACGCTCGATAAAGTCGGGCTCGATGTCGGCACCGCAGATGGCGTGCACGCGGGCCAGGCGCAGCTTAATGCTGTCGATGGTCTTGGGCGCGGGGAAAACGTCGACATAGCCGGGGGCGACCTCACCGCCGGCGATCTCCTCGATGAGCGCGCACGTCACATTGGCGACATCCACGCAGCCGGTCTCGTCGACCTGGCGCTCAAAGCGAATGGAGGCGTCGGAGATCAGCGACAGGTCGCGGCTGGTGTGCGAGGTGCGACCGGCGTTGAAGCAGGCGCTCTCGACCATAACGTCAACGGTGTCGTCCTCGATCTCGGAATCCATGCCGCCCATAACGCCGGCCAACGCCACAGGGCGCTCGCCGTCGGTGATGAGGCCCATGCCGGCGTCGAGCACACGCTCCTCGCCATCGAGCGTCGTGAACTTCTCGTCCTGCTGGGCGGCGCGAACCACCACGCGACGGTGGCCATCGCGCTCGGCAAAGGTGTCGAGGTCAAAGGCATGCAGCGGCTGGCCGGTGAGCATCATCACGTAGTTGGTGATGTCGACGATGTTGTTGTGCGGGCGCACGCCCAGGGCGTTAAGGCGCTTGACCATCCAGTCGGGCGACGGGCCGACCTTCACGTTGCGCACGATGCGGGCAACGTAGCGGTCACACAGGCCCTCGTCGGCAATCTCGACCGAGAGCTCGTCGTCGGTCGCGCGGCCGGTCTCGGCCTTGATAGCGGGTAGCTCAACGTGGAAATCGCGGTCGAAGATGGCACCGGTCTCGCGGGCCATGCCGATCATGGACAGGCAGTCGGGGCGGTTGGGCGTGATCTCGCAGTCGAGCACGGTGTCGCTCGAGCCCACGTACTCGGCAAACGGCATGCCGCAGGGCGTATCCTCGGGCAGGATCATGATGCCGGAGTGGTCGCCGCCCAGGCCGAGCTCGCGCGCAGAGCAGTTCATGCCCATGGACACGACGCCGCGAAGCTTGCTCTTCTTGATCTTGACGTCGCCGGGAAGCACAGCGCCGATCATTGCCGTGACGATGTGGTCGCCAGCCTCGAAGTTCTGCGCGCCGCAGACGATCTGCAGCGGAGCGGGGTTGCCGTCGGCGTCGAGATTCTTGTCGCCCACATCGACCGAGCACACATACATGTGGTCGCTATCGGGGTGCGGGGTCTTGGTGAGCACCTTGGCGGTCACCACGTGGTCGAAGGACTCGCCCACGGTGTCGATTGCCTCGACCTCGGTGCCGGTACGGATATATTCGTCCGAAAGGGTCTTGGGATCCTCCGGAATATCGATCATGGTCTTGAGCCAGTCGTAAGAAACACGCATCTAGCTCTCCTTTCATACTGAAAGCCTGCGAAGAGATGCAGGTGGAAACTTCAACTTTGTGAACATTCCTTACAAAGCGAGGGTTGTCCAAGTGCGGCAGATCGGCCCGAAAGAGGAGCGCCGCGTACTTTGGTACGCAAGCGACGAATGAGCGCCGAGGTGCCGTGCTTGGGCAAGCCGCGGCCTAAAATTGGTTCAAGAAGCGCATATCGCCAGTCATCAGGGTTCTGAGGTCCGGCAGGTCGTAGCGCAGGGCCGCGACGCGCTCGGCGCCAATGCCGAAGGCGAAGCCGGTGTACTTCTCGGGGTCGATGCCGCAGTTGATAAGGACGTTGGGGTCGACCATGCCGCAGCCCAGGATCTCAATCCAGCCGCTGTGCTTGCAGAAGTTGCAGCCCTTGCCGCCGCAGACGTGGCAGCTCACGTCCACCTCGCAGCTGGGCTCGGTGAAGGGGAAGAAGTGCGGGCGATAGCGCGTCTTGCGGTCCTCGCCAAACATGCACTTAACAAAGTAGTCGAGCGTGCCCTTAAGGTCGCCAAAGGTGATGCCCTCGTCGACGACCAGGCCCTCGATCTGGTTGAACTGCGGCAGGTGGCAGGCGTCGGCCGTGTCGGGACGATAGACGGTGCCCGGGCAGATCATGTAGATGGGCGGCTTTTGCGACTCCATGGTGTGGATCTGCACGCCCGAGGTCTGGGTGCGCAGCAGCACATCGGACTCGCCGTGGGCGTGAGCCTCGGGGTGCGCGACGCTGCCGGGGTTGTTGTCGACCACGTAGAAGGTATCGCGGGCCGAGCGGCTCGGGTGATCCATGGGGGCGTTGAGCGCGGTGAAGTTGTAATAGGAGGTGTCGACCATGGGGCCAGACTCGACGGTGTAGCCGATGCCGCAGAAGATGTCCTCGGCCTCCTCGATAATCTGCTTGATCAGGTGCTGGTGGCCGATCTGCGGACGGATACCCGGTAGCGTGATGTCGACGGCCTCGTGCTCGAGTGCGTGCTTGAGGGCGGCGGCCTTCATCTCGGTGGTGCGCTCGTCGAGCATGCCCTCGATCAGCTGGCGCATCTCGTTGGCGCGCTTGCCCATCACGGGGCGATCCTCGGGGGCGAGCTTGCCCATCATGCGCATCAGGCCGGTGATGCGGCCCTTGCGGCCGAGCAGCTCAACGCGCGCGGCCTCGAGCTTTGCGGCGTCGTCGGCGCCTGCGACGAGCTCCTTGGCCTCTTCCTCGAGTTTGACCAGATCATCAATCAGACTCATGTCTTCCCTTTCGTCTCTCGCGCATCTGCGCTGCGGGGCGGCAGGTGCCGCCCGACGTTGCGGATGCGCGGCCCGGTTCGGTAACAAAAAACCGTCCTCGGGCATGTGCATTGCCCAAGGACGGTTGAATTCCGCGGTACCACCTTGTTTGACCCGGCGGATGTCTGGCCCGCCGCGCCCACTCTTTGCCCCTTGTCGCGAGGCTCACGGCTTCCCTACTGGGGACATCGCCGCCGCCGGCCGCGTGCCCGTTGAGGTCGCTGCTCGGGAGTGAACGCTTGGCCCTTGCCACCGCAGGAAGGCTTACAGCCCATGACCTTCCCTCTCTTGCCGGCGACGCGGCGGGCAAAACCCTCTCCGTCAACGCATTGCGCTACAGGATACCACATTGTGTGGGCATATCGCCGCGTTCCGTTTTGTTCGTGCTGGGTACAAGGCAGGTAGCTGTGCAAACTGGCCGTGCGCCCATCCGTGGCGCTCGGCTCGCGAGATCAAGGATATGGTATGGGAAAGAAGCACGATAAAAAGGCCAAAGCCGCCGTGGCCAAGGCCTCTAAGAACGCCAAGGCGGGCAAGAGCATCAAGAAGCTCCGCAAGCTCGAAGGCAAACTGTGGACCCGCGAGTACCTGCTCAAGATTGCCGAGTTCGATGGCGCGACGATTGCCCCCGCCAACGGCGCCGCAGCGCGCGCCGACGCCATGGGCACCCTTGCTGGCGAGCATCACAAGCTGCTGACCAGCAAAAAGTCTGTCGAACTTGTGCGCTCGCTGGCACGCGAGACCGTCGCCGACGGCAAGATCGACGACCCGCAGCTGCTCGACGAGATCCGCGTGCTCGGCCGCGACCAGCGCGAAGCGAGCGTCATCCCCACCGAGGAGGCCGAGGCCTGGACCAGGCTCACCTGCGAGGCCGACGCCGTGTGGCACAAGGCCAAGACGGCCAATGACTGGGCGAGCTTTGAGCCCTATGTGGATAGAATCGTCGCCCAACTTAAGCATCAGGCCGAGCTCATGGACCCCAAGCGCGACCCATACGATGTTTGGCTCGACCAGTACGAGCGCGGCCTTTCCACCGAGAGCTTCGACGCGTTTTGCGACGAGGTCAAATCCACCGTCGTGCCGCTCGTGCACGCCATCGGCGAGCGCGGCCAACAGCCCGACGCCGACTTCTTGCACGCCCGCGTGCCCGAGGCCGCCCAGCGAGCCATGAGCTTCGACCTTATGAAGCTCGTCGGTCTGGACCTGAACGACACCACGCTTGCCTTTACCGAGCACCCGTTTAGCGAGGGCTTTGCCGTGGGTGACGCGCGCATCGCGACACACATCTACGAGGACGATTGCATCTCCAACGTCTACAGCATCATCCACGAGGCGGGGCACACCATGTACGAGCTGGGCGTCAATCCCGCCTATGCGCGCACCTGTCTGGAGGGCGGCACCTCCATGGGCATCCACGAAAGCCAGAGCCGCTTCTTTGAGAACACCGTGGGCCGCAGCCGTGCCTTTATGGGACCGCTGCTCGAGGTGCTGCGCCGCCACGCACCCGAGGTCTACGGCGACGTCGACGAGGACACGCTCTACCACGCCGTGAACATCGCGCAGCCTTCGCTGATCCGCACCGAGGCCGACGAGCTCACCTATCCGCTGCACGTTATGGTGCGCTACGAGATCGAGCGCATGCTGTTTGCCGGCGAGGCCACAGCCAAGGATATCCCCGCGCTTTGGAATCGCTTCATGGATGAGTACCTGGGCATTCCCGTTCCCGACGACACGCACGGCTGCCTACAGGATACGCACTGGAGCGGCGGCTCGTTTGGCTACTTCCCCACGTATGCGCTGGGCAGTGCCTACGATGCCATGTTTGTGCCGGCCATGTGCCGCGACGGTGTCGACCTTAACGGCGCCTGCGCGAGCGGCGACCTGACACCTGTCCGCGCCTGGCTGGGCGAGCACATTTGGCAGTGGGGCCGCGCCAAGGACGCGCCGGAGCTCATCAAGGGCGCGTGCGGCATGGCGTTCGATGCCCGCTACTACTGCAGCTACCTGCAGGACAAGTTCACCACGCTCTACGAGCTGTAAGG
>CATYJA010000102.1:0-5785 GCA_958407545.1 uncultured Collinsella sp. | reverse complement strand
ACGACGCGTCGCCCGAGGTGCTCGCCTACGCCGCCGACCGCCTGCGCGAGGCCGGTGCGCGCGAGGTGCATTGGCTACCCCTCTATTGCAAGAAGGGCCGTCCCGGCTGGCAGCTGCAGGTAATCTGTACCCACGAGGATATCGAGCGCCTGCAGACGATTATCTTTTTGGAAACCACGACCAATGGCATCCGCCGCCAGGTTATGGAGCGCGTTTGCCTACCACGCCGCTTTGAGCGCGTGGCGACGCCATGGGGCGAGGTATCCGTCAAGGTAGCCACCCTGCCCGGCGGCAGCGAGCGCGCGGCGCCCGAGTACGAGGACTGCGCCCGTCTCGCCCGCGAGCACGACGTGCCGCTCCAGCGCGTGATGCAAGCGGCCCAAGCCGCGGCGTTGCGATTTGAGTGATGCGGGCGAGTGACGCGCCGCGCCCGGCCATATCAACCCCACCCCGAAAGGACTCCCCATGAAATACCTTATCGCCTCCGACATCCACGGCTCGGCATACTGGACCGAGCGCCTCTGCGCCGCCATCGAGTCCGAGCAACCCGACCGCATCGTCCTGCTGGGCGACCTGCTCTACCACGGCCCGCGCAACGACCTGCCGCGCGACTACGCCCCCAAGCGCGTGATTCCGCTGCTCAACGCCCTGGCCGACCGCATCATCGCGGTGCGCGGCAACTGCGACGCCGAGGTCGACCAGATGGTGCTCGACTTCCCCATCATGGCCGACTACGCCACGCTGTTCGACGAGACCGGCCGCGAGCTGTTCCTGACGCACGGCCATGTCTTTGGCGCCGGCATGCACAACAGCGTCGACCACGCGCCCGCGCTGCCCGAGGGCTCCGCGCTCGTCTACGGCCATACGCACATCAAGGTCAACGAGGAAAGCGCCGCACACCCGGGCCTGTGGCTCTTCAACCCCGGCAGCGTGAGCATCCCCAAGGACGGCACGCATAGCTACGGCATCTACGAGGGCGGAGCGTTCCGCCACGTGATCCTGGAGGAGGACTAACCATGGCGCAGCACATGGCTCAGCAAAATGCCGAGGGCTCGCGCGATTTGTCCACGCTGGTCGACGCGTCGGCCGAGCTACAACATCTGGTGCAGACCGTCTGGCGCTTGCGTCAGCCCGACGGCTGCCCGTGGGACCGCGAGCAGACGCACCGCAGCATTGGCAAGAACATGATCGAGGAGGCCTACGAGGCGCTCGACTGCATCGAGGCGGACGACGCGGTTCACCTGCGCGAGGAGCTGGGTGACGTGCTCATGCAGGTCGTGCTGCATGCGCAGATCGCGGCGGACGCCGGCGAGTTTACGCTGGCCGACGTGGCGCGCGATATCGACGCCAAACTCATTCGCCGCCACCCACACGTATTTGGCGATGCGGATGCCGAGAGCTCCGACGAGGTGCTCAAGATCTGGGACGAGGTCAAGCTTGCCGAGAAGGCCGCCAAGGACAAGGCTGTGGCAGCAGGCGAGACCGCGCCCGAGGGTCTGCTCGATGGCGTGCCCACGCATCTGCCGGCGCTGATGCAGGCCCAGAAGGTGTCGCGCAAGGCGGCTGCCGTGGGCTTTGAGTGGGAGACGGTCCAGGATGTGTGGGACGAGGTCGCCGAGGAGCGTGCCGAGTTTGAGGCCGAGGCCCCTGGCTCGCCCGAGCGCGAAATGGAGTTTGGCGACCTGCTCTTTGCCTTGGTCAACGTCGCGCGCAAGGAGGGCATTGACGCCGAGAGCGCCCTTCGTGCCAGCACGGCAAAGTTCCGCCGTCGCTGGGCCGCGATGGAGCAGATGGCGGCCGATGCTCACGTGGATCTTGCCGAGCTTTCGACCCACGGCCTCAACGACCTGTGGGATGCCGCAAAGGCGGAGGAGTAAGGCTGCGGGAACGACGGGCTGACACGCCTCATCGTTCCCGCTAAATTTTTCGAAAATCAAGTGTATCCCTCGGCTAACTTAGGGCATAATGCAAAAAGTGCGACATGGCTAACTTACGGAGACGCACCGACGGTGCACGGTCAGCCGGTCGCTTGCATCCACTACGTTTCCAAGTGAGAGGGAGACAACATGAGCGATATTTTGGACGTCTACGGTCGCGAGGTGCTCGACAGCCGCGGCAATCCCACCGTCGAGGTCGAGGTCGTGCTCGAGGACGGCAGCTTTGGCCGCGCGATGGTGCCTTCGGGTGCTTCGACCGGCGCCTTTGAGGCCTGCGAGCTGCGCGATGGCGACAAGGGCCGCTACCTGGGCAAGGGCGTTTCGCAGGCCGTCGAGCACGTCAACAACGAGTGCGCTAACGCCGTCGTGGGCCTCGACGCTTTCGATCAGCGCGCCGTCGATGCCGCGCTGATTGCCGCGGACGGTACCCCCAACAAGACCAAGCTCGGTGCCAACGCCATCCTGGGCGTGTCGCTGGCCGTTGCCCGCGCCGCTGCCGAGTCGGCGAGCCTGTCGCTGTACCAGTATCTGGGCGGCGTCAATGCCCACCTGCTGCCCACGCCCATGATGAACATCCTCAACGGCGGTGTGCATGCCGACAATAACGTCGACTTCCAGGAGTTCATGATCATGCCGGTGGGCGCCCCGAGCTTTGCCGAGGGCCTGCGTTGGTGCGCCGAGGTCTACCACACCCTCAAGGGCGTGCTGCACGAGGCCGGCCTGGGCGGCGGCGTGGGCGACGAGGGCGGCTTTGCCCCCAACCTTAAGACCAATGCCGAGCCGTTCGAGTACATCACCAAGGCCGTCGAGAAGGCTGGCTTTAAGCCCGGCGTCGACTTTATGTACGCCATGGACCCGGCCTCGACCGAGTTCTACAACGCTGAGACCGGTATGTACGAGCTCAAGGGCGAGGGCGTTGAGTACACGAGCGCCCAGATGGTCGATTACTGGGAGAAGCTCGTCGACACTTATCCCATCATCTCCATCGAGGACGGCATGGCCGAGGAGGACTGGGACGGCTGGGTCGAGCTTACCCGCCGCATTGGCAATAAGGTGCAGCTCGTAGGCGACGACCTGTTCGTCACCAACACCGAGCGCCTCAAGAAGGGCATCGAGCTTGGTGCCGCCAACGCGATCCTGGTCAAGGTCAACCAGATCGGTACGCTCACCGAGTCGCTCGAGGCCATCGAGACCGCCAAGGAGGCCGGCTACGCCTGCATCGTGAGTCACCGCTCCGGCGAGACCGAGGACTCCACGATCGCCGACCTGGTCGTGGGCGTCAACGCCGGCCAGATCAAGTCGGGCGCCCCGTGCCGCAGCGATCGCATCGCCAA
Organism: uncultured Collinsella sp.; assembly: GCA_958407545.1. Lineage (GTDB taxonomy): Bacteria > Actinomycetota > Coriobacteriia > Coriobacteriales > Coriobacteriaceae > Collinsella. Next base: position 2,514 of record CATYJA010000102.1, on the reverse strand, counting down.
GTACAACCAGCTCATCCGCATCGAGGACGAGCTCGAGGGCAGTGCGCGCTACGCCGGCAAGGCCGCGTTCTACAACATTCGCTAAACAGGCGAATTTGGCGAGGGGGAGGCTGACTCGGTTCCGCCCCCGCCTTGGCTGGACGCCGCAAAGCGCTGTGGGCGCTGGGCCATATGGCTCAGCGCCTTTTTTATGTCGAGCAAAGGCTGTCGAAGGCGGTGTGCGCGCTCGTGCTATAACTAAAGGACTTAGCGCAAACAAACCTCAACCGCACAAGGCGCACATGGATCAGATTTACGACAACAGGTACTATTCCGCCGGTTCGCGTGAGCCGTTGCCTCGCCGTGCGCGCACGGTGCAGCTCGGTGGGTCCGCCTACGCCGGCGCCGACCGCTCCATGCAGCGCCCGACAAGTACCTCGCGCCCCAATGCTCAAGTGAATACTTCGACAGATGGACCAGTGCGCCCGGCACGTTCGTCGCATGCTCAGCGCTCGTCGGCTCAAACGCACGATAGGTCGAGCAGGCCCTCGAACCGTCTTTCGGGCTCGGACTTTATGCACTACGCCAACGACAACGCGGTGGTCAAGGCGATCTACGACTTTACCCACGGTCCTCAGCGAGGGCTATTCATCGGCATCGTCGTTGCCCTGGTGCTCGTGAGCCTGTATTTCCCCGTGCGCGACCTGTACGTGGCAAAGCGTTCGAGCGATATCTTGGCCAAGCAGGTCGAGATTCGCCAGCAATACAATGATGAGCTGCAAAAAAGCGTCGACAAGCTGCTCTCGGAGGAGGGTATCAAGGACGCGGCATCCGAGGACCTGGGCCTGGTGATGCCCGGCGAGAAGAGGATTGAAGTGCAGGGCCTGGACGGCGATTCGGACTCGTCGTCGGCTGAAAAGAAGTCGTCGAACGCCAAGAAGGCCAGCGAGGTGGCCAAGGAGATCGAAGAAGTCGGCAAGGACGCGCCATGGTACATCCGGACGCTTGACATGCTGTTTGGATTTAACGGCGTCGAGGGCCAGACGGTCGTGTCCAACGGCAAATAGCGCCCGGAGGGGAGCCCGCAATGACAAATTGCAAACGATATAAGGTGGCCGCGATTGACCTGGGAACGGTGTCGTCGCGACTAGTGCTAGCGCAGGTCGAGGGCGGGGCGATCGTGGAATCGTCCAAGCATACCGAGATTACCGATCTGGGCGAGGGCGTGGACGCGACGGGCCGCTTTTGCGAGGCGGCGGTCGAGCGTGTACTCGCTGCGTGCCGTATGTTTGTGGACGAGGCGCGTACCTTTGGCGCCGCGTGCATCTGCACCACGTGCACGAGCGCCGCGCGCGATGCGTCCAACGCCGCCCTGCTGCTGGACGGCCTGCACGAGCTGGGGCTTGAGCCGCAGGTGATTCCGGGTGAGGTCGAGGCACGCCTGACGTTTTTTGGCGTGGCGCACGACTTTGCCGGCGAGCGCATCATTGTTGCCGATTCGGGCGGCGGATCCACGGAGCTCGCGACGGGCGTCTATGCGCCGGAGCGCGGCGTCTTTGCGCTGGAGGGAACTCGCTCGCTGGACATCGGTTGCCGTCGCGTGACCGAGCGGTTTTTCTCGGCACTGCCGCCGTCGACGAACGAGCTTGCGGCTGCTGCCGGCTGGGCAAACGAGCAGTTTACGAGCTACTTTGAGAGTCTGCCTGTCGACTTTGAGCGCGCCGAGCGCCTGGTCGCGGTGGGTGGTACCGTCACCACGCTCGTTGCGCTGGTACACGAGCTGGAGCCGTATGATTCGAGCTTTGTGCACCTGCGCGAGCTTTCGCTGGATCAGGTTTCGGCCGCTATCGAGCGCATGTCCGCGCTGGATGTTGCGGGCATTGCCGCGTTACCGGGCGTGCAACCCAAGCGTGCGGGCGTGATCCTCGCCGGTGCTGTGGTGATTCGCGAGCTCATGCGAGCCGGCGGCTACGAAACGCTCACCGTAAGCGAGAACAGCCTGCTTGCCGGCATGGCCGCCACCATCAACGAGGTTCTCGACGGCGAGGCCCCCACCATCGACTGGACCTCCAGTCTCAGCACCCTCTAAATAAGTTGCGGTGAAATAGTTCCTAAATGGGCCGGTAAACGGCCAAAACAGGAACTATTCCACCGCAACATAGAGCCCCACCGGCATCTAAAAGAAACGAGCCCGCATCCCTGGGGGACACGGGCTCGTAAACAATACGTGGTAGGGGCGGTGGGACGTCCGCGTATTTGCTGCGCAAATACGCACCGGCTTCGGCCGCCTGCCGGCGCCCTCGCCGGCTCGCTGCGGACGCTGCGCGTCCGCTTGGCGCTCGCCCCCTCGCGGGCTCGAGTCCCACCGGCATCTAAAAGAAACGAGCCCGCATCCCTGGGGGACACGGGCTCGTAAACAATACGTGGTAGGGGCGGTGGGACTCGAACCCACAATCCTTGCGGCGAGGGATTTTAAGTCCCCTGCGTATGCCAATTCCGCCACGCCCCCGTGAGACTAGAAGTCTAGCACAAGCC
>CATYJA010000101.1:0-5854 GCA_958407545.1 uncultured Collinsella sp. | reverse complement strand
GCCATGTTGTCCAGATCATCCTTGGTGGGGTGATCCTTTGCGGCAACCCAGTTGTCGAGCAGCAACTTAGCGCGGGCGTTGTCGGGATCTTGCTCGAGCATGGCCTCGTAGCGCTGCTTGACCGCGGGACCCATCTTGCCCTGGCACATCGCCCAGCCCACCAGCTCGGCATCATCGGCCAAATTGGAGGTCACACGATCGATAATCTGCTGGTAATAGCTCTGATCGGCACCAAAACCGCAAGTACCAAACAGAAAGACGCGCTTGCCGTGCAAGGCGGAGAGTAACGCCGCGACCGAAGGCGTGCATGCGCCCTTGTCGCACCAAAAACCGACGAGCACCGTATCGGCAGCGCAGGCACCCTGCGCCTCGAGCGCAACCTGATCTGCATCCGCATCGTCGCTCAGCGCGGCAGCGTGAATAAACTCGACGCCTGCAGCCTGCAGGGCACGCTTGATTGCGCCCGAAACCATCCTGGTATTACCGCTCTTGCTGTTGACCACCAAAGAGCATGTCATAGTCACGTTGCTCGTTTCCCCCAAAACCAAAGCCACTAATGCAATTTATTAGATGAATATCTTAGTACTAACGTGACAGATGTAAACCACCGTCTGTCGATTGATTCATTTGCCCCATGGGCTTGCTCACTGGGCGAATTGGCTGCGGTAGAGTTCGGCGTAGAAGCCGCCTGCCGCTAACAGCTCGTCGTGCGTGCCGCGCTCGATAATCTGGCCGTCGCGCATTACCAGAATGCAGTCGGCGTTGCGGATCGTCGACAGGCGGTGCGCCACCACAAAGCTTGTGCGGCCGGCCATAAGCTCGTCGAATGCCGCCTGCACCTGCAGCTCGGTGCGCGTATCGATACTCGAAGTCGCCTCGTCCAGCAGCAAGATAGCCGGGTCGGTGAGCATGACGCGCGCAATGCACAGCAGCTGCTTTTGGCCCTGGCTAAACGTGCCGCCGTCCTCGCCAATCACCGTGTCGTAGCCTTTCGGCAGCTGCACGATAAACTTGTGCGCGTGCGCGCGCTTGGCGGCTTCAATAACCTGCTCGCGCGTGGCTCCTGGGCAACCGTAGGCGATGTTTTCCGCCACCGTGCCCTCGAACAGCCAAGTGTCCTGCAGCACCATGCCAAAGGCGCGGCGCAGGCTTGCGCGCGTGTAGTCACGCGAGGAACGGCCATCGACCGCAATGCGACCGGCATCGATATCGTAAAAGCGCAGCAGCAAATTGATGAGCGTCGTCTTGCCGCAGCCCGTAGGGCCAACGAGGGCAAAGCGCATGCCGGGCTTGGCCTCGATGCAGATATCCTGCAGCAGCTTGCGGTCGGGCACGTAGCTAAAGTCCACATGCTCAAAGGTCACCTCACCCTGCGGGGCGGCAAGTTCCACGGCATCCGCCGCATCGGGCTCCTGCTCGCGCGCATCGAGCAGCGCAAACATGCGGCGCGCCGAGGCATACGCCGTCTGGATCTGCGTCATGACGTTGGTGACCTCGTTGAACGGCTTGGTGTACTGGTTGGCATAGGACAGGAAAATCTGCACGCCGCCCACCGTGAGCGCAGCGGGCACGCCCGTGATCACGCCCACGCAGCCAATCACGGCGACCACGGCATAGATGATGTTGTTGATAAAGCGCGTACCGGGGTTGGAAAGCGAGCCCATAAACTGTGCGCGCTCGCCCGCGGTGTAAAGCTCGGCATTGAGGGCATCGAAGCACTGCTGGGCGTTGGGACCGTAGGCAAAGGCGTCGACAAGCTTCTGCTCGCCTACGTACTCCTCGATATGACCACCGAGCTGCCCTTGAATACGCTGCTGTGCCGTAAAGCTTTTGTTGGAGAGCTTGGCAATAGCACCGGCTGCAAAAATGGAAAGCGGCGTGACGAGCACCACCACGAGCGTCATGGTCAGGTTAATGGAGAGCATAAACGCGAGCGTGCCTACGATGGTGATAACACCGGTGAAGAGCTGCGTAAAGCCCTGCAGCAGACCGTCGCCCACCTGATCGACGTCATTGACCACGCGGCTCATAAGGTCGCCGCGGGCATGGCTGTCGATAAAGCTGAGCGGCATACAGCTGAGCTTATCGCTCGCCTCCACGCGCATGTCGCGCACCGTTTCGTAGGACAGGCGGTTGACGCAATAGCCCTGCAGCCACTGGAAGGCCGCAGCGCCTACGACGACAATCGCGAGCTTGGTAACGAGCGGCAGCAGCGCATCGAAGTCCACCTGCCCGGCAGCAACGATCAGGTCGATGCCCTCGCCGATGAGAATAGGTGTGTAGAGCTGCAGAATCACCGAGATGGCGGCGCTCACAAACGACGCCGCAAACGAAATACGGTGCGGACGGACGTAGCCCATCAGGCGGCGGGTCACCGCGCCCACGGGATAGCGCTCGGGATCGCCGGGCTGGCGCGGACCGTCGCCCAGGTCGTTGAGGCTATCGTTGCCGGACACGTTGGCCGTCATCGTGGCGACCGAACCGGAGGAAGTATACGGATTCATTTAGCATCCCTCCTTTGCGCAGACGGATGCGGAGGCGACCGGGGCGGACGTGGGCGTCGTGCTCCCCTGCTGACCCTCGAGCTCCTCGCGACGAAGCTGCGACTGGCAGATCTCTCGGTAGAGCTGGCAGCTTGTATACAGCTCGTCATGCGTGCCCAGGCCCGCGACCGAGCCGTGGTCGAGTACGCAGATCATGTCGGCGTCGCGCACGGTCGAGACGCGCTGGCTCACGATCACCGTCGTCAGCGGCAGCCCGCCCTCGGCGGCGCCGCGCACACTGCGCTCGCGGATGGCACGGCGAAGCGCCGCGTCAGTCTTAAAGTCGAGCGCCGAGGCTGAGTCATCCATGATCAGGATCTGCGGCGAGCCCACCAAGGCGCGCGCGATAGTCAGACGCTGACGCTGGCCACCGCTAAAGTTCTTGCCGCCCGCCTCGACCGGCGCGTCCAGACCCTGAGATTTTTTGTGCACGAACTCGCTGGCCTGCGCCATATCGAGCGCCGCCCAAAGCTCCTCGTCGGTTGCCGCCTCGTCGCGCCAGGTCAGGTTGCTGCGGATAGTGCCGCTCACCAGCGATGCGCGTTGCGGAACGGTCGCGACCGCATGGCGCAGCTGATCGAGCGGCCAAGCGCGCACGTCGGCGCCCATCACGCTCACGCGGCCGGTGCTCGCATCGTACAGGCGCGGGATAAGCGAGACGAGCGTGGACTTGCCGCTGCCCGTGCCGCCGATAATGCCAAGTGTTTTGCCCAGCGGGAGTTCCAGCGTCACATCGTTGACGGCGTTGGCAGCGCCGGCGCCAAACGAGAAGCTCGCATGGCTCAAGCTCAGCGCAGGAACGGGAGCGACATTGCCCGGCTTGGGCAGCGCGACCGGCTGGTTGCCCTCGTCGGTGATGCTCGGCACACAATTGAGCACCTCGTTGATACGTGACGCACTGGCGCTCGCCTTGGTAAAGACCACGACCAGGTTGGCAACGTACACGATGGAGGTCAGGGTCTGCGTCATGTAGTTCACAAACGCCATGACCTGGCCCTGCGTAAGCTCGCCCACGTTGACCTGGATGCCGCCCACCCACAGGATGGCGCACACGCCCAGGTTCATCACCAAAAACGTGACGGGATTAAGGATTGACGAGAGCTTGCCCACCGCGATGGCGGTATTGGCCTGGTCATCGGCGGCTTGGGCAAAGCGCTCGCGCTCGTGATCTTCGCGTACAAAGGCGCGAACCACGCGGGCGCCCGAAAGCCCCTCGCGGCAAATGAGCGCGATGCGGTCGAGCTTTGCCTGCAGCTGCTTGTAGTACGGAATGCAGCGCGCCATGACAAACCAAAACACCAGGCCAATGGCGGGCGTGCAAATCAAAAAGATCATGCCGAGCTTAAGGTCGATGGCAAGGGCCGCGCACATAGAGCCCACCGCCAAGAAGGGCCAGCGGATGAGCATGCGCACGCCCAGCGCCACGGCAAGCTGCACCTGGTTGACATCGTTGGTGATACGCGTGATGAGCGACGGCGTGCCAAAACGGTCGAGTTCGGCATAGCTCAGCTTGTTGATGTGCTGGTAGAGCGCGCCACGAATGTCGGTGCCCATGCCCTGCGAGGTGAGCGCCGCCATCTTTTGGCAGACGAGCGTAAACGAGATGCCGATCACAGCCATGGCGCCAAGCAGCATACCGTAGTGGACGACGGCGTTGACATCGTGTGCGCCAATACCCTTATCGATCATCTGGGCAATCACCAGCGGCGTCAGCAGGTCAAAGATCACTTCGATCAGCTTACACGCAGGGCCAATCACCATATACCGGCGAAACTTACCACCAAAACGCCTGAGCAGCTCAATCATGTATAGGCGCTCCCTATCATCATCCACATTCAATTCGAACCATGATAGTACGGTGAGCCCAAAAGAAGCGTAAACAACTCGTCATTTCTAATGGGATTCGGTTTCCAAAGAAGCGGAGAGGCGCGCACCCAGCCAGTGTCGGGTCGACCACTTGGTATACTTGCATTAGTGCTACCAAGTTAGTCGCCGACCCTTGAAATGAGGTGCCGAGATGAACGACATTCTCGCAAGAAGAGCAAGACGAGCAACTGTGGGCATCGCCCTTTCCGCAGCACTTGTCGCGGGAATCGCCCCCGCAACGGCGATCGCGGCAGAAACCAGTTCCCCCACCGGTGCGGCCGTTTCGCAGACGAGCGCCGCCAACGGCAATTCGGGCGCCCCGCAGACAGAAGACGCGGCCGCCGCAAAAGAAAAAGCGTATGCAGCCATGCAGGAAGCGCTCAAAAACCTCGAGGCCGCAAAAAACGCCGCAAGTCCCGAGAAAATTGCGAGATTCAATGATGACATTGCCCGTTTTCAAGAGCTCCGCGACAAGATGGCGGCGCAAGCCGCCGAAGAGAGGGAACTCCTTCCCACCATGCAAGCGGACATCGATGCAGCCCAAGCCAAATACGACGGGGCCATCAACCGGGTAAGCGAGCTCCAGGCAGAATTAGACAAGAAACTTGAGATGCTTAAGACACTCGAAGCACTCGGCTACGAGGAGTTTGTCGAAACTGTTAAACAGCAAATAAAGCAGTTGCACAGTGAGATGATATCGGCAAAAACGCAAGTAAACTCTTGCGAAGCGGAGCTCCGCGAGTTCCAGTACCGCCTCAGAAGAGAGGAAAGACGAGTTAATGACTGTGAACGTGCTGTAGAGAAATATAAAGCCGATATCGACCGGTTCACAGCCTGGCGAGATGCGCTCCTCGACAATTTGAAAAAAGCGCAAACGGCCTATGACGACGCCTGCAAGGCATACGAAGAGGCGAAAGCCGCGGCAGACAAGGCCACCTCTCCCGAGATAACGCAACCGACCGAGACGACGCCTCCCTCCAACTCGGCGCAACCGGCCGAGGCGACACAGCCCGTTGCCTCACCTGCAACCGGCAAAGACGCCCTACCAAGCTCCACCAAGCAGGCGAACTCGAGCAGCGGCAAGCAAGCAGATACGACCGCCGGCAAGCTCGCGAACGCAGGCGACACAGCGCCGAGCGCAATCGCACTCGCAGCAGTCGCCGCCGCAGGCCTCGGAATAACCGCCACAGCCACACGCCGCATCAGGAACTCAAAATAGCTGCCAGAGCATACCACCTTCGCCAATCCACAAACCCAGAGAGAAAAGAGGCCCGTTTCCCCAACCCAGGGAAACGGGCCTCTTTAACTGCAAAAATTCAAGCAACAGCACCGCCGCCTCTTGAACCACATAGCCATCAATGCCCAGACAACACCAGCAAGCCGCATTCCACAAGGGATAGATTTAAATTAGATAAACGCGCCTTTACGGATGATTTTTGGACGAC
>CATYJA010000100.1:0-5926 GCA_958407545.1 uncultured Collinsella sp. | reverse complement strand
CCGGCTCGTGCGGAACTCGCGATCGACCTTATATATTTGCCCTCCCCGGGGCTCCCGCACAACGGGACCTCAGTTGGGTTCTATCCCGTATGGCAGTCGCTTCGCTCCTGCCCGCCTTGGTTGTGAGGGCGGTTTGGCGTTGGAACGGTTCTTTCTGATATATGCTGGTTGCGGCTCTTCTTTTGGGAGGAGTCGCTTTTTTGTTGCTAGGAGGTTGGCCCGTGGTTGATGGGGAGAATCGTTCTGAGCTGCTTGCTGCGGATTGGAATGGCGAATGGATGCGTCTGCAGGCCGCTCGGCATCGGGCTGATGATTCTTTTGAATGGGATAAGCGGGCTCGGCATTTTCGTCCACTGGAGACTGCTCCGTATGCCCGGGATTTTATGAAATTGTTGGCGCTTGAGCCCGGCGAGTCGGTGCTTGATATGGGATGTGGGGCTGGGTCGATTGCTATTCCGCTTGCTCAGGCTGGGCATCCTGTGATTGCAGCCGACTTCTCCCCCGCTATGTTGGGCACGCTTGATGCTGGCATTGAGTACTATGGGCTCGAGGATCGCATTACACCGCTTGAGCTTGCTTGGGATGATGACTGGGATTTGGTTGGACCGGTCGCGAAAGCGGTAGATGTTGCCTTTGCCAGTCGCTCTGTCACCACGACCAACCTAAAAGGCGCGCTTGCCAAGCTTGATCGAACGGCTCGTCGGCGTTGTGCTGTCACGATGGTCGCCAACTCCAGCCCGCGCTATGACCTACACCTGATGAACGCCATCGGTGCCTCGGTTACCTGCAGCAATGGCTTTGTGTATGCCTTTAATATCCTCATTCAGATGGGTGCCCTGCCGCAGGTTACGTACTTTGAATCGCCTCGTCGCGATACCTTCGATAGCCTTGAGGCGGGCGTGGCGGACTTCTCCCGCATGCTCGAGCACGGTAACGAGGATAAGATCGACCGTCTGCGCGACTACGTCGCTCAGCATATGATTGAGAATCCCCATGCCGGCGAGCCGGGGTCCAAGGGCGTGCCGCAGGGACGCTACATGCTCGACCACGTCCGCAAAGTCCGTTGGGCGTTTATTGCATGGGAGCCGGTCTCTTCGGGCCGTCCATAGACCGCTTTCGGCCGCCGTACACGTCCGCCTGTAACCCGCGCTGTTCTCCCGCTCGGCATCCGCATTCTTTTTGAACTGGGCAAACACGCCCCACACCGCGCCGTTCCTGCGCTATCGTGGGACAGCTCACGTAGATTAAGGCCCCATCGTGGGGCGCCCCATAACATAGAAAGCGAGAACCCATGGCACTGACAGGAGCCCAGGTCAAGCAGCTTCGCAGCATGGCCCATCACCTCAACCCCGCCATCATCATCGGCAAGTCCGACATCAACGAGGGCACCGTCGAGCAGACGGTCGCCTACCTGGAGAAGCACGAGCTCGTTAAGTGCTCCGTACTCGATGGTTCCAGCCTTTCCGCCCGCGAGGCCGCCGAAGAGCTCGCCGAGCGCTGCCATGCCGAGGTCGTCCAGGTTATCGGCCGCAAGTTCTCGCTGTATCGCGAGTCCTCGCGCAAGGACATCGAGAAGATCAAGCTCGTCTAAGAGCCAATGATCCGGCGAACCAACACATAGCAAGCTTACGGGTGCCCAAGTACTTCGGGCGCCCGTTTTTTATCGCTCGACCAGCACGCGATTGAGCCGCCCCTCCACCAAGCGCTCGTATAGACGCCGCGTCTCGGGCTCGGGCACGCCATTGACCTGCTCCCTCAGATGGTGCATATGCCCACTGTATAGCTCGACGATATCGCGCCGCCGCCCCGCCGCACTGTAGACATGCATGGCGCAGCGCACCATATCCTCACGCGCCGTTTCCTGCCGAAGCCCCGACTCCGCCAGCCAAATCGCCGACTGCAGATCGTTTTCTTCTAGAGCGGCATTTGCTCCCTTAATCATGCAATCGATGTACTTTGACTGCATAATGCGTCGCATACGCAAAAAGTAGGTGGGATTACAGCCATTGGGAACATACAGCGGTCCGGCATAAAGCTGCTCAATTTTAAGGCACAGCTCAACTAAATGGGGCCCGCGCGCACCCGTGCGATTTCCCAAAACCTCGCGGCTTATCTGGTCAAACAGCCGTACATCGGTCTTGACGTAGTCGCCGTTGAGTCCGATGCATTCATTTTGGATGAGCACACACGACTTGCCATCCGGCGTCGGCCCCAAAGCCGACCGCAAGCGCGATATCGTCGAGTACAGGTTATTGCGGGCGCTATTGAACTCGGCATGGGGCCACAGCTCCATGGCCAGCGTCTCACGATCGACGAGCGCATCCATGCCCAGCGCAAGCCGCTCGGCAAGTGTCGCCGCCTTCTTGCGACGCCACATTTTGTCCGTGATGGGAAACCCGTCGCGCTCGGCGCGAAACGCACCAAACATGCGAATCTCGATATGGTCGATGGTATCAACGGCTTCAACCTCGCCAGCCTGGAACAGGCGCTCGCCCTCCCCTTCCAAATCGTCGCGCAGCGAGTACCGCGACAGTTCGCGCACGGGAAGCTTCTTGCGTATCCTGGCCGCCGGCTCGCCCAGACAATGCATGGCAAGGCGCGCAAAGAGCCGATACGATGGCTCTAGAATCCCCGCACGATTCATGGACATCCAGGCCGCAAGATCGCTATCTCGTCCCGCGCACGCCAAATGCAGCGCCACCATCCAGGCTTCTGCGCCACCAGCCTGTGTCTGGCTTATATCGAGTAGCTCCGCTTCCTCACGCACCGAAACCATCGAGGTGTTACGCAGATACGCTGCGCGCTCCAGCAGCAATGCGTTATCGCGCATGTACGCAATCGACTCCTCGGCAAGTTTGAGCACTTGGACCGCACGGAACTTTGCATTAACCGGCCGTCCCTCTGCCAGCGACTGCCAGCCTTCTAACAACAGGCCAAACAGCTGAATCTGGTTGTCGCGCATGCGCACGGCAAAACGGTCGAGCTCGTTGAACGCCGCGTCGTCGGTTACCGGCAAGCCGGAAAGGAGCCGCCGTGCCGCCAACACCATGCGCACCCAGATAGCCATCGCCTTAAGCCCACGTACGTCGAGCGCCTCCCGCACCACCGTCATCTCGTCGTCGCGCTCGTCGGTTCCCGAAAACGACCCGTCAAAGAGCTCCACCAGCATGCTATCGGCCCGTATAACAATCCCCGCGATATCGAGCTCGCAGTCGTAGGCCTTGCTCGTTTTGAGCTGCTGTAGAACGCCGCCGTCATCTCCCCGCTCGGTCAGACAGCGCTTGACCTCGATATGCGCGGACAGCATATCGAGTGCGGTGTGGGACGTCTCTATTTCTGGCACGGCCAGGTTCGTAGGAAGCCCAAGCCCGTTGTCCCCATAGCAAACAGCCGTCAGTGTCTGGGCCACCCTCCATGAAACAGGGTCTATTTCACAGGCCGCCCGTTCGCCCCCGCGCTCGATGACCGATGCCATATAGCGAGCGAGCTTTGTATTGGACACGCTGACCGCTGCCAGATATACGCCAAGCGCCTCGGCAGGCGTTGGCTCTGGAGCCGGATCGTCGGCATCGATCGTGCCCAGCGCTGCTCGGCAGATATCGGCCCCGTGCCCCGTCAGAGCAAGATCGACCCCATACTGCCCAGCAAGTTCAAGGACCGCTTCACGGTCCAAAAAGGCGTCCGCCAGGCCCATCGCCGCATCGCATCGGCCCGCCTTAAGCAAAATCCGGGCCGCCCTCGGAACAAGTTCGGGGCGAACCTCGGCCACCAACTTACGCAAGCGCAAGCGTCCGTTATCCTCCGTGCCCAGACACGTAAAACTCCGCTCGGCGGGATCCAAGCCAAAGATCGGGTAGTCGCGTACAAAGTAGGACTGGTCGACCATCGACAGCCTCACCCCGCAAGCCTCGAGTTCTGCGATATTGCCCTCGCCCATCAAAACCATGAGACATGCCACGCAAAACAGCGCATTATTGTCGAGCGAAGCCAGATCGGCAAGTGCCGCGCCATACACGTTGACAATCTCGTTTTCGAGCAGGCCGGCTACGTCACCTTGGCCATACAGACCTGTCTGCAATGCCGAAACGAGCTCGGGCACGCCCTGCGTGAGCTGATAAAAGTCGAGCGATGTGCTGATCGAAAACGCCGATGCCCACGCCGAATACTCATAGGCATGCACCTTGAGCATCTGCGCATTGATCTTAACCGAATCGCCCAGCCCATGAATCAGCTGACGATTTGAAGGACGGCAGGAGATAAAGACCCCTACCCCCATAGCGCGCAGGCCGCGAATCCTGTCGATGAGGTCTTCGGTATCGTGCTGATCGAGGTTTGGCACATTATCAATCGCGATAAGGGAGTGCGGTTTGTCTTTGAGTTCTTCGGTAACCACCTCGAGCTGCATAAACACCTCGCGCCCAATGGCACGATCGGCCTCGATAATCCGCACGGGGCCTCGCGTCGGGTCGCATTTAACCTCATGGGTGTACTGCAGCAGCACCGAGGTCTTCCCAAACCCGTCGGGCGCATAAAGAACCACGATGCCGGCCTTTCGGCCCTTGGCGATAAGCTCATTCATCAAGCGTTCGCGTCGCACCATATAGCCTCCGCCCAGCGGCATCAGCTCGAGGTCGTCTATACCGCTCAAATCGTTTACCATGCCCGCTCCTCAACTCGACCGTATGGACACTGTAGCCGCAAGACCATACAAGCCGCGCTATGAATAGAGCGACCTTGTGTTTTAGGTTGTCTTTTGGTACGCAAGCGGCAAGTTTTTGTACAGCGAGGGCCGATTGTTATTAATCCCCCGACTAATCGGTCTTTAAGCAGGTAAATGAGCTTGTCAGCTTGTCCCATCTAAGCGGCAGTGTAACGCAGATGAACAAGGTTCAGCCATGTCATTCAACTCGCCTAGCACCCGCTACCGTCTACGACCTTCTAGTGGCATTTTTGCATAGAATCTGGTATAGAATGAATCAAGCTGTTGGACATCCGGCATTCGTCAAGCTTGCGGCAAGTTTTTGGTCAAGTGGGCGGAAAGGGATAGCAAAAAGGCCCCCGCAAAGCGGAGGCCTTAGGCAAGGCTATGTCGAGCTGCAGGATTCGCGCTACTCGCAGAGCGAAAGGGCGGCCTCGTCGGCAACGACAACGCAGTTGGTGTGCAGCTGCAGGATCGAAGCCGGGCACTCGGGCGTAACCGGACCATAGCACATGTCATGCACGGCCTGAGCCTTGGCCTCGCCGTTGGCGACGACCAGGATCATGCGGGCATACATGATGGTCTGGGTACCCATGGTGTAGGCCTGACGGGGAACATCGTCGATGCTGTCGAACAGGCGGCTGTTGGCCTGAATGGTGCTCTCGGTGAGGTCGACGCAGTGCGTGCCCTTGGAGAAGTGGTCATCGGGCTCGTTGAAGCCGATGTGGCCGTTGTTGCCAATACCGAGCAGCTGCAGATCCGGGTAACCGGCCTCGGCGACGATCTTGTCGTACTCAGAGCAGGCAGCGGCGGCGTCGGGGTTGGAACCGTCGGGCACATGCGTGTTGTTAAGGTCGATGTTGATGTGATCGAAGAAGTTCTCACGCATGAAGTAGTGATAGCTCTGGGGATCGTCGTGCGAAAGGCCGCGATACTCGTCCAGGTTGTAGGTGCTGACCTCGGCAAAGTCGACGTCGCCCTTCTTGTACCAAGCAGCGAGCTGCTTGTAGGCACCGATCGGGGTGGAGCCGGTGGCAAGGCCCAGCACACAGTCGGGCTTGAGGATAACCTGCGCCGAGATAATATTGGCGGCCTTGCGGCTCATATCCTCGTAGTCTTTAGCTTTAATGATCTTCATTACGCGTCCTTTCTCGTACAAGAGAGGCAAGGCTCCCTTACAAGCACTTGCCCGCGGCCCGCGTCGGCCGCAACCAACGTGTGCGGCCA
>CATYJA010000099.1:0-5934 GCA_958407545.1 uncultured Collinsella sp. | reverse complement strand
ATCTTGTAGTCCATGGTGCCTCCTTGGCGCAACTGGTTAGACAATAAGACATGCGACTTGTATATTCCCAGACTTCGTTTGCATAAACCAGTCGAAAACGCCGAGCGTTCTCGCATCATCGGCTAACGGTGGACCGTATAGCGTAACGGTCACAATCACCGCAGCTCTACAAATCGAGGCGCCCTTGCCAGAGCGCCTCGATTGAGCGTATCAAATTGTCGCCACGCCCTACAGCGCGCCGGAGCCAGCTTGCATCATACCGCCGGGGCCCGAGGTCACGCCACTACTCACAGGCGCAGCGTTTCCGGTGTGCGGCGCTGCCGGAGCGGTATCGCCACCGAGCGTGCCCGCCGGACGCGGTGCCGGGATCTCGCCCGTACCATGGCTAAAGACAAACTTGCCGTCGGCCACATCGCACAGGACGGTATCGCCACTGCCCCACTCGCCGGCCAGCAGCTCCTCGGACAACGGATCCTCAATGAGCTTTTGGATAGCGCGGCGCAGCGGACGTGCACCGTTGGTGAGGTCGGTGCCCTCGGCCACAATCTTGTCGTAGGCCGCATCGGTGAGCTTGATGTTCATGCCGTTGGCAATCAGGCGCTGGCGCAGGTCGTCCACCAGCAGGTGAGCGATCTTGGTCAGGTTCTCGCCCGAAAGCTTCTGGAACACCACGATGTCATCGATACGGTTGAGCAGCTCGGGGCGGAACAGGCGCTTGAGCTCGCCCATCGCGCGACCACGGATCTCACTCGACGTGAGACCCTGCTCGCCGGTGGTGCCAAAGCCCACGCTCGCATCCTGCGCAATCTCGCGGGCGCCCACGTTGGACGTCATGATGATCACGGTGTTGCGGAAGTCTACCGTCTTGCCCTGGCTATCGGTCAGGCGGCCCTCCTCCAGCACCTGCAGCAAGATGTTGAAGATATCGGGGTGCGCCTTCTCGATCTCGTCAAACAGCACGACCGAGTACGGGTGACGACGAACGGCCTTGGTGAGCTGGCCGCCCTCGTCGTGACCGACGTAACCCGGAGGGCTACCGATGAGCTTGGAGACCTCGAACTCGCTACCGAACTCGGACATGTCGAAGCTGATGAGCGCATCCTTGCTGCCAAAGAGGTACTCGGCGAGCGTCTTGGCGAGCTCGGTCTTGCCCGTGCCGGTGGGACCCAGGAAGATAAAGCTGCCGCCGGGGCGACGCGGATCCTTGAGCGGCGAGCGGCTGCGGCGTACGGCCTTGGCAACTGCCTCGACAGCCTCGTCCTGACCGATGATGCGCGTCTTGAGCACGCTTTCGGCCTGCAGCAGGCGACGGCTCTCGCTCTCGGTAAGCGAGGACACCGGTACGCCCGAAGTCACGGACACGATATCGGCGATCTGACTCACATCGATGGTGAGCGGGCTGGCGTCGAGCTCGGCGGTCCAGGCGGCCTTGGCCTCGGCGAGCTCAATCTCGGCGGCCTTCTGCCGCTCGGTAATCTCGGCGGCCTTGTTCATGTCGTCGCTCTCGGTGGCCTCCTGCGCGGCGGCCTTGAGCTCCTCTATGCGATGCTCGGCCTCGCGCACCGGCTCGGGCGCGCGATTCGCGGCGATGCGAGCGCGGGCACCGGCCTCGTCAATGAGGTCGATGGCCTTATCGGGCAGGAAGCGATCCTGGATGTAGCGGTTGGAAAGGTTCGCGGCGGCCTCGATAGCACCCTGCGTATAGCGCACATGGTGGTGCTCCTCGTAGCGCGGCTTGAGCGCGGTCAGGATCTTGACCGTGTCCTCGACGCTCGGCTCCTCGACATCGATGGTCTGGAAGCGACGCTCGAAGGCCGGGTCCTTGGTGAGGTACTTGCGGAATTCCTCGGCCGTGGTGGCGCCGATAATCTGGAAGGCACCGCGCGCGAGCACGGGCTTGAGCATAGAGCTCGCGTCGATGGAGCCCTCAGCAGAACCGGCACCGATGATGGTGTGCATCTCGTCGATAAACAGGATGACGTCGTCGGCTTCGGTTGCCTCCTGGATCACGTTCTTGAGGCGCTCCTCGAACTCACCGCGATACTTGGCGCCCGCGACAAGACCCGGCAGATCGAGCGTCCAGATGTTCTGGTTCATAAGGTTCTCGGGCACGTTGCCGGCAGCGATCTGCTGTGCCAGGCCCTCGACGATGGCCGTCTTGCCCACGCCGGGGTCACCCAAGATAAGCGGGTTGTTCTTGGTGCGGCGCGAAAGGATCTCCATCATGCGCTGGACTTCCTTTTCGCGACCGATCACGGGGTCGAGCTTACCGTCGCGTGCCTTCTGCGTAAGGTTGGTGGCGAACTGCTTGAGCGTGTCGGTGCCGCTCCCCTTTTGCTGCGAGGCGTCCGAGCCGCTAAAGAACGGCAGGCCCGCACCGGGACGCCCAGCACCGGCGCCGGCGAGTGGGCGCTTCTTGTCCTGATCCTTGGCGGTAAGCTTCTCGATGGCTTTTTTGATGGAAGCGGACGACACGCCCAGGCGCATGAGGATGTCCATGGCCATACCGTTGCCCTCTTCGACGATACCGATGAGCAGGTGCTCGGTCGACACATAGGTCTGGTTGTTCTCGCGCGCCACGCGGAAGGAGCGCTCCATCACGCTGATGACGAGTGGCGTAAAGGCGAGCTTGGCGGCCTCGGTCTCCTCGCTGGGCTCGGGAACGGTGGTCTGGACCTCCTTGAGGGTGTCCATGATGTCGTCGTAGGAGATGTCGAGCGAGCGCAGCGCCTCGGCGGCGATGCCCTCGTCCTCCTTGGCGAGCGCGAGCAGCAGATGCTCGGTTCCCACCTTATTTGAATGAAGATCGAGCGCCTCCTGCTTGGCCATGGACATGACCTTGCGCGCGCGATCGGTAAAACGGTCTAACATGCTAGTTCCTCTTAGACGAGCTAGTTTTTCAAACGCAAAGCGCCGCCCCGCGGCAGCGCTTTGGTCTCTTTACCCATATGGAGTATATGTTAACCGTTGGGGCCTTTTCCACGTGCAGCCATACGACAACGTCTACAAAAAAGGAATCGCTCCGGTCTGTTTGGGAGTCTGGTTTTAAGCGTTGCCTAGCAGGCAGGCTCGGAGTCCATGCGCTCGGAAATGTTGGCAACCTCCTCGGCAACGGGAGCGCCCGGCATATGCACGAGCTCCATATGCTGCTCTTCAAAGACGGTTCCCATGGGGAAAGCGCGGCGGAAGGCAAAGCGGGCAACCGGACCAGCCACCAGCAGGTTCCAGGGCAGGGCCATGATAAAGTTACGCGGAATGTTGACGAGCCACATCATCGGCAGCGCCTGCAAATTGGCAAGCGGGCCGCCGGGCATATGGAACAGGCCTTCGCACGCGCCGTAGAGCGACATGATGACGACCATGGGAACGACCATGCAGGAGCTGACGGCGAGCGTCATGGCAAGCGGCGAGCTCTTGCCCGGCGTGACCAGGAATTTAAAAGCGAAACCCTTGGCAAGGGGGCTGGCAACAAACCAGTCGCAGCACATGGCAAAAACGTAGGCAACGGGGAAGCCGAGCCACGCGGCGGCAACAACCTCGCCGTTGATGGCCCCATGCTGCAGGGCAACGTTGTAGACGCTCATCCAGAGCACCATGCAAAAGCACATGATAAAGGTAAACAGCAGGCTCTCTCGTTTGTTGATAGGCATAAAGGGAAAAATCCTTTCTGTGTTACGCCGCGGCACCACGCAACAAAAACGGGCGGGCAAGATGGAGCTGTTGGAACTTCATCTCGCCCGCCCGTGGTACGCGCGTCTGCGACTACTTATGTGGTGGAACCAGCCTAGCACGAAAGGCCTGCGCTTCGTAAGCGTTGAGTTTATGAAGATGCAGGGCACCGATAATCCCCCGACCCCCTAAGTTGCGGTGGAATACGGACTGTTTTGACCCTTTAAGCAGCAATTCAGTCCCTATTTCACCGCAACTCATTTGGTGCAAAGTAACCTGTCCCCCTTGTACCAATTAGCTGGTGTGGCGCCAGCGAGGGTCGGTGAGCGTACGCGCCACACCCAGACCAACGGGCAAAAACGCCACGATGAGCACCGCACGCACAAACCAGCCGAGCATATTGACCGTGTCGAAGGTGCACATGTAATACATCGAGCGATACAGATACAAGCCAGGCACCATAATGACAATTGATGGCACCGTGAGGGCGATGCGTGGGTAGGTGAGCTTGATTTCGGCTAAGCTCGCGAGCAACCCCGATACCAGTGCGCCGATAAACGCTGCTGCCTCGGGAGGCATACCTGCGCTCAGGCCCAGGAAAGGAAGTATCGTCGGCGCATCGACGAGCGTAAGGCGCAAGGTATTGGACACGGCGCCGATGAGCCCTGCCGCCGCTGCCATCTTTACCGGGCTGTTGAACATAACCGAGAAGCCAAACACACCGATAAAGCTCATCAGTATGCGCAAGAGCGTAAGAGCCAACGGTGAGAGGCCGAGCGGGGCGAAGTCATCCGGCGCCAGTCCCACACACTCAGCAACCATCCAACCTACGAGGGTCGCCATCACAATAATCGACACAGCATACGAAAGACGCTCGATACCGCTTCGCATGTCAAGCTTAGCGATGTCGAGGCCTGCCGTAATGAGGGGAAAGCCGGGAATCACAAAGAGCATGGCGCCGATATAGCCTTCTTGGTGCGACATTGCCCCTGGAATGACCTGGCTAAGGCCGAGCAATGCCAGCAGATACGAAACGCAAGCGAGCGCAACGCCAGTCGTCAGCGCGCTGAACTGGCCAAGACCCTGCTTGAGAATATGGGAGCGAGCAAAGTTGCCGACACCAGCGCCTACGAACGCGCAGGCCATCTCGATAGGGCCGCCGCCGAGCAAAAAGACGAAGGCGCCACAAGCACAGGCCGCCGCAAGGCCCTGTTGCCAGGGAGAGTAATCGGGCTTTGAGCTCTCAACAGTCTTGAGCATCTCGTGGTACTCGTGTACGGTAAACCGGCGTCCGTAAATCTCGATTTCCTTTAGGAAGCTCTCCATCATCCAAATGCGATGAGTATTGACCCCCGTTGTGGGTAGGCTGACGACCTCGTTAAAGCAGTGGCCATCTTCGATGCAGGTGCACTCAAACGACAGAAGACTCAGGTCGACGTGAATCGTAACGCCGAGCACGGCGGCAACACGATTCATGGTATCGCGCACGCGCCAGGCACCTGTTCCGCTTGCCAGCATGAGCATGCCGGTGCGGCAGATGATGGATGATTTATCGGTGAGCGGCGCATCGACGGCGAGCTCATCGCCTGCCGTCACGATCTGGCGCCAGTCAGTTTTCATATGGAGCGCGCCGGCACGGACACCGTGGTGCATGGGGGCTCTCGAAAGCAGCGAGTCAAGGTGCGAAAGCTGTGGGGGTTCCGTCGATTCGACCTCGTCCTCGTCGGGCTCTTCATCAACAAGGTCGAAAGCATCGAGCGACGCCGGCTCGCGACGATCGATCAGCTCCTCATCCTCATCGTCAAAGTAGTTGAACTGATCGAGCATGTCCTCTTCGATTGAACGCTCGCTCGCATCGTCCATATAGACGCTCCCTTCCCTATCGACCAACCCCCATCCTAGGCAGTGACGGCTAAAGGAGACATAAAAGAGACGACTGTCATGCGAGCCATGTGCGCAAACGTCGATTCATCGATGGACCACTCTCGTGTATTTGGTGCAAAGTAATGATCCCTTTTCCTCCGTCCCCAAGGGATCAAAGCGCCGGCAGAAAAGGAACGTCCCTAAGTGCCAACCAGGGCATCGCCGCAGGTAGAGGACGGACAGCGAGCGACGTCTAGCTTGACAGCCAAGACAACGCCGATGTGTTGGTAAAGTCAGCGAAAGCCCGCCAGAGCGACCAGGGTCCTTTTGGGGCGAGATGACACCATAGGTTGAGCATAAGTCAGACACTATGACCCAATCCGAGGGCACGGAAACGACAGG
>CATYJA010000098.1:0-5954 GCA_958407545.1 uncultured Collinsella sp. | reverse complement strand
CGCTACTCAGCCATCTGAGCCTGGACGGCGGTGATGGCCACGACACCCACGATGTCGTCGGCAGAGCAGCCGCGCGAAAGGTCGTTGACCGGCTTGGCGATGCCCTGCAGGATGGGGCCGTAGGCGTCAGCACCGGCGAAGCGCTGGACCAGCTTGTAGCCGATGTTGCCTGCCTCGAGGTCGGGGAACACGAGCACGTTGGCCTTACCAGCGACGGAGGAGCCGGGAGCCTTGAGCTGGGCGACGGTGGGGACGATGGCGGCATCGAGCTGCAGGTCGCCGTCGATGGCGAGCTCGGGAGCCTTCTCCTTGCAGAACTTCACGGCCTCCTGGACCTTCTTGGCGACCTCGCCGCCAGCGGAGCCCATGGTGGAGTAGGAGAGCATGGCCACGTGCGGCTCAACGTTGCCCATGAAGGTGGACCAGGAGTGAGCGGAGGCGATGGCGATCTCGGAGAGTTCGTCGGAGGACGGGTTGATGTTGAGGCCGCAGTCGGCGAAGATCAGCGTGCCGTCGGTGCCGAACTGCGGGGTGTCGGTGCACATCACGAAGAAGGCCGAGACCAGCTTGGTGCCCGGGGCGGTCTTGAGGATCTGAAGCGCAGGGCGCAGGGTGTCGGCGGTGGAGTGGCAGGCGCCGGAGACCAGGCCGTCGGCATCGCCCATCTTGACCATCATGGTGCCAAAGTAGGTGGCGTCCATCACCTGGGCGCGAGCCTGCTCGATGGTAACGCCCTTCTTGGCGCGGAGCTCGGCAAACTTCTGTGCGTACTCCTCGTGCTTCTCGGCATTGCGCGGGTCGATGACGGTAGCGCCGGGAACGTTGATCTCGTCGGGGTTGCCCAGGATGACGATCTTTGCCAGGCCCTCCTCGATGATTTTGGTGGCCGCGACGATAGTGCGCGGATCCTCGCCCTCGGGCAGGACGATCGTTTTAAGGTCGGCCTTGGCGGCAGACTTCATACGGTTTAGGAAATCGCTCATGTTACTCCTTACAAGCGTTTCGCTAAGCTCCAGGCGCCCGGCTGTTCACGAATAAACCCGCTGCTAGCGGGCTTACCTTTCAATTATGTACGCCGCGGCGCTTGAGCTTTCCTTGTGTGGCAAGCTCATTATAGGACGCATTAGCGCTATAATCGCTCTGATAAATATGTCTCGAAGAATGTTCGAGAAAAGCCCAGCTAACGAGCCCGTGGCTTTTGACAAGGAGTATCGATGCAGATTACCTCAGGCCTGCCTGAAGGCTTTAACGCCGGCGCGTACGACATGATTGTCGTCGGTGCTGGATATGCCGGTGCCGTTTGCGCCCGCCGTCTTGCCGAGACCATCGGCTATCGTGTTGCCGTTTTGGAGCGCCGTAGCCACATTGCGGGCAATGCCTATGACTGCACTGACGAGGCCGGAATCCTGATCCACGAGTACGGTCCGCATATCTATCACACCTTTAACGAGCGCGTGCACAATTTCCTGTCGCGCTTCACCAAGTGGACGGATTATCAGCACAAGGTTCTCGCCAACATCAACGGTACCCTTATGCCCGTGCCCTTCAACCATGCGAGTCTCAAGCTCGCCTTTGGTGACGAGCGCGGCGAGGAGCTGTATCAGAAGCTCGTGGAGACCTTTGGCAAGGATGTCAAGGTGCCCATTATGGAGTTGCGTAAGAAGAACGACCCGGATCTTGCCGAGGTCGCCGATTACGTCTACGAGAACGTCTTTTTGCATTACACCATGAAACAGTGGGGCCAGACGCCCGATCAGATCGATCCCTCGATCACCGGCCGCGTTCCCGTCTTTGTGGGCGATGATGACCGCTACTTCCCGCAAGCTCCCTTCCAGGGCATGCCGCAGGAGGGCTACACTGCGCTCTTTGAGCATATGCTCGACCACGACCTGATCGACGTGTTCTGCGACGTGGACGCCCGTGACCTCTTTGAAATCGACGAGACTACCGTCAAGATCGACGGCAAGGTCTATGGTGGCGAGATCGTCTACACCGGTCCACTCGACGAGCTGTTCAATCTCGATCTGGGCGCGCTACCGTACCGCACGCTCGACATGAAGTTCGAGACGCTCGATATGGACCAGTTCCAGCCCGTGGGCACCGTCAACTACACCACGAGCGAGGACTACACGCGCATCACTGAGTTCAAGAACATGACCGGTCAGGTCCTGCCTGGCAAGACCACCATCATGAAGGAGTACTCCAAGGCCTATACGCCCGGCTCGGGCGAGACGCCGTACTACGCCATTCTTGAGCCCGAGAACCGTGAGCTCTATGAGCGCTATCTTGAGCGCGTCCAGAACCTGACGAACTTCCACCCGGTGGGTCGTCTGGCCGAGTATCGTTACTACGATATGGACGCCGTGACCAATTCCGCCCTCGATCTTTCGGATGAGATTATCGCCTGCCATGCATAAAGTCATAACATTCGGTATTCCCTCGTATAACGCCGCCAAGGACATGGACCATTGCATCACCTCCATCTTGGAGGGGAGCAATTACGCCACCGATATCGAGATTATCGTAGTGGACGACGGCTCCAAGGACGAGACGGCCGATAAGGCCGATGAGTGGGAGGCACGTTATCCCGGTATCATTCGCGCGGTACACCAGGAGAACGGCGGCCACGGTATTGCCGTCCTTTCGGGTCTGCGCGAGGCGCAGGGCACCTACTACAAGGTCGTCGACTCGGATGACTGGCTCGACGCTGCGGCTCTTTCGACCATGCTGTCGATTTTGCGTGGCTTTGAAGAGCGTGACCAGCGCGTTGACCTGTTTATCTCGAACTACGTGTACGTGAAGGTTTACGAGGGCACGCATACCGCTATTGGCTACAAATTTGCCCTGCCGCGCAAAAAGATCTTTTCCTGGGATCAGATCGGTCATTTCCGCCTGGACCAGAACCTACTCATGCACAGCCTGTGCTATCGTACGGATGTGCTGCGCGAGTCCAACCTTCCCATGCCGCCGCACACGTTCTATGTGGACAACATCTACGCCTACGTGCCGCTGCCGCGTTGCAAGACCATGTACTACGCCGACATCGACCTCTACCGTTACTTTATCGGTCGCGAAGGCCAGAGCGTCAACGAGGCAACGATGGTCAAGCGTCTGGACCAGCAATTCCGTGTTACGCGTATCATGATGGATTCGTACCACCTGTACAGCGATGTTGAGTCGTCGCGCCTGCGTTCGTACATGATGGGCTACTTCACCATGATGATGGCGATCTGCTCGGTGCTCACCAAGCTTTCCGAGGAAGATTGCGCCGACGAGCGCCTAAAGACGCTGTGGAATGATTTGAAGGCCTACGACGAGCGCATGTATCGTCGTGCCCGCTACGGCGTGGTCGGGTTCTTCACCAATCTGCGCGGTCGTGCCGGTGACAAAACCACACTCGGCCTATACCGTCTTGCCTCAAAGATCTTCAAATTCAACTAGCTGCTGAGTAATCGCTGCTGATAGGTTGACTGGGCCCCTTGGCCTTTAGTTTGCTACTGCGAACAGTCCTGCTCGCGCGGAACTTGTATCAAACTAAAGGCCAAGGGGCCTCTGCTATAAGAATCGATTGTCAGGTTATTTGAATTTGAAGATCTTCGAAGCGCGGTACACAGGGGCCTGGGCTGAAAAGAATCTGGTTGGTAGGTTGCCCGGTGGGGCTTGGTTATGTTTGTCGCGAGTTCCGCACGAGCCGAAGAGCACTTAATGTGCTCTTCGTGCGAGCCAGGACTGTAGAGCAGCAAACATAACCAAGCCCCACCGGGCAACCGGACGACCTAGTTTACTTTGCGGCTCCGGGGACGCCGTGGGAGGTTTTGGCGGTTTTGGCTCCGTTTACGATGGCGGTTTCCAAGGCCCTTACGGCGAGCATGCCCAGTAGGTCTAGGGGAACGGCGGCGCTTGCCTGGGCGCCCAGTTTGCCGCTGGCGAGGGTGTAGATGGTGTCGCCGTCGTTGGTGGTGTGCGTGGGACGGATGGCGTGTGCGTAGGCGTCTGCGGCCATCTGCGAGACCTTGGTGGCTTGTGCCTTAGTGAGTTCCACGTTGGTGATGATGCAGCTGATGGTGGTGTTGGTGCGGTCGAGCGGCATCTGCATGGATCCGGCGGCGGCAAAGGCTGCGAGTTCCATGTCGACGATCTGGTCGCTATCGGCTGCGGCGCGCATGCCGGCGACCCACTCGTCGGTGAAGGGGTCGACAACGTTGCCGCAGGCGTTGACCGAGACCACGGCGCCCACCTTGACGGGACCGAGTGCCACGGCGGCAGCTCCAAGACCGGCCTTCATGCAGGTGGCAGGCCCCATGAGCTTACCCACGGTGGCGCCCGTGCCGGCGCCTACGTTGCCCTGTTCGAGCTTGGTGGGGGTGTGGTCGAGTGCTTCGCGCACGGCGGCGATGCCGGCCTCAATGTCGGGGCGCACGGTGGGGTCGCCAAAGGCAAGGTCGAAGATACAGCTGGAGCACACGATAGGCACCTGCGTGGGGCCGACGGGAAGGCCGATGCCGCGGCTCTCAAGCTCGCGAGCGACGCCGCTTGCAGCTTCGAGGCCAAAGGCCGATCCGCCCGAAAGGCAGACGGCGTGGACCTTGTCGACGGTGTTCTCGGGTCGTAGCAGGTCGGTCTCGCGCGAAGCGGGAGCGCCACCGCGTACGTCAACGCCGCCGGTGGCGCCCTCGGGTGCCACGATTACGGTGCAACCGGTGCCGGCCTCCTCGTCCGTATAGTTGCCATAGCAAAAGCCATCGACATCGCAGACGTCAATGGCCTCGAGCAGTGTATCCATGTTTAACTCCTATCGGTTTTCCGCCGCGCCTTGTGCCCGGTCGGGATCCGTACGGTACGCCAAAATTGTAGGCGCTGGGGAATACCCAGCGCCAGATGCAATTACGAGAGTTTTTGAATCGCGCGCGCGACGCGGGCGATGGGTAGGCCCACTACGTTATAGAAGTCGCCCGAAATATCGTGCACGAGCATGCGGCCGCCTGTGCCCTGGATGCCGTAGGCGCCTGCCTTATCCATGGGCTCACCCGAGGCAACGTAGTGCTCGATCTGCTCGTCGGTGAGCTCGTAGAATGTCACGTCGGTCACATCGACAAACGACAGGCTCTCGGCGGCATGCGGGGCGGCCGTATCGCCTGCCTTAACGATGCAGACGCCGGTTGCGACCTGGTGCGTGCGGCCCGAAAGCTCACGGAGCATGGTGCGCGCCTCGCCCTCGGTTGCCGGCTTGCCCAAAATCTTGCCGTCGAAGGTGACGATGGTGTCGGCCGCGACCGTCAGTTCTTTGGGCTCGGCATACTCGGCAGCAACGGCAGCCGCCTTGGCGCGTGCCAAGCGCTCGACAAGCGTGAGCGGAGCCTCGCCATCAAAGGGCGTTTCGTCGATATCCGCGGGAATCACGCGAATGTTGTAGCCTGCCTCGCGCATCAGCTCTATGCGGCGCGGCGATTGCGAAGCCAAAATCATAGTTGGATGCCCTCGGCGACCTTCTCGACGGCCTTGTCGCCAGCGAGCGTGCGCAGCAGCTCCAATGCAAAGGGGAGTGACTGTGCCATGCCGCTGGCAGTGATGATGTTGCCGTCTTGCGTGACCTTCTCGCCAGTATAGGCGCCTTCGGGGAAGCTTTTCTCAAAGCCAGGGAAGCACGTGGCGTGGCGTCCCTCGAGCAGGTCAAGCTCGCCCAGGATAAACGGGGCGGCGCAGATGGCGGCAACGTGCTTGGTCGCGGCGAACTCGCAGACTACGTCGCAGACGCGCTGATCTGCACGCAAGTTGGTGGCACCGGGCAGGCCGCCGGGCAGCACGACGCAGTCGTACTCGTCAAAGTTGATCTCATCAAAGAGTGCGTCGCAGGTTACGGGAATCTGCAGCGAGCTTACGACCTCACGCGTGGGCATGATCGAGACGAGCGTGGCACGCACGCCGCCGCGACGCATGACGTCGACCATGGTCAG
>CATYJA010000097.1:0-6075 GCA_958407545.1 uncultured Collinsella sp. | reverse complement strand
TTGCAAATGAAGTTGTAATTGAAAGAAGTGGGGTTTCGGCCCCGCTTCTTTTTTGTATGGATGGAGGTGCCGCAATGGTCAAGACCAAGACCGAGCAGGCGATCATCGACGCGCTCGAGGCCGTCGCTCCCCAGCACGATGTCGATATCGTCGACGTCGAGCTCGTGGGTGCCACCAAGGCCCCCTGCGTGCGCGTGCGTATCGAGGGTGCCGAGGGTCAGAGCCTGTCGCTCAACGACGTCACGGCCAACACCAAGTGGGTCGGCGATGTGATTGAGGAGCTCGACCCCATCTCTTCGAGCTATACGCTCGAGGTGTCGAGCCCGGGTATGGCGCGCCCGCTGCGCCGCCCGTGCGACTTTGCCCGCTTTGTGGGCGAGAACTGCGAGCTCACCTCCACCGCCACCGAGGGCCGTCGCAAGTACGCCGGCAAGATTGCCTCCGCCACCGAGACGAACGTGACCCTCGAGCTCGAGGACGGCGAGTCCGTCACCCTCGATTTCTCTGATGTTAAAAAGTGCAAGTTGAAGCCCACCTACGACTTCAAGCCCGCGAAGGAAGGAAAGTAAGATGGCAGCATCCGACATGATGTCCGCCCTGATGGAGCTTTGCCAGGAGAAGCACATCGACCAGCTCTACCTGATCGACCGCCTGGAGCAGTCGCTCGCCAAGAGCTATGCCGAGATCCTGCATCTTGAGTGGGGCGCCAAGGTGACCATCGACCGCACCACCGGCAAGATCTACGTCTACCGCCTGGAGCCGATCGACGATTCCATGGACGAGGAGGGCAACTTCACCGAGTTCGAGGAGATCGACGTCACCCCCAAGAACACGAGCCGCATCGCTGCCCAGCACGCCAAGGCCGAGATCAACGCCATCGTGCGCAACTCCGCCCGCGAGCAGATCTACGAGGAGTTCTCCGGCCGCATCGGTGACCTCATCAGCGGTACCGTGCTGCAGTCCACGCCCGACTTCACGATCGTCAAGATCCGCGAGGGCGTCGAGGCCGAGCTGCCGCACTTCGATCAGCGCCGTTACGAGAACGAGCGCAACGAGCGTCCGATGGGCGAGCGCTACCTACACAACCAGCACATCAAGGCCGTGATCATCGACGTCCGCGACCCCAACTCCAACCTGCAGCCGGTTCGCGGCGAGCACAGCCGTCCGCCGATTGTCATCTCCCGCACCCACCCCGAGCTCATGCGTCGTCTGTTTGAGCAGGAGGTGCCCGAGATCTATGAGGGCACCGTCCAGATTAAGTCGATTGCCCGCGAGCCCGGCCAGCGCTCCAAGGTCGCCGTCCACTCGCTCGACGACCGCCTGGATCCCGTGGGCGCCTGCGTCGGCCCCAAGGGCAGCCGCGTTCGCGCCGTCGTGGGCGAGCTCCGCGGCGAGCGCGTCGACGTCATCCTGTGGGATGCCGATCCTGCCGTCTACGTCGCCAACGCCCTGTCGCCCGCCAAGGTCACCCGCGTCCTCATCGACGAGGAGAAGGCCTACGCCGGCGTCATCGTGCCCGACGACCAGCTTTCGCTCGCCATCGGCAAGGAGGGCCAGAACGCCCGCCTCGCCGCTCGCCTGACCGGCTGGCACATCGACATCAAGTCCGAGACCCTTGCCGCCGACATCCTCAAGAACGTCCCCGTTCACGAGGAGCCCGCCGCCGACCTGATCGGTGACGAGGACGACGACGTCCGTCGCTGCGAGTACGTGTCCGAGGACGGCATCCAGTGCCGCAACCAGGCCCGCCCCGGCTCCCGTTTCTGCGGTGTCCACGACACCGACGCCTTCGATGATGCGGAGGACCTGATCTAGCGCGCGGTCGCGTCGGGCGGGTCCCGGCGCATCTCCCACGCTCGTTCAGTCTCTAGGCACCCAAGGTGCCAGAAAGGGTAGGTGAAGTCATATGGCAAAAGTCCGTGTGTCCACCCTGGCCAAAGAGTTCGGCATGACCTCCAAGGAACTGATGGGTCATCTCGCCGAAATGAAGATTCCCGCTAAGTCCGCTTCCTCCGCCCTGGAGGACGCTTACGTCGCCATGGTCCGCAAGCAGCTCGCCTCGGTGATCGAGGCCCGTGCCAAGGAAGTCGAGGCCGCCAAGCAGGCCGAGGAGGAGGCAGCCGCCGCCGAGGAGGCAGCGCGCGCTGCCGAGGCCGAGCGTGAGCGCATCGCCGCCGAGAAGGCACGCGAGGAGGAGCGCCGCCAGTTCGCCGCCGCCCAGGCTGCCGAGGAGGCCGCCCGCGCCGAGGCCGAGGCCAAGAAGAAGGCCGAGCAGGAGCGCCTTGCCCGCGAGAAGGAGGAGGCTGCCCGCGAGGCCCAGCGCCGCGCCGTCCCCGCTTCCGACTCCGGTTCGCGCTTCCGTTCGCTGCTCGACCAGATCGCCGCACAGGAGACCGTGCTCAAGGAGAAGAAGGACGCCGAGGCGAAGGCCAAGGCCGAGCGCTCCGCCGAGCGCGGCAACCGTCGTGGCGGCAACAACGACCGTCGCGGTGGCCGTCATAACGATCGCAATGCCTCCGACAACAACTCCGAGCGCAACGCCTCCGAGAGCCGTCCGCACAGCCATCGCACCAACGCCAGCAACAACGTCGCTGCCGGCATGGACTTCCCCAACCCCGACAAGCAGGGCAAGGGCAAGAAGCGCAAGGGCGGTCACAACAACGAAGAGGACCACTACAGCCGCATGGCTCGCGAGGCCGAGGAGTACAGCCGCGAGAAGGTGCTCGAGGAGGCTCGTGCCGCCGTCGAGGAGGCCTCTCGCGAGTCCACCGGTCGCCGCAAGAAGCGCAAGGAGAAGCGCGAGCGCGAGGCTGCCAAGGCTCAGGAGGAGCGCAAGATAGAGGAGGCGCTGGCCCAGGGCGTGAACCCCGAGGACCTCGATGCCATCAAGGTCTCCCAGGGCGTTACCGTCCAGGAGCTTGCCGAGGCGCTCGACGTTCCGGCCAACGACATCATCAAGCGCCTGTTCCTGCTGGGTACGCCGCTCACCATGACGCAGTCCATGTCCGACGACCTCGTCGAGCTCGTTGCCGACGACCTGGGCCGTCAGATCAAGATCATCACCCCCGAGGAGGAGAACACCTTCTCGTTCTACGACGATCCCGCCGACCTTAAGCCGCGCGCCCCGGTCGTCACCGTCATGGGCCACGTCGATCACGGCAAGACGTCGCTGCTCGACGCCATCCGTCACACCGGCGTTGCTGCCGGCGAGGCGGGCGGCATTACGCAGGCCATCGGCGCTTCGCAGGTCATGATCAACGACCGCAAGATCACCTTTATCGATACCCCGGGTCACGCCACCTTTACGGCTATGCGTGCCCGTGGCGCCAAGGTGACCGACATCGTCATCCTGATCGTCGCCGCCGACGACGGCGTCATGCCCCAGACGGTCGAGTCGATCAACCACGCCAAGGCCGCCGGCGTACCCATCGTCGTCGCCGTCAACAAGATCGATAAGCCCGGCGCCAACCCCGACCGTGTGCGTCAGGAACTCACCGAGTACGGCGTCATCCCCGAGGAGTGGGGCGGACAGAACATGTTCGTCAACATCTCGGCCAAGCAGAAGATCGGTATCGACGACCTTCTGGAGACCGTGCTGCTCCAGGCAGACGTGCTCGAGCTCAAGGCCAACCCGGACACCTTTGCCTCCGGCAACGTCCTCGAGGCCAAGCTCGACAAGGGCCGCGGCTCGGTCGCTACCGTGCTCGTGACCCGCGGTACCTTGCACGTGGGCGATACGCTGGTCGCCGGCCTTACCTACGGCCGCGTCCGTGCTATGCTCGACCCCAAGGGTCGCGCCGTCACCGAGGCCGGTCCCTCCGACGCCGTCGAGATTTTGGGCCTGCAGTCTGTGCCCAACGCCGGCGACGAGTTCCGCGTGTTCGAGGACGAGCGCGAGGCTCGCGCCCTTGCCGACGAGCGTTCGCTCAAGGCCCGTATCGAGGAGCAGAGCCGCGTCAAGCACGTCACGCTCGAGAACCTCTTCGAGACCATTGCCGACGCCGAGGTCAAGGAGCTCAACCTGATCATCAAGGCCGATGTCCAGGGTTCCATCGAGGCCCTTCAGGACTCGCTCGACAAGATGGATCAGTCCGAGGTTCGCATCAACACGATCCACTCCGCCGTTGGCGCCATCAATGAGACCGACGTCGTCCTGGCCGACGCTTCCAACGCCATCATCATCGGATTTGGCGTCCGTCCCGACGGAAAGGCCCGCTCCGCCGCCGAGCGCGAGGGCGTCGAGATCCGTTGCTACGACGTCATCTACAAGTGCCTCGAGGAGCTCGACGCCGCCCGTATCGGCATGCTCAAGCCCACCGAGGTCGAGGTCGCCACGGGTACCGCGACCGTCCTGGACACCTTCAAGGTGCCCAAAGTCGGTATCGCCGCCGGTGTCCGCGTCGAGGAGGGCGAGATCGCCGCGACCGATTCCGTGCGCCTGGTGCGCGACGGCATCGTGGTCTTCAACGGCAAGATCGCCTCGATGCGCCACTACAAGGACGAGGCCAAGAGCCTCAAGAGCGGTTCCGAGGGCGGCATTGGTCTGGAGAACTTCCAGGACATCAAGCCCGGCGACCAGATCGAGGGTTACCGCATCGACCAGGTTGCCCGTACCGAGTAGGGGGTAGCGCTATGAAGCAAACGCAGGCAACCCGCCGTCTGGGCGAGCAGCTTCGCGAGAAGCTCGGTTATATCCTGCTCTTTGAGGTTTCCGATCCGCGTCTCGACCTGGTTACTTTGACTGCGGTCGAGGTCGCGGTGGACCGTTCGTTCGCGCGCGTGTACGTGTCGTGCGATGCGAGCCGCTACGACGAGGTCATGGAGGCGCTCGCAAGCGCCAAGGGCCGTATTCGCAGCCTGGTGGCTCGCTCGCTCGATTGGCGTGTCACGCCCGAGCTCGATTTTCGCATCGATCGCTCGACCGATGAGGCCGAGCGCATCACGCGTGCGCTGGAAAACGTTCCCGCCACGCTTGCGATCGAAAAGGACGAGGACGGCTATCCGATAGCGGATGCCGCCCAGGAGGCAGCTTTAGATGACTAATTCCGCCGACCTCGCTTCGTGCGAGTCTGCAGATATTCAGCGACGCATCCTCGAGCTCATCGAGGGTGCGTCCTCCATTGCGATTTCGGGACATACTTCTCCCGATGGCGATGCCTTGGGCTCCGTGTTGGGTCTGGGCCTTTCGCTCATGAAGTTTTTTCCCAACAAGGACATTGCGCTGCTGCTGGCAGACGATGACCCGGTTCCGCGCATCTACCGCTTTATGGAAGGCTCCGATCGCCTGGTGCCGGCATCTGCGTATACCGGCAATCCTGACCTGTTCATCTCGGTGGACGTGCCGGTCGTCGAGCGCCTGAACAACTCCGCCGAGGTGCTGCGTCGATCGGCGCATGTGGTGTGCTTCGATCACCATCCAGCGCGCGAGGAGTTTGCCGAGCTCAGTCTGAGGCGCGTCGAAGCTGCAGCCTGCGCTATGATCATCGACCGCTTCTTGGACAATTGTGGCATTGTCGCACGTGATGGCGTTGCGACCTGTCTGCTGTGTGGCTTGGTTACCGATACCGGTCGTTTCCAGTACCAAAACGCCGATGCCGCCGCATTCCATGCGGCCTCGCGTCTGGTTGCCCACGGTGCCGACCCGGCGCGCGTTGCGCTCGAGGTTTATCAGAGCATGCGCGTTGAGTTTTTGCACCTCAAGTCCATTGTCATGGGTCGCATTAAGACGGTCGCGCATGGGCGCGTGGCGTATAGTTATGCCTACCAGAGCGACCTTGAGGCCTGCGGCGTCACCTCGGACGAGTGCGACGGCCTGGTCGATGTGGTGCGTTCGGTTATGGGCGTGGAGGTCTGCCTGTTTCTGAAGGGCATTGAGGGCGATACCAAGGTACGCGGCAACCTGCGCTCCAAGGGTGACCTCGATGTGTCCGAGATTGCTGCCAACTTTGGCGGTGGCGGGCATCATGCCGCCGCCGGCTTTTCCAACAACGGAACGATTCGCGAGACGCTCGCCGTGGCACTTCCCATGCTGGCCGAGCTGGTAGGGGAGGATCCCGCTTCGGTGACCGTCGAGCT